>MHBM01000011.1:17209-21354 GCA_001804885.1 Lentisphaerae bacterium RIFOXYA12_FULL_48_11
CTCAATTGAAACGCAGTAATAAGCAGCCATCCACTTTGCAAGCTTCAGCATTTCCTCATCAATAAATGGCGCAACACCAACGATGGACTCGATTTCTCTAAGCTTGGCAAAAGCTGACTGCTCAATAAATCCCACCACATAACCGGCTGTGAACATTTTCCCAAACGGAACATTCACCCTGGAACCAATCTTCAGATTGGATTGAATAGAGGGAGGAACCAGGTAATCAAATTCACGATCAGACGCAACATCAACAACAACCCTGGCAATTATCATTTTCATCAATCAGAACTCATCATGAACAATAGCATAGAAAAATAACAAGGTAGAGATAAAAAAACGAAGGCTGAAAAGCATTCCGCCTTTCAGCCTTCAAAAGAAACGATCTAGAATATTGCCAGCTTTTTAGTATATCTCAACCGTTGCAAGTTCTGCTTCACCAATAATGTTACTTATACTACTGCAATACCCCCAGGAATTAGAATCCACAGAAGTCGTCCCTATTGGAACCCACGAGACGTGTCCATCGGCATACAGAATATTTCCACCGCCAGTTTTGCCGGGATGATTACCACCAAAACCTGTCGGACCTTCTATCACTTTTGTCACTGATCCATTTTTATCACACAAAAGCATGCAACTTGCCGGTGTTGAAGCCGAAACATTTGCCTGAACAGAGCCATTTAAATATTTCACTACTCTATTGTAACTGCAAAATTTATCAGCATCACCTGTTATATCTTCCACTCGACCAGCCATCTGTCTCTCAGCGTCACTAGGACACTTGAAGAGCTTCACCGGAACATAGTTACCACTAACCAATCCAGCAAGATTTGGGGGGAAATTCTCGTTATTGTCAGTAGAATACATAATCAAGGCTTTGCCAAACTGGGCCAAGTTGTTCATGCAACTCACTCTGCGGGCCTTTTCACGGGCAGATGCAATAACAGGCAGGAGCATGCCCGCCAGAATACCAATGATTGCGATAACCACGAGAAGTTCAATCAACGTAAAGGACCTAAGCCTCATCATGCGCCATACTTTGTTCATGCAAACATCTCCTTAGTTAACTACCCCTAAAAAAAACCATCCATCACTAGCTATAAAATACGCCTTAAGTTGTATAATAATCAAGGTAATTTTAATAATTTTTGCTTAAATACAGAATTACAAACACTCAAAGGGCTAATGGTAATAAACATCCGCCACAAGACAAATATAGAAATGTCGTTTTCTGCATAAACTATGTCGCAACCAACCAAGACAGATTCTTCATCATGTGACATAGTCTGTTGCAGAGAAGATTTGGTAGCGGGGCCGACTTGGGACGGCGTAGCTTCTGAGCGAAGACGCCCGGCTTGTCCCGTCGTAGCTTCCGAGCGAAGATGGACGGTCGCGCCCTACCTTTAGTTGCAGCCAAAGGCTGCCTTGAAATGGAGAGCCAGATGAATTCACGGGAAAGAGTACTCTGCGCCATTCGGCATGAACGTCCCGACAGAATACCCCGTGATTTCTGGGCAGAAAAACCGGCATTGAATCGTCTGTTCGCCAAATTAGGTCATCAGGACGAAGAAAAAGTGCTGCAGTTGCTTGGAATCGACATACGGCACTTGAACGCAAGAACACCTGACGAAGCTGAAATCTCTCCCGGCACCTTCCAGAACTTCTGGGGTGAACGATATGTATACAAGCCCACTCAATGGGGACCAATGCGCGAAGATTCAAAAGGTGCATTGGCCGATGCAGACAGCATGGCAGAACTGGAAACTTTTTCATACCCCACCCCGGATATGTTCGATTATTCGGAATTGGCAAAACAATGCAAAAAGTATGATCCTTATGCCCTGCTCTATGGCTTTGCGGATGTGTGGCAGCGTCCCGCACTGGTACGTGGCTGGGAAGCTTGGCTTATGGATATGATCGACCGCCCCGAAATGGTTCACTTCCTTTCGGGTAAATTCACGGACTTCTACCTGGAAGATTACACTCGCGCGGCAGAGGCGAGTAAAGGCCGGATCGATATTTACCTGTTAATCAGCGACCTGGGTACCCAGCGTGGTCCACTGATCTCGCCTGCCATGTTCCAGGAATTTGTAGCACCATACATAAAGCAAATGGCTGATCATATTCACAGCCTCAACGGCAGAGTACTCTTCCATAGCTGCGGTTTGATACACCAGTTCATACCACAGCTAATCTCTCTTGGAGTGGATGTACTTGACCCCATACAACCAGTTGGAGAACTTATGACACCGGAAAGGTTGAAGACTGATTTTGGCGGCAGAATCTGTTTCCACGGTGGAATCGACATGCAGAATATACTGACACTCGGAACACCAGAGCAGGTTCGTCAGGAAGTGAATCGGTATTGCGAAACGTTCAATAAAGGCGATTATATTCTCGGTCCTGCACATCTGTTTCAGCCGGATGTCCCTCCTGAGAACATACTCGCTGTTTACAACAGGAAATAATCAATGAATAGACGTGAATTTCTCAAGATGAGCACATCTGCCACACTTCTGGCAGACTGTTTGATTTCCACCCCATCATCCCAGGCAGCGAAAGCATCAGAGGACAGTCCCGCCAGTGTTTCCTGTAACGTTTTTGTATATGGATCAACACCCGGGGGTATTGCCGCCGCAATTGAGGCTGCCCGTCATGGTTGCAGAGTAATACTGGCGTGTCCCAAGAATCACGTCGGAGGCATGACAGCCAGTGGTTTGTGTACTACCGACGCAGTAAGACATGAAATGTTTGGCGGATTTGTTCATGAATTTATCAGGGGTGTGCGAGAGGAGTACCAACGTTCACTGGGCAGAAACTCACCGGACTGGAAACTGGTCCATGATGGCTGGTTCTACGAACCATCTGTCGCGGAACGTGTGTTTGATCAACTGCTCGCGGCAGAAGCTGAGAGAGTGCAATTATGGCGCCATCATCACCTCATCAATGTCGTGATCACTGACAATCATATCGTGCAGGTGGAACTGGAGACACCAAAAGGAGAACGGCGATGTGTAACGGCAAAGACATTCATTGATGGCACCTATGAAGGTGATCTTGCCGCAGCAGCAAAAGTACCGCACCGGGTCGGCCGTGAAGGCCGCGAAGAACACGGTGAGTCGAGGGCCGGCATCCACTATATGAACTGGAAAACCGGCCAGCAGATCATGACAACCGATACAGGCGAACCCTCTCTGGCTATCCAGGCGTTCTGCGCACGGTCGATTTTCACCACAGATCCGGCCAAACAAGTCCCGATAGAAAAACCTTCAACCTACGAGCAGCACCTGCCTGATTTTCTGCCGTTGCTTGATGATTTCGCTTCGGGTCGTGTCAAATCGATCGGTTACGGCACTCCACTACCAGGCCGGAAGTTCCAGGCAAATGGTAATATCGAGGCACTGACCAGCCTGAACTGTCCAGGCGCAAATTGGACGTGGCCGGAAGCCAACCGGCATCATCGCCAGCGGCTGGAACAGTTTCATGTTGATCACGCGGCAGGTTACGTATGGTTCCTGCAGAACGATCCACACGTACCGGAGAATATTCGTGCAATATGGAAGCAGGCCGGCCTGCACCGGGATGAGTTTGCGGACAATGGCCACTGGCCCTGGCAAATATACGTGCGGCAGGGGCGTCGCATCGAAGGACGTGCGCTGGTAACACAGCATAATTTCACTGTGGATTCGAAAACCGGCCGTACGCCAGAAATAGAACATCCGATCGCCATTGGAGAACACTCATTTGACGTGCATCCGTGTCACGATCGGCGGTTTACTGTGGATGGTTTCATGGAAGGTGTCCTGTGGTATCCAAAAAAAGCAGCTGGCCCGGCACAACCCGGCCAGGTTCCTTACGAAGCAATGCTGCCGAAAAAACTCAACAACCTTCTCGTTCCAGTGGCACTTTCCTGTACGCATATTGCGATGTCGGTTCTGCGCATGGAGCCGGTATGGATGACAACAGGCCAGATTGCCGGCCTGGCCGCGTCTGTAGCCGAGAACAAAAGTCTTGATGTGGCTAATATTGATCCCCAACCCCTGCCTAAACAGCTGAACATCAGGATCGATCCATATGAAAGAAAACTGTAATCAATCCAGGAAGACGATTGTAGACCAGGCAATTACATTCTCCAGCCCGGC
>MHBM01000011.1:21676-21959 GCA_001804885.1 Lentisphaerae bacterium RIFOXYA12_FULL_48_11
TGCACAGGAACTCACAGAGGATTTGGGATACAAGTGAGCTTCGTGCGGTCCCTTACCATGGATTCATGGGACAGCAAACTGGTACTGTGTATGCAGAACGGTGGGAATGCAAAATTCAGAGAATTCATGTCTATTTACAACCTAAACGATGAGTCCACGAGCGCTAAATACAAAACAAAGGCTGCAGCCTATTATAGACGACGCGTAAAATTCTGCATATTAATGCATAGTTAAAAGCGATAAGCGAAGGCACAGAGTTCGTTGAGCCGCCTCCTTCCGCCGA
>MHBM01000012.1:0-756 GCA_001804885.1 Lentisphaerae bacterium RIFOXYA12_FULL_48_11
AATGCTTCTGCCACTCCAGCATAGTAGATGTCCACTGGACCAACCAAGGGGAAATTGGTTGAGGTGGTCCTCCCAACCACATGCGCGGACAACCCCGTATCCACCGCAATACCATATCCAAAATCCACCCCGCTCCCGCCCAGGTACGTGGAATACAAGAGACCCAAACCGTTCCCCGCCATCTTCACAACAAACGCATCGTCCGTGCCATCCAGCACGGAATCCCAGGCGTTAAGGGTTGGGAAATCCGGTGAACCGGTATGCCCTGTCACGTAAACGTTTCCGGCTGAATCACAGGCAACTGCTGTGGCATAGTCATCCGACCCGCCTCCCAGGTATGTGGAAAACATCAGAGCCCCATAGGGATCGAATTTGGCCACAAAGGCATCTTTGCCACCCGCCAGAGTTCCCTGCAGTGGCACATTTGTCGGAAAGTCCGATGAGTCGGTCCACCCGACCACAAAGATGTTTCCCTGGCGATCGCGCGCCACGGCGGTCGGACAATCCACCCCAGTGCCGCCCAGGAATGTGGAAGAGCGTAATTCCCAATCCGCATGAGAAGCATCATATCGCAGGGCCGTTCCACTGAAGACAGCGCTGTTGTTGTAGGGCGTGAAATATAGATATTTTCCATCAGTTGTTCCATATTTATAGCCCCGGGTTAACCAACCATCAATGTTGCCCGCTTGAAATCCAGACCAACTTGTACGATTGGTGAACTCGCCCTGCGTGTCAAAGCGCAGTACCTTGCCATGA
>MHBM01000012.1:770-21581 GCA_001804885.1 Lentisphaerae bacterium RIFOXYA12_FULL_48_11
ACCCGTATCGTTGTAAGGAATGAATGTCACATAGCGGCCATCAAAAATCGCCCCCACATAGCCCACGGTCTCCAGTGAATCAATATTGCCGGCATCAAAAACAGACCAGCTATCGGCGCTCGTGAATGCGTTACTGGAGTCATAGCGCAGGACGCGCCCATGACAGTTCGTCTCATCGCGAAACGGCACATAATACACATACCGGCCGTCATATGTCGCACCCTTGTAGCCGACCGTCTTCAAGCCACCCACATTCCCGGCATCAAACGACTCCCATGAAGATGTATTGGTGAAGTCCCCTGTAGTGCAATAACGCAAAGCGCGTCCGTGATAATAAGTCCCGTCATGGAACGGAACGAAATATGCGTACGATCCTCCCAAAACTCCTCCATAGTAACCTTTGGTATCCAGCCCTCCTGTAGTGCCGGCGTTGTAGGAACTCCAACTCGCAGCCGTCTTGAACGGGGCTCGCGTATCAAGGCGCAGGACATATCCATGTGCATAAGGATCATATCCATATGGCACAAAATATACGTACGTTCCGTCAAAGATCGCATCGTTGTATCCGAATGCCGACATTCCATCCGTGCCGGCGGCATCATAGGCGCTCCAGCTCGCGGCGTCACGGAACGGACCCTGTGTATCAAAACGCAAAACCCGGTCGTGCCGGTCAACATCATCGCCAAATGGCACATAATACACATACCGCCCGTCGCATACCGCTCCGCCATACCCTTTTGTAATCAGTCCGTCGGTAGCCCCGGCATCCCACGCCTCCCAACGGTTGGTATCTGTGAATTCACCCCTCGTGTCATAGCGCAAAGCCACCCCGTGGAAGACATTGGTCCGGCAAGGCGCATAATAGACATAACGTCCGTCATACGTCGCCCCGAAATATCCTCGCGTCGTCAATCCGTTGACGAACGTGGCATCTTGCTTGGTCCAGCTTTCTGTCTGTTTGAATCCAGCCTCCGCGCCGCGCGGTAAAGCCGCACAAAGCAGGAGCACCCCGCCCAGCACACAACGGCTAATCCGAAGCACCCTTGTAAAGTTTCCGGGGCAAATCGTCAAAGGGGTCGTGCTCGTATTAATGGGGTTCATTAACATGTCTTTCTTTCAGAATTCCATGGGACTATACGTTATCATCTCAGGCCGAACAACAGGATATTTGGCGGAGCGAAAGATACACATTAACTCATAATCATGACACCAAAAATAATGAGGTCATGAAAATGAGCAAAGAAACGACGAAAGAGTGTGTTTTGCGAATGAAAGAGGGTATATGGGCATAAAAAGCAAGAGAGTAACGGAGCGGGTACTGGATGAATTTTGCGGGCCGACCGAGTTATAGCGGAAACATTCTATCTGTAGACATGAAAGAAACCCCGGATTTTATTACATTCCTTCAAGAAAGACGACATTTGTCTCGGCTGCGGCGTGTCTGAGTTTCTTGGCTTTCGCGTATTCAGGGGAATTCCACCATTTTTTTGCGGCATCCATACTTTCAAATTCAAGCATTACTACTCGCTTGGGCTGCCAGTTGCCTTCCATGACCTCGGTTTTTCCACCGCGCGCAAGAGGTTTGCCGCCATAAAAACCAAGGGTTGACGCACCAACTTTTTTGTATTCCTCATAGCCAGCGGGATCTTTCACATCAATATCCAGAATTACATAGGCTTTCACTGGTTATCTCCTTGTACGAAAGCGTTTTTTCTCATTAAAGAATTGGATGTCGGCATATTTTGCAAAGACTTTGCTTGAGTGTTTTACTCCGGCAGGTATGTGGAATATATCTCCTTTGCCGTAAGTGAGGGTCTTCCCATTAATGGTGAATTTGATTTTTCCCTCTAGCACCACTCCCCACTGGGTTGCATGAGAATGAACTGGAATTTCGGCATTTTGCGTGTATTCGGAAAAAACAATCTGGTGTTTCTTCCCTTGAGCAAGAAATGCAATTACTCCATTGAGTGGAATATCTGCCCGAGGAAGCTTTCTGATGGGTGAAGGGAACAACTTGTTCATTTTACTCCTTTTTGAATGTTATACTTTTATTAACTATAAACGGTTCCAGACAAAAAGGAATGCTTTAAATAACAGTAAATCTGTTACACTCTGAAGAGCTTCTTCGTGGAAACAAGTCTATTTCGATTCCAGGAATTCCGGCATCAGCCTTGTAAACGAAATGTACTTATAATTATCACGTTCCCAGAGAACACCAACGGTTTTATCTTTAAGAATGGCAAGATCGGAATAAGCAGCGGGTCCGGCCGCAATCAGCCGTTCAACAGGGAATGACAGTCCTTCATCGTAGCTAAGTCGTGCAACAAGGTTGTTGCGCTTGGGTCCTTTGGGTCCTGTCCAGATGAGGCAGTCACTGGCAGCACCGGCGGATTTAAGTGTGTAACGTTCGATGGCGCATGCGACCGGTGTCACGGAAAGGCCGACGCGTGGTTCACTCCAGGTCCGACCGCCGTCGCGGCTTTCTGCCATCCATCGGTGTGCTATGGACTCATCGCGATAGTCCATGAGAATTCGGCCGTCAGAAAGCTCAACAATCTGAGTCTCATTAGGCGCGTGTTTTTTTTCGGCCACCGGGTAAGGTATGATCTGGCCACGCTGCCAGGTTTTGCCGTGATCTTCGCTGTAAATCGTAAATACACCCCATGGAGCAACACGCCATGCGGCGGCAACCAGTCTTCCCTTGCTGTCCTGGATCATTCCACCAGGTCCGATTACGGTTGCACGCCATTTTGGATCTTTCATGTCACGACCGACTTCGGTCAGATCGATGGGGTTCGACCATGTCTGACCATTGTCGTCACTGTGCCGCGCAAATGTCTGAAAATCATCTGTACCCGGCCTTGCCTTGGAAGTGCCGCGTCCGGGTTTGCAGCGGAGGTAAAGAAGCCATACTCGCCCGGTCTGACGATCAACTGTCGCAGCCGGATTGGCTGCGGACCAGCCCTTGCCCGGTTGTTCGATGACTTTCATAGCCGACCATGTGCATCCGTTGTCGGTACTTCGCTTGTAAACCAGGTCAACGGCGCTGTTCGGTCCTTCTCCCGGATCACCGCTTGTGCGGGCCTCTGCAAAAGCCAGAATGGAACCATCCGGAGCAACTTCGATTGCCGGAATACGGTAATTGTTATAACCGTCCCTCCCTGAAAAAAACACATCAACGTGTGCGGGTTCAGCGCCGGCTATTACAGTTATATGAAGCATTACATAGAGCAGTATGGCAGACAGGACATTATTCATAGTGATCCTCCTGAGTAATTACTCACACAAACAGGCAAAGCTATTTTCTGGCTGCGGCAACGATGATACACAATTGTTTTATCTGTGCTTCAGAAAAAGTACCGACAGGTGCGGTCGAAACATCGTAACTTGGACCCAGATCGAGTGTCACAACTCCGCCTTTTGTCGCCACACCGCCAATCCATTTGGTCCATTGTTCGTCCGGGTAACGTGTTTCGCGCTTGCCCCAGGATTTCCCGAGGAAGGTAAGCACGTGCCATTGTGAGCCATTGATCCATCGCCCATTACAGGCATACGTAAACGGTTCATTGAGTTCACCTGCCGTGTAGTCCTCGGAGTCGGTCCAGCGTTTCAGACTGACTCCGGGGTTGAATGTTACCACCGCCCTTGGGTTGCCATGTTTCGCGGCTTCAGAATAGATCCCGGCAATTTCGTTGTTGAACCCGACCCATTCATATCCGCCATCGAACCACCAGCCGGAAACCATATCACCGTACCGGTCGGACCATTCACGTATCACACCAGCCCATTTCTTGGCGAAGACAACATCTATTTTACGATCGCCGTTCAGTGGTTGCTCGGGTAGACCGAAAGCGCGTATGGCCTTCAGGTCCTGATTGGGAGTCTGGCATGGCAGGTACAATAGGAAGCGAATCCCATGCGGTTTCAGCGCTGTTGCAAGTTCCCAGGGAAGATCCCGTTTAGAACAGCGCTCACCGGTGTCATACCCTGCAACTGTATCATAGGTGGAATTTGGCGAGTTCATATAGCCCGAATTCTGGCCCAGCGTGAAAACAAAATAGCGGACACCGGAATCGACCAGCTGTTTGGTTAGAGCAAGAACATCGAATTTTTCGACCTGTTGAAAATTGGATTTACCCGGCAGGAAATGCATGAAAGCACCGACTTTTGCTTCAACCATCCAATCAGTCGCAGGGTTGTTCTCACCCGCAACCGCAACAGAGGCAATCATCCAGGTCAACAGGGAAAACTTTACATTCATATTTGCCCTCATGTTTGTCCTTCTAATCTCAATATTCAAATGCAGATATACACCCGTGACCTGCTATTTCTTTTTTGCTGTGCCACCGGAAGGCTGGCTGGTTTTGGGTGGAGGTATCTGCCTTGGTCGCACAGGGCTTGTCACCGGCCATGAATCTCGATATTTATCCTGATAAAGGCCGATCTTTTCAATCGGTAATTTCTGGAAGCCGAGTTTGTAGGCAGGTGAATCGTCTTTAAGTTGGAAATTGAGAATTTTTGCATCCACGAAAAGGGGATCTACATCAATAAGGTTATTGGTGGAAGTTACCATTGCCCGTAATTTATCGTTGAGATCGTCCCATTTTCCACCGACGCAGATATTGCGCGTTACGAGGTTGCCCATCGGGGCCTTTGGGTTTTCATCAAGAATTCTGGGCAATTGAGGGTAACGCTCATTATAAGGAGATTTATTATAGGCGATCCCGGAAAGTGTTCCTTTATCAGTTGCTTCCTTGATCCAGTTGTCTCCTGTTGCATGAGCCCATCCGAGCGCACGACTGTCAATGTGTATCGCCGGCTTGCAGTCTACAAAAATATTGTTCTCGATGACACAGTCGCGTCCGCCGCCGATGAATGCAGCCCTTGTCACATCATAGAACACGTTCCCATACATTATTGTTCCGCAATACATGTCGTCGTTATAAATGCCGACACAACCTCGACCTTCAAATCCGCTGATGTCATGCAGGTAGTTGTGGCGAACGATCGTCCCGCGCATGGTCCAGTTGCGTCCAGCATAAATGGCACCGGCATCATTTGATTCATAGCATACACTGTGAATTTCATTGAACTCGATGAGATGATCATTCCCGCTGAAGAATATGGCCGTGTGGGGAAGATTATCTATCAGGTTATGGGTAGCGCGATTACCAACTCCATTGATACTGATTCCGCCGCAGTACATTCGCCACCAGCGACCAATGTGGTGGATGTGGTTGTTATTTGCGTAAAGCCTTGCGGGGGTCAGGGTGGTGCGATCGCCGCCGGTGATGTTTATACCTGCCTTTGCCATATCGTAGATGTCGCAACCTTCCACTCCACTGTCTGTCCCTCCGTTGATGGTGATGGCATTACCTCCGATATTGCGAATGGTACATTTGGCAATTTCGTTGCTCATGCCGTCGTTCATACTCACTGCAACGTTTCGGGCAGCCTCCATGATCATTCCGCGGATAACGACGTTGGAAGTGTTTTTCATATTGATGAGTGATGGCAATATTGAAACTACCACGTTATCGCTTGTGATTGGACTGGGGCGCCAGAAATAGAAGAGGGAACGCGGTTTTGAAACAGTTGCATCATTCTGGTTAATTGACTTGGGCGACCAGAAGTAGAGAATTCCAGTTTCGCGATCGAGGCACCATTCGCCTGGTTTGTCTATTTCAGAGATTGCATTGAAAGCGTAATACCATTGTCCTTTACGATACCCGTAACTATGCTGAGGCGATGCGAGAGAGATGATTTGTCGGGCGGTGTCAATACTCTCAACTTTTTGTCGTGAGTCGGACCAGTCCCAGAACCAGTAGCCGTGGAGCCAGACATCTTTTTCGTCCAGCCAGTTTTTCGGGCGGTTACCGTCATAGTTGAATTTCCCGGCTCTATCACCCTTGGTTCCGCGCACATCCACAGGATTGATCGGCAATACATCCACAATTCGGACAAAACCGTCATTGGGCCAGCGGGAAACCGTCATTGGCTGATCATTAAAAAACAGTTCAAGCCCGCCACCGTCGGCCTTGCCGTAATCAGTAATACCCTGTGATTTCAAATCTAGCTGATAAACTTTGCCATGTGCGGACTTATCAAGACGGGCAAGAATAGCCGGATCAGTGACTGGCTGAAAGTTTGTAATTTCCTTTCCTCCGCACAGTCTAACTACCGCTCCTTTGGCGGCTTGATAAATTATGCGATTGCCGGGATAACCGGAATCATCCTGCGTCAACTCGAAAGGTTTTGCCAGTTGATAAGTCCCCGAGGCCAATATGACTTCAATGCCTTCAAATATGGAATTCTTCTCTTTTTTGACTTTGCGGATCTCGTCACGGGCGCGTTCAAGCGTGGCAAAAGGAGCTCTTTTTGTCCCTTTTGCGGTGTCATTGCCGTTTGGAGCGACGTGGATTATTAATCTCTCGGCCAGGGCAGTGGTGACCAGATTACCCAGGAAAATAATCAAGAATGTTGCCGTCATAACACTGGTGTTAGTTTTAAATTCTAACAGTTTCATATTGTCTTAACTCCTTAAGCGAAAGTTATATTGATGTTGATACCCGGCGTGCACGATCAATGGGAATAAGCAACACACCATCCAGATACAATCCTATAATACTGTAATTCCATGGCCTTTGAATTCAACCACTTGACCTTGCCGTATTTTGCACCGCTTGCGCAGTTCTACGTTGCCGTTTACTTTGACCAGGCCTGCCGCGATAACAGCCTTGGCTATACCTCCGCTTGCACATAAACCTTTTATTTTCAAGAGATCATTCAATTCGATAAACTCTCTATTTTCCAATCTAAACTCTTCCATAATTTTTACCTCTTACTTTCTTAGGAAGACTTATTTCTGCGCGTTCCAGTCTATAAGCCGCAACCATTACGTATATTAACTTTAAAATCTGGTAATTTGCAGGGCATTCGTGACTGTGCCTTCTTTAGTAACCAGCTTTGACTTTTCAGTACCTTCAAAAACCAGATGTTGCATCCTGGCCTTGACCGGCATATCCAGTCTGTAAGGCTTGCAGTTGGGAATAGCCGCCATAGCCTGCTTTGCGCCTTTATACAGTTTTTTGCGGGTTTCCTCGAATGGAAAGAGCATGGCCGATTCCCTCGCAATTCCTTTCTTCACGGCAACGGTCACGCACGTCTTGCCGAGAAATTTCTCAGCCTCTCGGCAAGTTGCTTCGTCTCCCGTAACCATGATCGTGGGGACATCATAATATCCGGCCCTCACTGCACATTGGAAGATTTCGCCCGATTCAACATCATTGTACCAGTATCGATTTTCACTCTTTGATGACTGTGTGTGATTCAACACTCCATCGGGAGTCCCCATCATTGCATGAAAGCCCAGCATCACCACCCCGGCAAAGGTATTGTCCAGATCCGCGAGCGAGTCGGGCCTGGGTACACCCGTAATGTATGTTGCACCCGGTGCCATCAGGTGCGGAATAACAGCCTGATTGCCATGACCATCAAGTACTACGACTTCCGTGGCTCCTCCATCTCTAAGCCCCCGGACTACTGCAGCTACATCACCCATGAAATATTCGCGCGCTTCCCGAGCCAATGGGGTATCGATTTCGCGTGTCTGCGTAAACTTGAAAACCCCGCTGATACCTTCAAGGTCGGTAATGATATAGATCTTTTTCTGGGAAGCAGCCAGGCTTGACCCGGCAGAAGCCGCAAACAGAAAAACAATAAGCAGTGAGAAAAAGGCGCGAAATTTAGACAACATATGAACCCCTCCCTGTGAAAAATATTCAGGATTCGAACGACCTGTTGATTCTTATATTTTCTTTTACTGTTTCTGCCCCAAGTATTCGGAAAAGTCAAGGAAGGTAACAGGAGAAATTAAAAGAAATCATTGCATCTGTCGAACTGCCAAATTATGTTGTTACAGGAATGATATTTTTCATGTGCGCGGTACAAGACCACAGTCATTTAATCATCAGTTATCAAGTACAAGAGGAACCAGAATATGACCAGTATCAGAAAAATGTTTACAGTAATGTTCTTATTGATTCTGGCAGGCTGTGTGACTAGTCGAGAGGCGGAATCCATAAAGGTAACGGGGCTGAAATGCGAATATCAAAGTGTTCCGCTCGGGATTGATGTTCCCCTGCCGCTACTCAGCTGGATCCTGAAATCCACTGTGCGTGGAGATAAACAGACAGATTATCAGATACTTGTTGCCGGAAATCCTGAATTACTGAAATCCAATACGGCAGATATGTGGGACAGCGGCAAAGTCAATTCCGATCGTTCTGTCGGTGTTTTGTATGGGGGAAAACCCCTCAAATCAGGTATGCGGGTATGGTGGAAGGTCCGTGCGTGGGACAAGGATGGCAACCCCGGTCCGTACAGTGAGCCAGTATGGTGGGAGATGGCTCTTCTTTCCCGGCAGGACTGGCATGGCAAGTGGATTTGCCAGAACAAGCCTTTGCCGCAAAAGGAGGAAGATTTTTATTCGGAGAATCCGGCTCCACTTTTGCGCAAAAGTTTTAAAGTTGAACGGCAGATAAAGCGGGCAAGAGCATATATCAGCGGACTGGGTTATTATGAACTGCGGATCAACGGGTCCAAGGTTGGGGATCACATGCTTGACCCAGGCTGGACCAGTTATGCCAAACGTGTTCTTTACTCCACATATGATGTCACTGATATGCTGAAAAAAGGTGAAAATGCTGTTGGCGTCATGCTCGGGAATGGCTGGTATAATCCGCTTCCCCTGCGAATGTGGGGAAAGGTCAATCCTCGCGAAAGCCTGACAGTCGGACGTCCACGGTTGATCCTTAACTTGAATATCGAATATGCAGATGGCTCAACCGAGCATGTTGTGAGTGATGAAACCTGGAGAACAGCTGATGGTCCGATCCTGAAAAACAGCGTATATCTTGGTGAGGTTTATGATGCACGCAAGGAAATGCAGGGATGGGACCAGCCCTGCTTCGATGACCAGCAGTGGCAGGCGGCGGTGGCTGCTTTGGAACCGGTAGGAGAACTGCGGGCACAGTCAGCCCCGCCGATCAAAATTGGCCGGATCATAAAACCGGTCAAAATGAATGAACCTGTGCCGGGAACTTTTATTTTTGATCTCGGAGAGAATTTTGCCGGCTGTATTCGTCTTCATGTCAAAGGTCAACAGGGTGATACTGTCACACTCACCTGTGGTGAATTGTTAACACCGGACGGCAAACTCAATGCCAATACCAGCGCCTGTGGCCAGATAAAGGCGGGCAGGGCAAAGGGAGGACCGGGTTCCCCGACAAACGCATTTCATCGATACACATACATCCTTAAGGGAACGGGCGAAGAAACATATACCCCGCGATTTACGTACGGTGGTTTTCGTTATGTTGAAATGGTCGGCTATCCCGGTCGCCCTGCTCTCGATGCAATTGAAGGACTTGCATTGCATTCCGCCGTGGAAACGACAGGATCATTTTCGTGTTCCAACGAGATGTTCAACCGGATACAGGAAGCGTTTCGCCGGACATTTCTCAGTAACATTTTCAGCGTTGAATCCGATTGTCCGCATCGCGAGAAATTTGGCTATGGAGGGGATATTGTCGGCTGTAACGAGGCTGCCATTTACAATTTTGATATGTCCTCGTTTTATGCGAAGGCTGTTTATGACCTGGCTGATGCGGTGCGGCCCAACGGTGGTTTCACGGAGACTGCTCCTTGCGTTGGTATTGCTGACTGCGGATTTGGAGAAGGAAGCGGCCCGATGCTCTGGGGATCGGCCCATCCAGTCCTGCAAAAACGGTTGTTGCAATACTATGGGAACCACCGGATTCTTGCTGATCAATACGAGAGTACCCGCCGCTGGTTTGATTTCCTGGCCTCCAAGGCGCAGGACCACATTCTGAGCCAGTGTATCGGTGATCACGAATCGCTGGTGCCGAAATCACCTGCGGTGAGCAGTACGGCTTATTACTATTTTACGGTCAATCTTTACCGAGAAATCTGTGAAGTCCTTGGAAAGATGGATGATGCCCGGCGATATGCAACATTGGCCGGTCAAATAAAGGAAGCTTTCAACCGCAAGTTCCTGGATGAAAAGACAGGGCGTTGCGAAAAAGGTACGCAAGCCAATCAATCTTTTGCGCTTGCCCTAGGATTAGTGCCGGACCAGCAGCGGGCTGCCACAATAGATCTGCTGGTTGATGACGTTCTGAACAAACATAACGGACATCTGAGTACTGGGATATTCGGAACCGATTGCATGCTCCATGCGCTGAGTGAACTTGGGCGGGCTGATGTTGCTTATACAATCGTCAATCAGAAAACCTTTCCCGGCTGGGGTTACATGCTTGAAAATGGGGCAACTACTTTGTGGGAACACTGGGCCCTGGATAGTAACACTTTTTCGCATAACCATCCCATGTTCGGATCTGTCAGTACGTGGTTCTTTAAATACCTGGGTGGCATAAGATCTGTTCCTGATGCAGTTGGTTTTGACAGGATTATTATTGCACCGCAAATCGTGGGTGACCTGAAGTGGGTCAAGGCAAGTTATACGTCGGTTCATGGCGTTGTCGGCAGTGAATGGGCGCTGGATGGCAGGCGCCTGACCCTGAACGTTACGATTCCTGTCAATACAACGGCTTCTGTACATGTTCCGGCAACCGTAACGTCCATGATCAAAGAAGGCAACCGGCCGGTTTCCGAATCAAACGGTGTCAAACTTCTTCGCAGAGGTGAAGAAACAGCAGTTTTTGAAGTTGGCTCTGGTAACTATAGATTTGTTGTTGAATGAATTGTTAATGGGCTGCAATTTGGCGGCTGACAGTCGTAGGTGCTGATACTCTATCCCTGGCCCTGGGTATTGCGAAATTGAGCAGGGGAAGTGCCCGTGATTTTTTTGAAAACACGGCTCATGTAAGCGCGGTTAGGGAACCCTGTCCGTTCTGCAATCTCTTCAATTGAGAAGTCAGCATTGGCCAGCATGTCGGCAGCATGTCGGATCCTTGTTTGTATCAGGAACCTTACTGGCGTTACACCCTGGTAACGTTTGAAAGCCTTTATGAAGACCGGATGACTCATCCCTGCTTTTCTCGCGGTATCGCGGATGGAGATTGCTGATGAATAATTCTCTTCAATAAATCTGGACGCCTTTTCCATGTTGGGTGAATCATGATTCTGCCATTTGATTTCAGATCTGCTCAGGACTATGTTCAGAAGAGCCATGCTCAGATGGAATACCCGTTGCCTGTCTGAACACTCGGCCTTATTGTTGTATAAGCCCGCAATTTCCCGGATTATATCCAGTTCATAATGGGCTGTTTTAAGCATTATTGGAATCTTCTGACGGATATCAATACGTCTTGCAGGACTGAAAGCGATCCAGAAATGCTGGACGGGCTTTGTTCCGATAGAGTCGAAAAGCTGCTGGTCCGGGATTAACATTATTTGTTCAGGTGTGAGTTCGACTTCAAAATTCCTGGATACAACTTTATGTCCCTTTTTGAAGTTGTAATAGAAACGCCAGAATGGGCTGAGTACTTTTGTAAAATTCCACCAGTTGTTGTTTGGCAAATAACCGGTCTCGTGAAGAACAAAACCGGAATGATCTGGAAGGATTCCCAATGGAAGAAAATGTGTTCCCACCCCGGTAAACGGGGAACTGTAAGATCCGGTATTGCGTTTCCTAAGATTAAAAAAGGACACAAACGCAATAATAGGTGACATATACAAGTCTCGTCAATTTTATAGAATACAGAAAAATTGGACAGAGTTTCATTCACAGTCAGTCAGGCGGGATGAAAGGAGAAATATGAAAATAAACCAAAGCAGTACAGTGATGAATCGCCGTGATTTTCTGAAAAAGACATCGGCATTGGTGGGATTGAGTACATTATCGGCAGGCTGTTCTTCCTTATGTGGTCTGGGTGTCAAATATCCAACTTACGAGAATAATTTACAGGATCGTCTCTGGATGTGGGGTCATGATCCGGGAGCTTATGACGGACCCAAGGGAGTATATAACATTCCATTGAGCGCCCCGATGAGCATGGCGGAAGGCATCAAATCAATGGGAATTCCTAATGTTTGTGTTATTCGCGGCGGAACTCCGAACGAGGAATACCGCAAGCAGTTCAAAGATGTTAAACGGATTGCCTGGGACCTGTCCGGCGGTTCCAATAAGTCCTATTATGAACTGAAAGATTATGTATTTGGCTTACGGGATACGATGCCGAATCTTACGGGTTATTATCTCGATGATTTCTTCCATGGTAAGCCCGGATTCAACAAGGATTCTGAGACAGAACCTATGCCGGCATCTCTTTCGATTGATGAAATGAAACAGCTTCACGAGGAAACGCTTGCCTACAAACGCCGGCTTGACCTGGCGATTGTTCTCTATACCGCTCAGTTGGGCGCGTCGATAAAACCGGTCATGAAACATGTGGACACTGTTTCGCTCTGGATATGGAGCGGCAGCGACATTCAGAAGATCGATGAGAATTTCAAGAAATACCGTTCGCTGGTTCCGGATAAGCCGACTCTTCTCGGTATTTACATGTGGGATTTTGGCGGCAAGAAAGAATTGAGCAAAGATTTCATGATCAAACAGCTTGATTATGCCTACAAGCTTTACAAGGAAGGACAAATCGAAGGCCTGATTTTCCATTGTACGCCGCTCTGTAACAAGGGGCTTGCAGCTGTTGATTATGCCAGGGAATGGATTGCCAAACATGGCAAAGAGGGCCGTTAAACAGATCAGCAGTGATAATGTTCAAGAACCGGAGTGCAGTTGAAAATATGCGAGGACCGAGGTGAATCATATATTCATTACAGACAAGGAGTTCGGGGAACGGATCCAACGAACCCAGGCCGCCATGGCCGGGCAAAAGCTGGATGCGCTATTGGCTTTCTCAACGGAATCGGAACCAGCGCTGGTTCGATACTTTTCCGATTACTGGCCAAGTTTTGAGACGACTGCTGTTCTTATCCCCGCCGAGGGAAAGCCCGCCTTGCTGATCGGCCCGGAAAGTCTGGTTTTTGCCCGGTCACGATCCAGAATTGAACAAATTATTCAGCTCATGGATTTCCGGGAATCGTCCCAGCCGAATTATCCGGGATCAAAATTGCCGGCCTGGACTGATGTGTTCGGCAAATATCATATTACCAAACTAGGTATTGCAGGTTGGCACATGTTTCCCCAGGGAATATATTCCAATCTCGCGAAAGCTCTTGATGGAACAGAAATTGTCGACGCTGATGCGGTCGTACGGTCGGTCATGATTACCAAGAGCAAAGGCGAACTCAACTGTTTACGAGAGGCGGCCCGAATCTCCGAAATCGGACTTAAAGCCATCCTGGATCATATCAAACCCGGTCTGACCGAAATCCAGGTGGCTGCGCTTGCCACTGCGGCAATGCTGGACAGTGGAGCCGAAGCCACAGGCTATCCCGTTTGGTGCTGTAGCGGTCCAAACTCCAATCAGGCAATCAGCCGCCCCACGCATCGCCAGATTCGAACAGGAGAAATTGTGCAGGTTTGTGTGGGCGCAAAGGTCGCCGGGTACAGCAACAGCATTGGCCGGCCGTTGGTATTGGGCGATTGCGATCAGGAGGTCCGCCGTTTTCTCGAAGCAGGACATGATGCTGAGGAAATGACAATTGATCTGATGCGCAGCGGCACGCCGGTATCCGAGGTTGCTAAAAAGGTCCATGGTTTCATCAAAGACCGCGGCTACGGAGATACAATTCTGTACGGGCCGGCACACGGATGCGGGCAAATGGAGTGCGAATATCCATTTATAGAAACGTCATCGACATTCAATCTGGCGGAAAACATGGTCTTCCAGGTAGATGTCTTTCTGGCTAACCAGAAAATGGGGTTTCGCTGGGAAGACGCAGTTATTGTTACCAGCGGTGAGGCAGAGCAACTTTCCTCGCTGGGACGAGAGGTGAGGTGTTTGGATCTTTCGGAAAGGAGATAATCATGATTATCGATATTCATGGACATCTTGGCAATATCAACTTCGCTCCTTTCTGGGCCGCGGACGCCGCCCGATTGGAGCAATACGCCGGGGAAGCCGGGGTAGATTATCTTTGTATATCGTCGGCCCGGTCGATCATGTACGATACGACCGAGGGTAATTTTGAACTTAATTCGGCCCTGGGACAGACTGCCAAACTGTTCGGGTATGTTACTGTCAATCCACTCTTCCCTGGAACAATCAACGACCTTGATCTCATGGAAAAAAATCCGAAGTTCATAGGTGCCAAGGTCCATCCTGATTACCACGGATACGATGTTGGATCACGGATTGCCAGGGGTTTTCTGGATACGGTAGCCGAACGTGTCCCAGCCATGCTGTTTCATGTATCATGTATGCCGGGGACCGGTTTTGCCGATGCCGGCGCGATAGCAACTTTTGCCGAGCGTCATCCCCGCACCAAAATTATCATGGCACACATGGCCGGGATTTTTCAGAATTCGGTCTATCCATATTTCCCGAATCTTCGAGGGTTGGAACTGGTTGCAGAACGGCATCTGGAGAACGTTTATGTGGATACAGCCCATTATCTGATGTATGTCTATCCCGGTGTTATGGAAAGAATGGTCGAGTTGCTCGGTCCCGATCATATTGTTTTTGGAACCGATGTCCCGCTGCAGGGCCCCATGCAAATGCGCTTTGCCATAGAGGTTATTAAGTCATTGAAACTTTCAAAAGCCGAAACGGGAAAGATTCTTGGGGACAATGCGGACAAAATCATCCATGGCGGACGGAATACTTGAGATTGTCCGGCAATCTTGTAGCATCCGGAAAAGCAAGATACCGTGAATATGTTTACAGGATGTATATTGACAATACTGGCTGGTGCGATGCAAGGCGCATTTCCGTTGCCGATGAAATATGCCACCAAATGGAAATGGGAAAACATCTGGAGCGTATTTGCCCTCTGGGGATTTGTAATCCTGCCTTGGCTGCTGGCTTTCATGACCATTCCGGATTTAATTAACGTATACACGTCAACTTCCTTGAAAACCATAGCAGCGATCACTTTCTTTGGTGCTGGCTGGGGAATCGGCACAATCTGCTTTGGTATTGGAGTCAGCACGGTCGGGTTAGCCCTGGGCTTTGCTGTGATTATTGGGTTGGGGGGTGCCCTGGGAACTCTGCTGCCAATGGTTTTATTCCATGCCGATGCTTTTAGAACGTCTGGTGGTCAGACAATTCTGGGCGGCGTGGTGTTGATGTTGATTGGCGTGTGTCTATGTGCCCTGGCCGGTAACTGGAAAGAAAAAGCATTGTCAGCGTTGGGTGGTAATGAAACTGGGAGCAAACGTTCTGGAACCTTCTTTAAGGGATTGACCGTGTGCATTATCAGTGGAGTAGCTTCGCCAATGCTTAATTTCGCATTTGTTTTTGGAGAAGAAATTATCTCTAACGCAAAGAAGACAGGAGCAGCGCCGGAAAATGCCAGTAATCCGATCTGGTGCTGGACCATGAGTTCAGCCTTTGTCATTACCTTTCTTTACTGCCTGTACTTGATGAGAAAGGACCAGGGTTGGAGCCGGTACGTTCTCAAAGGGGCGGGTCTTTGCTGGGTCTTGACTTTTTTAATGGGAATCTTGTGGTCGGGCAGCATTGCTATTTACGGCATGGGATTGTCAAAACTGGGCCTGCTGGCCGCCTCAATTGGATGGCCGATATTGATGATTACATCTATCGTGATGGGTAATTTGTGTGGGCTTGTCACCGGCGAATGGAAGGGGGCGGGAAGCAAACCGCTAATGACGATGGCAACTGGTCTGGCAGTTCTCATCATAGCCATTTGTCTTATAGGAATGGGTAATACCTGATATGTTCGTAAGATGTAAGAATTACGGATTTATTACTTGTTGTTTATTTTACGCAGCCGAAGTAATGGACTCATTTTGAGTCTTTCGTGAAACACAGCGCAAACAAATCGGCATCTTTCATTACAAAACGAAGCCGTACAATCTGCCCTGCCAGTCTGCTTACATCGCTGTCGCCCTTCCACTGTACTGTACGTTCAATCTCGTTACCAAAGATTTCAACGCATTCGGTCAACGTAAATCCGGGTAACGGCTTTCCTGAAGCATCCTGGATCTCGACGCGAATACCCCCGGCGGCTGACGTGGAGAAATTCAGCATCAGCCGTCTACCCTGGAATGTAAGGGGTTTTGTAATCATCTCGCCGCCATCATAAGGTGCCCGCAACGACGCGAAACCATCCAGTCGCATGCTGTAACGGCGCAGATGCGCTGTTGGCTGGGCATAGTCCTGGTTCACATAGATCGACATCTCGGCCGGGCCGGTTTGAACAACATTCAGAGCAGGATAACCGCAACGCGAAACCCATTCCGACAACCGCAGACCGGGCCGGATAAATGCCTCGCGAAACGTCTGATTGTATATACGTCCATCGCGGGAAGTCAGGAGTACACTATCGGAGACATCCTTCGCTGCCTTGTAGTATGATGGTGAAACCTGGAGGCGCTTGGCATCTTCATCAGTAATACCGTGACGGCCTGGCATGAAGCGTGCCGCAGTGGCGATGTAGATATGTGGCGCACGGAAGTAAGGATGTGTCTGGCTGGTATAGAGATGGCAGTCCTGGGCCGGCTGAAACTGCATGGAACCCGGCTCAGTCCAGTGTTCGAAATCCGTGGAATCAGTCCGTGCCACGGAACGCAGCCCTGAGGGAGTCCATTCCTTTGATGTGGTTGTACCCTTGGTGAAAACACGCAGGAAACAGACGTAACGTTGCTCGAGTTCCGACCAGAAGCACACATTCTGAGAATCGAACGCACCGCGTGTAATGACGGGCTTGTTATACATGTCGTGCCAGTGAATGCCGTCTTCAGACGCAAGAGCATGCAGGCCGCCAGTTGCGTTTTTGTCGAGCAACCCGCCAAGGGCTTTGAACCGTTCCGCGCGCGGCACACCTGGTCGTGTGTCAAGGAAAGGACTGAAGTTATGTGTCACTCCTGTGCCGGTAAGAATGATGTTATTGTCCTTCGAACCTGCGACTTCATACAATCCCAGCTTAGGCCTGTTCCACACAAGTCCATCGCCGCTTTCTGCATAACAGGTGACTTCACCCTTGCCGTCGGAACCGCCATCTTTACCGCGATAATAAAGGTGATATTTCTCACTGTCCTTGATTATGGTGGAATAAGTGCAGAACATCCCTTCCCATGGTTGATTGAACCGCAAGACTTCCCCTTCATCACTTGGTGCATGTTGCCTCAGTTCAAGACCAGGCATGGATTCGATCAGATACCTGTCAATAAAGAGTTCCCGTCGGACTGCCAGGTTCAGTGTCGGTTCATCTGCAAAGCCTGTCATGGTCAACAAGAGCCATGTTATTCCGCAGATACCGATGCGCGGGAAAATGTTTTTCTGCGAGTTGAACCGGGCAAACGTTTTGTTTCTGAGTTGCATGAAAGTATGATGACCAACTCAACCACACCATTTAAACGGCGTCAATCCATTTATGAAATGTTAAGGCAGTGTGAAATCTCCACGTTTCAGCAGCTCGTCGCTGAAGGGGGACCATTTCACAGAAACATTATTCAGTGAGCCATCCAAGCCTTCAAGTCGGACAAGCATGTAAACATCACCATTACCATGACATTTGAACTTTCTTAAACAATCTACGGAGCCATCTGCATCAGGTTTAACTTGTTCTTCGAGCAGCAGGCTATTTCCTTCACGGACAGCCCAGTACAGCTTTGTATCACTCGAAAGATTTCCTTGCAGCTTACACACCCGCCCACCATATCCTCCGCGGAAAGGAGTTACAAGTGTTGCCCACCGGTATCCGCGCCGTTCCCAATCGTTATCCGGTATCCTAGGCTGCGATATCACGTTATTCTTTAGAACTACGCCCAAGTCGGCAGATGTGACCGACGGCATTACCTTGCCGAAGAATCTGTCCGAAACAGAAAACAGAGATACAGGGTTCCCATTTTTTTGAGACAATATCATAGCTGTATCTAATTTCTTGCCCACTCTCTCGAGATAAACTGCATTCAGTCCCTGATGAGTTAAGGCCGGACGCCATAAATGTTCACGAATTCCAGCCATCGCTGAACCGATAATCAGGACGGAAAGAAAAAACCTCTGTAAAAGAGGTTTCCGGTTTTCCAATAGGATTAATGCAGTGGTAAAACTGTACAGCAAGTAAACATAGAAATCAGTAATGTCCTTATCTACAGGCGCTAACAATTTAATCAGGCCTTCAAGGAGTGGGCATACCAGCGAGATAACGGAAGCAGGATCGGCGAAAGCTTTTCCGACAGCACGAAGGTTTAAGAGCAAAATAACAAACTGGGCCACTGAGATTGATCCAAGGAAAGCAAACCACCAGCGGGCCGGCCGGCCAGCTTGTTCAAGAGCCCTTGCCGCTGAGGGGACAAGCAACGGAACTACAACAACGAAATAACGGCCCATGACAGCCGCTCCACCATAGTAGCCGACATTCGACATGGATGTCAGAAGAACTGCAACAATGAACAAAAACACCGCGATGTGAAAGAACCTCTGTTCGCGGTCCTGGAAGATTCCCCAAACCATTGCACCAACCATCCATGCGAAAACGGGCAGAGTAGCGCATATTCCTCTATTGCTTGCCATAACATGCCACATACCAGGCAGATAAGAGAACAGCATCTCGCCGACCGGGTATGAATGTCCACCAACAAAGAACATGCAGTTAATCCAGAAGAAGCTTCCATAGCCGACAAGGCACAGGATCACAAAGGCCCCAAGCCTGACAATCTTGTTACGCAGCCTCTCGCCGTCCATCATCAGGCCACGTAATCCATAGAGTCCTGTACCAGTCAGGGCTATGGGAATAAAACGGGCTTGGAGCCATGGCAGAATGGAACAGCAGAGTGCTGCGGCAAAAACAGTTCCCCATGGGCGTTCGGATTGTGCCATTATTGCCAGGACAAGGAGAATTGTAAATGCAGCGCCGGGAACTTCCGGAAGGCATCGGCAGGAATAAATTCCCCACAGTGAGCTGAAACAGAATAAGCCACACGCCAGAAATGTTGCTGTTGTCCCGGCGCGGATCTTACGGCAAAGCAGAACAAGGCCTGTACAAGCTATGCCCGACAGCAGGCCAAGGATAATATGCCTTGCCAGTAGACCAAATGGAACGAACGGTGCGAGAAGCAACGGAAGGCCGAACGAATGCCATGAATACCAGTGCCCGCCTTTTGCAAAGTAACTGATGTGATAATGATCCCGCATTTTGTCAGGTGGACAACCGAGGTTATTCTTAATATCGAGATCATGGTCATAATACAAACTCTGTGCCTGGATGATGTAATGTCCCTCATCGCCTGAATGTTCGCCTGCCAGGAGCGTGAAATACCATCCTACCAGCGCGTATGTAATCGCGGCGCAAACGCCGAAAACCAGCGCCATCTTCGGCGTGGTCAGAGAACAGGACTGCACGTCCATTGCACGAACAATACATATGCCCAAAAGAACAAGCGGAAGAAGAAAAAGAATGTTGGCAGCAACAGGTTGCGGAAGCCATAACCTTACGAAAACGCCGGAAAATGCCAGCGGCAGAAAAGACAGCGGTGAAAGAACATGGATTACTTTATTTCCAGTTGCGCGGCTGTTCTTCCATGCCATCAGGCATATTACAATGCCTGCCAGAATAGCTGCCATGGTGATCCAGGGACAGGGCCATACCATAACCTTTCCGCTCTTGCCCATTTGCAGAAGGAGCCCAAGCGTTTTATCGGGCCACAAGATACAAATCAGGCCATACACGCCGCTTGCACCAAGCCAGAAACAGGCCTTCAGCAGGGACCTTCTTTGATTTTTTTCTTCAATATCCATTGTTCGGATTAATTTTCACCCTTTTGTTTACCGGCCAGGAAGACAACGAACAGCTGGTTACCAGCTATCAATAGTAATATCACAACTATTGTCCGGAGATCAAATCCATCCATAAGTTCCTTTCTCCTGGCCTCTTATAGATATTTCAAGTTTCTCTTAATCCGGATTGAAGACCGGCCAAACTTATGATTTTATCCGGTTGTAATTATTGGCCAGCATGTCGTAGTTAGGGAGGCGGTGGACAGGCTGGTAAAGACAAGGCAGAAATGTTTGTGATTTCTACCCGTACCAGAAAACAGTTTCGTATAACCAACCAGGAGAATAACACTTGAACCAATCACCGGAAAAGAAACAGGAACTCAGCCCGTTCCAATCGTCAGCCCAGATTACAGGTTCATCAAGTCGATTGATGTCATTGGATGCATTACGCGGCTTTGATATGTTCTGGATCGTAGGCGCCGGAGCGTTGGTAAGTGCACTGGATAAAATCTTTAATAATGGTGTGACGAACTTCCTGGCTGAACAGTGTAAGCATGTTCAGTGGGAGGGATTTCATTTTGAAGATCTGATTTTCCCCCTGTTTGTTTTCATCGCTGGCGTCTCAATGACATTTTCCATGACCAAAGCTGTCGCGCAGTACGGTAAAATCGGGGCCATTCTGCGGCTTGGAAGTCGCTGTCTGCTGCTTATATTGGCGGGTATTTTCTATTACGGGGGATTGAGCAATGAATGGCCGAACATCCGGCTTACTGGTGTACTGCAGTTGATAGGTTTGTCCTGCTTCCTTGGCGGGGTTCTCTATATCATTTTTACCGGCAATCCTCGTGTTTTGGTTTCTGTTTTAGTGACGTTGCTTGTTGGTTACTGGGCCCTGCTGACATTTGTTCCGTTCCCTGATTTGAGGCTGAATAAGGAGTCGATAGCAAGAATCTCGGCTCAA
>MHBM01000012.1:21720-22108 GCA_001804885.1 Lentisphaerae bacterium RIFOXYA12_FULL_48_11
ATAAAGCGATGTTAGCTACTGGGGAAGGATCTTTTCGTGAAGCGGAATTAGTCGCTAACAAAATTTTGGCTGAGTTAGTTCCTATCTCCAGGCGGTTTAAGAATTTTGTGCCAACAGTCGAAGGTGTTCAGGATGCAGCAGAAAAAGAGTTGATTTTGAGTAACTACGTTCGTACTGCGAAGGCTTATATTTTATATCGAGAAAAGCGTGCAGAGTTGCGGCGTAGGAAAATGGCTGTACCTGAAAATGTCAGGAGTTTAGCTGAAGAGAGTAAGAAGTATTTCAAGAGCACGCTGAATGAATTTGTTTTTTTACGAACATATGCACGTTGGATTGATGAAGAAGGCCGTCGTGAAACGTGGATAGAAACTATTGATCGTTACATCAA
>MHBM01000013.1 GCA_001804885.1 Lentisphaerae bacterium RIFOXYA12_FULL_48_11
GGCTACGGCGGAGTTCCGCTGATCCCGCTTTTGTTGGCGGGATGCCCCGCGGCTTGCCGCGGGGAGCTTCACTTTTTTTAAAGTTGATGTTTCGATGACAGGGATGACCTGTATGCAAAAATTCAGCATAGCGCCAAATGTATCTTATGTGACGTTGCCTCATGTCGAGCCACCTTATCCTTCAATGCTCGATTTTTTGGACAGACGTTTTAGTCAGGTTGGGCGTGAAACTTGGCAAGAGCGACTTGAGAATGGCAGAATTACCGACGATTCCGGTAAAGTTATCACCATCGCCTCAAATTATATAGTGAATTTGAGATTGTGTTATTACCGAGAAGTTGATGAAGAACCTGAGATTCCATTTAAAGAGACGATTGTATTCAGGAATGAGCATATTGTCGTTGCATGTAAGCCACATTTTCTGCCTGTCATTCCGTCAGGACCATATGTCAATGAGTGTCTCCTTTACCGTCTAAAGCGGAATACGGGCCTTGGAGACCTTGTGCCGGTAAACAGACTTGACCGGGAAACGGCTGGGCTGGTTTTATTCTCGGCTGATAAACGTACAAGGGGCCTGTACGGTGATCTTTTCAGGCTGGCCCGTGTAAGGAAGTTGTATGAAGCCTATGGCGTGATTCCTGCAGATCCACATACGACAGAATGGCATATCAAAAGCAGAATTGTCACGGGCAGTCCGTGGTTTCTTTCGAAGAACGAAGATGGTGAACCAAATGCTTCAACTTTGATAAAACTAGGCGAAGTGAAAAAAGGTTTAGGTTTTTTTCTTCTTGAGCCAGCTACCGGCAAGCAGCATCAACTTCGCCTTCATATGACGATGATCGGCAGCCAGATTTTAAACGATTTCTATTATCCGATTCTCCAGCCTGAACCCAAGAAAGGGTTCAACAGGCCTCTTCAACTTCTGGCCAAAGAAATGTCATTCATTGATCCTGTCACCGGTTGTGATATGAATTTTGTTTCAGAACGCCGTCTTGATCCAGGTATTGTCCCTGGGCAATAGGGTGATCAGTGCTAACAGTTAAGTCCAAGATCAGCCAGGGTAATATCAATGAATCGAGGGCGTATGCAGTCCGGAGCAGCTGGGGCCAATTTTGAAGCAGGGAAACTGTGTTCAACAGCGACACAACGCATTCCGGCTGCTTTTGCTGCTGCAATACCGTTAATGGCATCCTCGATAACACAGCAATGGTCAGGTAGTATGTTCATTTTCTTTGCAGCGTTCAGGTAAATGTCGGGGGCGGGTTTTTTCATGGCTATGTCTTCGCCCACCACGACAACCTGGAATGTGTCAAGTCTTATACCTATGCCTGTGATGTTTGCTTCAACTTTGATTCTGTCTGCGCTCGATGCAACGGCCATCTTAATTCCTTTTGAGCGCAATTCTGAGACCATGTCCAGTACTCCAGGAAAAGGCTTGATCAAGTCAGGAAGCATCTGGAGGTAAATCTCATAGATGCGTCGCTTCATGGCTAAAGTATATTGTTTGCCATACAATTCTGCAACGCCGCCGATGTAGCAGTCTTCGCCTGTACCGATGAAAGGAAGAAAGTCTTCTGGTTTTGAGTAGACCCCGAATTCTTTCAGCCCCTCTATGGCTGCCTGATTTATTATTGGTTCAGAGTCCGTAAGAACGCCATCCATGTCGAATATTATGCAACGTGTCATGGGTGTCAGTCTGTGCCTGTTGTTTTGGTCCTCCAGCGCCTGTGTCCCCATAGGTACTGTTCGGGATGTTCTCTGATGGCCTTTTCGAGTTCGGCTGTAAGCTTTTCAAGAATGGTTCTTACGTCATCTTCACGATTGCCTGTGGGTTTATAGACTATGGGAGGAATAGCCCTAAGTTTATACCGCATGGGGGCGGTTCTGATGCAATACCCGAAACACAGAGGAGCTTTTGTTATAAGGTGTAAAAGGGCAGGCGACGTATGTGTCGACGCGGGCGTACCAAAGAAATTGATTGGCATTCCACGTGCCCTGGCGTGCTGGTCTATCAAAAGGGCCAGGATTTCTCCGTTCTTCAGGACGGACAAAAGGCGCCCGACTCCTGCATCATGTTTTGGGGTAAGGCGGAAACGGTTTCTTGGCTTGCGTTCCTTCATTAGTCGATCGGTGTATGGGTTGTTCATGTCTCTTGTTATGCCTGCAACCGGTTTGATGTATGAGATCAACTGGGCTGCAACTTCCCAGTTCCCAAAATGTCCTGATACGAGGATTATGCCTTTACCCGGTTTCTGCAGAACTTCCATTGCCGCAGGGTCAATATCTATCTCAACCTTTTCCTTCCAGTTGGTTTCGTTGAATACGTTTCCGGACTTTAATGATTCAACCACGAGGATCGCAAAATGTCGGAAGGATGCCCGGGCAATCCTGTCAGCTTCGATGTTGCTTGAAGTTATACCGCTCCGGATAATGTTATCTCTGGCAATTTTTCCGCGCGTGCTATTGATCATATACCAGGCATCAGCAAGTATTATGGCCAGTTTTTCTGCCGTTGGAGTAGATGCCCTGTCCAGAATGAAAAGCCCTGCACGAAAAGCGGCGTATTCGAGAAGATAACGGAATCTTTTCACCAGGTGTTATTTCTGCTTCTTTTCAAGGAATGTGGCCAACTGGCCGACAGTCTTGACTCCGACAAGTTCTTCAGCTTCAAACTCAAAGCCGAATTCCTGCTGGATGTCGTAAACAAGATCGAGGATGGAAAGGGAATCAAAGCCAAGTGATGCAATGGCGGAGTCGGCGTTTACGGAGTCCCAGTTGACCTGTGCCTGTGAGGATTTACGCATCATTGTCCTGAGCTTTTCAATTATCTCTTGCTGTGTCATGAATTTCCTTTCTCTATATTTTTCCGGCAAGCCATTTACTCTTTGTAACGGCGCAGAATTAAGACTGCATTATTTCCGCCGAACCCAAAGCTGTTTTTTATTGCTACCGGTGACTCGATGCGCATGGGTTCTTTGCCGACAAAACAGAGATTACACAGTGGGTCGGGATTATCAAGGTTGAGATTCGCCGGAACGATGCCTTTTTCAAGTCCGATGACTGTTGTGATTGTTTCAACTGCGCCTGAAGCGCCCAGCATATGGCCGAAGTAGGATTTATTTGATGCCACGGGTATTCTGTCGGTTTCGTCTTCCATTGCCAGCCGGATGGATTTGCTTTCGCATTCGTCGTTGGCCTTTGTGGCTGTTCCATGGGCGTTGATGAAGCCGATGGAGGCTGGTTTCATGTCGGCAGATTTAAGAGCGTTACGGATTGCTCTGGCCTGTCCTTCGGGGCTGGGGCGGGTGATGTGCAGTGCATCAGATGATTCGCCAAAACCACAGATTTCTCCACGGATAGGAACATTTCTAAGCTGTGCACTTTCCAGGGACTCAAGAATCAATATTCCTGCACCTTCACCGAGGACACAACCGTCGCGGCCAGCATCGAATGGTCGACATGATTTTTCTGGCACTGGGTTGCAGGATATGACTCCTAGCTGGTTCCATCCTGCATAGACAAGGGGTTCAAATACGGCATCGGTGCCGCCGGTGAGTACCATGTCTATGTTGCCTTCCTTGATCATTCTGTAGGCCACCCCTATGGCTGTTGTGGCCGACGCGCAGGCGGATATGATGACATAGTTTGGTCCGTTAAGCCTGAATCTCATTGATATCTGTGAGGAAATTGCGTTGGACATAATGCGTGGAACGGATGTCGGACGCACACCCTTGACCCCCTTGGTGATGTACGTATTGACGGCGTTGAAGAAGCTGTGGTTGCAGCCTATACCTGTACCGAGGATGACGGCCATTTCGGTTTCAACTGCTGGATCGGTATTTCTGAGTCTGGACTTTTCCAGCGCTTCGGCTGCTGCGGCCATTGCAAAATCAACAGTACGGTCGCTTGTAGAGTTGATCTGCCGAGCCTTCATTGCAACGGAAAGCAGTTCGTTGTTGACTTCTGCGCCGTTGAGAGCTTTGTAGTCTGTTGTATCAAGGGCCGTGATACGGTTAATTCCGCATTTACCGGCAAGTATGTTCTGCCATGAAGTTTCCTCGTCAACACCCAGTGGTGTAATTGCGCCCATTCCCGTAATAACAACGCGTCTATTCATTAAATATTCCTTTTGGTCACATCCACAACCCGCCATCTACATGGAGGACCTGTCCTGTAATATAAGCTGAGGCATCAGACAATAAAAAAAGAACGACACTGGCAATTTCTTGCGGGCTGGCAAACCTGCCAAGGGGAATATTCAGGGATTTTCTATTTTCTTCGGGCAGAATCACAGTCATGTCTGTTTCGACCATTCCGGGAGAGACTGCATTTACTCTTATTCCAAACCGTGCGGCTTCAAAAGCGAGGCTTTGGGTTATGCTGACCAGTCCGGCCTTACTGGCTGCATAATCTGCGCCCATCCATTTGCCGGGTCCATGGGCAGCCAGCGATGCAATATTGACAATGCCCCCTGCGTTTTTCCCGCGCATTATGGCATAGGCTTCGCGCGATGCGACCATTGCCGCCTCCAGATTGATGCTGAAAGTTGCGCGCCATTTTTCCAGTGACATGGCCCGAAAAGAGGCGGCTTTTCCAGCACCCGCATTATTTACCAGGCCATTGATATGTCCTGTTACCCTTGCAAATTTTCTTACTAAATCTGCAGCGGATTCTGGGTCGGACAGATCCGCAGGCGAGGGGATAACGTGTTTACCTGATTTGGAAAGCTCGTCGCAGACACAATGGACTTTTTCGTCAGAACGGCCATGAATTCCAACTGTGGCGCCTGCCGAAGCAAGTGCCTCGGCTATAGCCCGTCCAATCCCACGTGTTGATCCGGTGACCAGATATGCTTTATTTGAAAAATCGTACATCATGCAGCAAAATCAACACAGAAGAACCGCACTGAGATTGCACTATTATGCACCCAGGATGCGTTTGCCTTCGTCAAGGAATATACCCTGCAGATTCATGCGCAGGGATTCCGGATTGGTGGCAAATGACATGCCGTCTTTTTCTGTAATGAGCCCCTTCTTTATAAGATCGTAGACAGATTGATTGAACGTCTGCATTCCGTCTTCTTTGCCTGTTTCAATTGCACTGCTGAGGACGTCCAGTTTGTTTTTCTCCAGCAGTTTTCTGACCGTGGATGTGTTGACCATGATTTCGACCGCCGGTACGGCACCACCCTTGGTGTCAGGTATCAGGCGTTGACAGACTATTGCGTGCAGGTTTCCCGCTATGCCCATTCGGATCTGGTCCTGTTCGTCGGCAGGGAAGACGTCTAGCATTCTGGGGATTGCCAGGCTTGCCGTGCCGGCATGCAGTGTTGAAAGGACAAGATGTCCTGTTTCTGCGGCCAGGAGTGCGGTACGAATACTCATTTTGTCACGCATTTCTCCGATGAGTATAACGTCTGGGTCCTGGCGCATGAGGTATTTAAGGGCATTCTGGTAACTCAGTGTGTCCAGTCCGACTTCACGCTGGGTAACTACGCTTTTATCATCTTCAAAGACGTATTCAATGGGATCCTCAACAGTTATTATACGGTATTCCTGGGTCCTGTTCATTTCCCCGAGTATGGCTGCGAGGGTTGTTGATTTTCCGCTACCTGTTGTTCCTGCAAGAAGAATAATTCCACGTTCTGCCAGGGCCAGCTTGCTTAACTGTGGGGGCAGGCGAAGTTGCTCAAATGTCGGTATCTTGGATTTGACGTACCGCATGGCAATTACGGGCACACCCTGTGACAGAAATACGTTTACGCGGAAACGGCCCAGTCCTTCTTCTGTATGGGAGAAGTCGGCTTCATGCTCAGCTTCGAAAGTCTTCTCCAGATATGGGGGCATAATCTCTTTAACAACCGCGAACATGTAATCCGGTGTCAGGTTCTCGAATCCGCTGCGTTGAAGGTTCCCATGGACGCGAAAGCATGGTTCCTGGTTTGCTTTTAGATGGATATCAGATGAGCCCATTGAGACTGCCTTTTCAAATAATTCTCGCAGAAGAGACATGATCAGTTCCTTTCTTTCTTATCGCATTCTTGCGATTACTGTTATTCCTGCAATAGCTGCAACTATATTGGAAAACCATGCACCAATCCAAGGCAAGACGAAATGTTTTTTTCCGCAGAATATTCCAAAGTGTGTAAGGAAATAAAAGCCAAGGAAGAATGCAACTGCCAGGAAAATGCCGGTTAGCGGATTCTGTTTGCTGCTCTTAGCCCCCACTGGAATTCCGAAAAGGGTGACCAGAAGGCTGGCCCAGGGCAGTGCAAGTCTCGCATGAAAATCGGTCTTTTTATTTGCAATCGCCTCCTTGGAAATGCCTGGATGCTTGCGGATATAATTGAGCATTTCTGCGGAAGTGAAATATTCCCATGGTCTTATTTCGCTCGTTATTTCGGCATAAGATTCTGTCAATTCGGAGATGGGCTCGCCGGCTGAATTAATTGGTGTAGGATTTTTCCCCTTATCGGCGACCCCGTCGGCATTATGCGGCTGGCGGTATCCATCGAAGAACCACCATTGCCCATCTATCCACTTTGCTGACTTGGCATGAATCTCCTCGAAACAGGTGTTGTCTTTACGTTCCTGCCTGACACGTACACCGGCCATCCACTGATCACTCATGTCGATGGAATCGATAAACCACTCCCTGTTGTCAATGCTGTTATAATAGCCGATATTGTAAACCATTTTATGTTTAGGTAATTTGAATTTATTGGCTGAGATTGATTCAGCCCACTGAGTTGTGTGTGGAGTTACAAGTTCCTTCAGCAGTACTGATGTCACGCTGAATACAAATGCGACAACAAGATACGGGGCCATGATGCGTGAAAATCCCACGCCGCATGCCCGCATTGCAGTAAGTTCGTTGTTCCTGGCCATGCGCCACTGAGTATACAGTGTTGCGAAAAGCAAGGATGCCGGAAGGATGTATTCAAGTGTTTGCAGGAAGACACAGGAATAATAACGTGCAATAAGCGTCAAAGGCGCTTGTGCTTCCATGAAAGCGGACAAGTGTCCGAACAGGTCAAACACAATTGTCATCATGCTGAATCCAGTAAGAATATAAAAGAGTGGCTTCAGGAATTCTTCCAGAATATATCTATCCAATATTTTCATATACAGTTTCTCTTGTTCAACCTGGGATATTGACAATCTAAGGCTATCTATTCAAGTCCTGATAGCAAGTTCATAGTTGCCGCAGGAGACTTTGTGGAACTGGGGGTTGCTGCAGAGTATATCGAGTATGAAGCCGGAACCTTTCCTGCTATGTGGTTGGACCAACTTGTTGAACTCATGCATTATGAGCCGGAAATGCAATGGTTGCGCCAGTTTTTGCAATATCTCTCCAATAAAAGATGCAATACCTGTATTACCTGCCATGTATCGATCATCTATTGTGGATAATATCTTCTCATTATGTCTGAGTATATAAACAAGAATGTTTTGATGTAAGGTTGCCATGCCATGAGGCAGGTCGGCGGACAAAGAGTTAAATATGAAATCAAATAATACCGGGACTTTGGCTGAATTTAGCAGCCCTAAAGCCTTATTTTCGACTTCTTTTATCCTTTCAGGTGCTATTAAAGAATAACAACTATTATGAAAGGTTATTCGTGGGCTGCAATCACTAAGCAGGTGCAGAAGGTTGGCGGTATTGTAACCGGCTATAAGGGGATGGGCGGGGAGGTTGGATATAGTTTCGTCTGTTGCAATCAAGTTATTGTTTCCGACAGCATCCTCGTATAACTCGTAAATGCCTGACAGACAGGCCTGTGCAAGTTGACTTGACAGGATTTTTCTGGCTTTCCCCTCCACTTGGCGTACCCGTTCGCGTGTTACCGCGTATTTTCTTCCAATTTCTTCCAGAGTTTTGTTATTGCGTCCCTTGGCATGCAGCCTGTAGCGCAGGTTAAGTGTGTCGTATTGTGATCGAGACAGAAAAAACGTAAATAAGGCCTGTAAATTATTGAATGACATGTTTCCAGCCTGAATTTCGTTACATGTCTGTAAAAAGCTCCTAATTGCTTGAACTGATTGATTTCCCATTCTTTTTATTTTTCCAAGATCATTGTTGTTATATCTGCGAAGCATCCCAATAGTTGTGATTCCTGCTGCAGTACAGGCATTTACGGCCCTTGCAGTTAATCCGGACTCTGAAATCTGCCAGCCGTTGATTGTTTCTTCATCTATAGGCTTGACTTTAAGCATGGCCTCGATTACTCCATCCCACGATGCGGTTAGCGGATTCGTTGCCAAAAACCCCGATTATGTCAAGGGTAATCCTGAAACATACGTAAACTGGCAGGTGTTTTTTTGCGCAATGTCATGTTGACTGGCATCGTGATGACTTGTAGTTTACTCAACTTGTTTAAACAAAGACTAAGGAGGTCTGAATAACATGGCGATAAAAGTAGGTATAAACGGGTTCGGGCGTATAGGTCGGCTGGTTTTTCGCGCAGCAGCGGAGAATCCCAAGGTGGAGGTCGTTGGGATCAACGATTTGTTTGATTCCAAGCAACTGGCATACATGCTGAAATATGACAGTGTGCATGGCGCTTTTAAGGGTACGGTTGAGGCCTCGGAAGGCGCGCTGATCGTAAACGGAAAGAAAATCCGTCTTACTGCAGAGAAAGATCCAGCTAACCTGAAGTGGGGCGATGTTGGTGCTGAGTATGTCTGTGAGTCAACGGGCTTTTTCCTTGAGAAGGCAAAGGCAGAAGGGCATATCAAGGCTGGTGCGAAGCGCGTTGTCATGTCGGCACCTTCCAAGGATGATACGCCCATGTTTGTGATGGGTGTAAATCATAAGACTTACAAGGGGGAGGCTTTTGTTTCCAACGCTTCTTGTACAACGAACTGCCTGGCTCCAGTGGCCAAGGTTTTAAACGATAACTGGGGTATAACAGAAGGCCTCATGACAACAGTCCATGCAACCACTGCTACACAGAAGACCGTTGATGGTCCTGGCGGAAAGAAAGATTTCCGTGGTGGTCGCGCAGCTGCAGGGAACATCATTCCTTCCTCAACCGGTGCGGCAAAGGCTGTTGGCAAGGTTATTCCTGCGCTCAAGGGGAAACTCACAGGTATGGCATTCCGCGTTCCTACACTTAATGTTTCTGTAGTTGACCTGACCTGCCGTCTGGACAAGGCACCAGGTGCCGATGCGGAGTCTGCTTATGCAGTGATCAAGGCAGCAATGAAGAAGGCTTCAGAAGGTGAGCTAAAGGGCATTCTCGGGTACACCGAGGATGATGTTGTCTCGACCGACTTCAATCATGATCCACGGACCTCCATTTTCGATGCGGGCGCCGGTATCATGCTGAATCCTAATTTCGCAAAGATTGTTTCCTGGTATGATAACGAATGGGGTTATTCGAACAAGCTGATCGACCTCATCGTTCATATGGAAACAGTGAAATAGTTTGTCAGATTAAAGTTGTTTGTTGTGCGCAGGGGCGTCGTTACAGACGCCCCGGCGCTTGTTTTCACGGGAGATAGATGGATGAACAAGAAGACGCTTCGTGATGTTGATGTCAAGGGCAAGCGCGTTCTTATGCGCGTGGATTTCAATGTGCCGATCAAAGAGGGAAAGGTCTCTGACGATACCAGGATTACGGCGGCAATTCCTTCAATCAAGTATTGCCTTGATCAAGGCGCTTCTCTGGTTCTTATGAGCCATCTTGGCCGGCCTAAGGGCGGTAAGGTGGAGTCTGATTTCAGCCTCAAACCTGTGGCGGGTCGTCTTTCAGAGCTGATCAAGAAGCCCGTTGCTTTTGCTCCGGATTGCGTTGGTGAAGAGGCGCAGAACATGGCAAAAGCTCTCAAGCCTGGTCAAATTCTACTCCTGGAAAATACGCGTTTCTATAAAGAGGAAGAGGGTAAGGTCAAACTTCCTGATACTGCTACTGACGAGGAAAAGAAAGTCGCAAAAGCGGAGATGAAGAAAAAGCAGGAAGAAATGGCCCAAAAGCTTTCTGTGCTGGGTGACATGTACTGTAATGATGCATTCGGTTCTGCGCATCGCGCACATGCATCAACTGCAGTCGTATGTAAATTTTTTAAGGATAATGTTTCTGGTTTCCTGATGGAAAAGGAAATTGATTATCTTGGTAAGGCTCTGGCAAGTCCGGAGCGTCCGTTCGTTGCAATTCTGGGCGGTGCCAAGGTGAGCGACAAGGTGAATGTTATTACAAACCTGCTTTCCAAGGTCAACTCTCTCATTATTGGCGGTGCAATGGCTTATACTTTTTACAGGGCCAAGGGATTGCCCACCGGGAAATCCCTGGTGGAAGAGGATAAGGTTGATCTTGCCAAGGACATATTGTCAAAGGCGAAGTCGGCCGGTGTAAATCTGTTGTTGCCGGTTGATCATGTCATTGCTGATAAATTTGATGCAAATGCCCAGACTGAGGTTGTCGGCGAGAGTGGTATCAAGGATGGCTGGATGGCGCTTGATGTCGGACCAAAGAGTTCAGTTTTGTTCTCTCAGGAAATCAAGAAGGCGAAGACGGTTGTCTGGAATGGACCGATGGGGTGCTTCGAGATGAAACCGTTTGCTTCTGGGACAATGACCATGGCTCAGGCAATTGCCGAAACCAAGTGTCTCAGTATTATCGGTGGTGGTGACAGTGTAAGCGCTGTTAATAAAAGTGGATTGGCGAGTAAAATGACTCATATCAGTACCGGCGGTGGAGCAAGTCTTGAGTTCCTTGAGGGGAAACAGCTTCCCGGCGTTGCTGCATTAAGTGAAAAATAAGGGGATTCTGATGGCTAAGAAACTCAGGAAAAAAATTATTGCCGGCAACTGGAAAATGAACAAGTCTGTCTCGGAAGCGGCAGATCTGGCTTCTGATATTAAAAGCGATCTGGCTGATTACCGGGATGCCGATATTGTGCTTTGTCCGCCTTTTACGGCGCTCAAGACGGTAAGTGATGTTATAACCCAGACTCATATCAAGCTGGGTGCGCAGAATATGCATTGGGCCAGTGATGGCGCATATACAGGAGAGATATCTCCCAGTATGCTGCGTGATGTTTTTTGTCACTACGTCATCCTGGGGCACAGCGAACGCCGCACAATGTTCAACGAGACTGATGAAATCGTGAACAAAAAGGTAAAGGCGGCAATTGCCGGTAACCTTTGCCCAATCGTATGTGTGGGCGAAGTGCTGCAGGAGCGTGAGTCAGGGGCTGCGAATGATGTTGTAAAGAAACAGGTTGCCGGGAGCCTTGCCGGTCTGGGGGATGATATTGGTAAGGTTGTCATTGCTTACGAGCCTGTGTGGGCTATTGGAACTGGTAAGGTTGCCACGCCGGCACAAGCACAGGAAATGCATGCTTTTATCCGTGGCGTTCTGGGATCAATTTTTAACGAGGATATTGCCCAGTCAATACGTATTCAATATGGTGGCAGCATGAAACCTTCGAATGCAGGTGAGTTGCTTTCCCAGCCTGATATTGACGGCGGTCTGATTGGTGGCGCTGCACTTGATGCGCGTTCGTTTGTTGAAATAGTGCGGCTTGCGAAGTAGCTTGTCTGCAGGAAAAGGAGTTAAATCGTGGAAATATTAAGATACTTTTTGCTGTTTGTTGAAGCGTTGACCTGTATCCTGATGGTTGGGGTAATCCTGCTGCAAAAATCGAAGGGACAGGGGATGGGGATGGCCTTTGGCGCAGGGGTTGGTGAGGCTTTGTTTGGCGCACAGGCCGGCAATGTTCTCACGAAAACAACAGTTGTTCTTGCTGCCATTTTCCTTTTGAATACTACAGTGCTTGCCTTCATAGGCGCGAGTCACAGATCATCTGCGGGGCAATCAATTGCCGACAGGATCCCGGTGACCAAGCCTGTCTCGACACAGCCTTTGCCTTCAGGCGCTCCCGGCACTGATATGTCTGCCGGTGGTATACCTCAAGGCCAGTTCCCGGTTGCGCCAAGCGCTCAGCCTGTTGTTGATCAGCCGGTATCTGTATCGCCTGCGACAGCTCCGGTACAACCTGCAGCCAGTTCTGACGCCAAGCCCGTAGTTTCGCCAGTTGCGGTACCTCCGCAACCTGAGCAAAAATAAGTTTATTGAAAAATAGTGCCCCGTTGAAAATACATTCAACGGGGCATTTTTCTGGTGGTAAGTTTCAGGTCTTGTTGAAGCGTGGGTCAAGTGCGTCCCTTAGTCCATCACCCAGCCGGTTGAGAGCAAATAGAGTGATGGAAAAGATAATGCCTGGGAAAATCAGTAGCCAAGGGTGCGACTCCATGACTTCGGCTCCATCTCTTATGAGAAGCCCCCACGAACTCATTGGCGGCTGAACGCCGAGACCGAGGAAGCTTAGAAATGCCTCAAGAAGCATAACCTTCGGGATGGTAAGTGTCGTGTACACAATAATAGTTCCTAGAACGTTTGGCATGATGTGGCGGAAGATTATTCTCGGCCTTGACAACCCTAGAACGACAGCAGCTTTGATAAATGTCTGTTCTTTGACTGCAAGAACATCGCCTCGGATTATGCGTGCCATGGTAAGCCATTCGACGGCGCCAATTGCGGCAAACAGCAGCAGGAAATTTCGTCCGAATACTACCATGAGGATGATAACCAGAATGGTAAATGGTAACGTATACAGTATGTCTACAATTCTCATCATGAGTGCGTCAATTTTGCCTCCGCAATAGCCGGACAGCATTCCATAAGGCACTCCGATGATAAGCGAAACCATTGTTGCACACAGGCCGACAAGGAGAGATATCTGTCCTCCGTAGAGCAGCCTTGTCAGGAGGTCCCTCCCGAGGATGTCAGTTCCCAGTAAATGTTTCAGAGTAGGGGACGCGGCTCCAGTTTCAAGATCCTGCAGGTCGTAAGGATAGGGGGTAATCCATGCGGCCAAAGCGCATATTCCTGACAGAATTACAAGGAATGCCATGCTTGCTATGGCAAGTTTGTTTCTTTTTAGACGCGACCATGCATCGTACCAGATTGAGTTTTCTGTTGTCTGGCCGGGCCTTTCAGTTAAATCTGTTTCGACATTCAACATTCTACGCCTCAATCTTGATTTTAGGGTTTAGCCACACAAGAAGTATATCGACTATCAGGTTGAGAGTGACCAGCAGTCCTGCGTAAAAAACGATAAGTCCCAGTAATAGGAAATAATCGCGGTTGAACGCTGCGGTGACGAACATTTTTCCCATTCCGGGAATCTGGAATATTGTTTCTACAACAAAAGACCCTGTTACGATGCCGGCAAACGCGGGGCCAAGGAATGAAACAACGGGGATGGCCGCATTTTTGAGGGCATGATATGCAATTACTCTGAGTTCCGATGCGCCCTTTGCCCTTGCAGTTCTAATATAGTCCATAGGCAGGACTTCAAGCATGCTGCTACGGCTTAACCTGGCAATATATGCCGCATAAACGGCCCCAAGCGTTATTGCGGGAAGGATGCGGTCTGTGGCTGTATCCCACCCTGAGGCATTTAACATTCCGAACCAGAGTCCGAAAACGAGGATTAGCAGTGGCCCAAGTACAAAAGCCGGCAGGCATATGCCTGTCATGGCAAGGGCCATCGGAATGTGATCCAGCAGACTGTTCGGCCGCAAAGCGGCAATAATTCCGAATATCAACCCTGTTACAAGGGCAAAAATCATTGCCCAGCAACCCAGCTCAAAAGAAACCGGGAAGGTATCCCTGATCACTTCGTTGACCGTACGGTTGCGATACTGGAGGCATGGGCCAAGATTGCCTTTGACCACGTTGCCAAGGTAACGTGCGTACTGTGTAAGAAGTGAATCGTTGAGGCCATAATAAGCATTCCTGCTCGCAAGCACTTCTGGCGGATACTTCTTTTCGTCTGTGAATGGTCCACCGGGTGCGAGACGAATAAGGAAGAATGTAATGGTTATTACGATAAGTAAAACCGGTACCATCTGTATTAATCTGCGGGCGACAAACTTAAGCATTTCTCTCCGAATTTAAGGCTTAAGATATACAAACTTGTAAGGGTGTATGTCCAGTATGTTTGGATCCCATCCCTGGACTGATGGATTAATCAGGTGTTTGCTCCGGTAGAAATAGAGAGGGATTATGGGCATTTCTGCCATGAGGATCTGTTCAGCTTTCTGGAAGAGGTCGTGCCTGATGTTGTTGTCCATTTCGTTGGCTGCCTCAGCAAGTAGTCTGTCATATTCCTTGTTCGACCAGCCGGTGCGATTGTTGCCTCTGCCTGTTATCCACATATCCAGAAAAGAATTTGGATCGACATAGTCGCCAATCCATCCGGCCCGTGCGATGTCATACTTGAGTGCGTCTGTTGCTGCAATGTAAACCTTCCATTCCATGTTGATCAATTCGACGTCGATGTTTAGATTCATTTTCCACATTTGCTGTATTGCCTCGGCGATTCGAACATGTGCATCTGATGTGTTGTATAAAAGCTGGATTTTTGGGAAATCTTTTCCTTCCGGAAAGCCTGCTTCTGCCAGGAAATTCCTTGCCATTACGACATCTTCCTTGAAACCGGATTTACAGGTATAACCAGCTGCATCGGGAGGTGTAAAGAATAGTGCGATAGTTTCGCCACCTTTTGTTACATACGATGTCAGATTCTTTCGGTTGATGGCCATGGCAAGAGCCTGTCGTACTTTCACGTTGTCAAGGGGAGGCCTTGTTACGTTGAGGAGGTAATAATAAGTCCCCATATAAGGGTCAAGCCGCAGGAATTCCGGTTTATGTTTCCTGTAAAACATAACCCTGTCAAGGGGCATAGTCTCGGTGACATGAAGCTGTCCTGCGCGAAATGAACGTTCCTCCGCCTTATGATCACCAATTGGATAAAAGTGAATTTCTTTGAGCCTAACCACTTCACGATCCCAGTAATTTGTGCTTTTTTCTATTATGATCTGCTTGTCGGGATCCCATGTTTTTAGGTTAAAGGGGCCGTTGCCAACGAAATTTGTTGGTTTGGTCCACTTGCTGTCCGGTTGTTCCTCTCCGAATTTCTTCAACGTGGGTGGATGAACGGGAAACCAGGAGTGATGTCCCAACAGTCCGAGCAGGTAGGGGGTTGGAGATGCCAAATCCAGTGTGAGTGTATAATCATCAACGGCTTTTGCACCTACCTGCGAAAAATCGGTGACGGTACTCTTGTTATAAGCCTCGGCGTTCTTAAGGCAGTAAAGCATGTAAGCGTATGGTGCGCCAAGCTTTGGTGAAAGGCAGCGCTTGAAGGAAAAAATAAAATCGTGTGCGGTTACCGGATCGCCATTTGACCATTTTGCATTCTTGCGGAGATGGAACACGTAGGAAAGGCCGTTGGTTGCTTCTTCCCAACTTTCTGCAACGCCGGGAATTGGTGACAGGTCTTTCGGATTCTGAGAGACCAGCCCTTCCAGCAAGCCGAGGATAATATTGAATTCCGTGACACCTGTTACCATGTGCGGGTCGAGATCTTTGGGTTCGGCTCCTATTCCTCTGTGTAGGATTTGTTCGCGATTTCCGATGCTCACAGGTGTTTCTCTGTTCGTGCATCCATTTAGAACTAATGCCGTCAGGCATGTTGCAGCTGTAAGCAGCGAGATAAATATTCCTGGTTTCATAATCAATTTTCCATGTTCTTTTTGGGGCTGCTTATTTTCCGCCTTCCATCCATTTTGCGAATGGTTCGAAACTGTAAGGTCTCCCCAGGAAGTCTTTGACCAGATCTTCGGCATCCTTTGATCCGCCTGGTGCAAGGATTGTATCCCTGTATTCTTTGCCCATAACCGGGTTCAGCATGCCTGCTTTTTCGAACTGGCTGAACATGTCTTTTGCTATAACTTCGGCCCACATGTAACTGTAGTACATTGCGGAATATCCATCCAGATGCCCAAAGCTTGCGAAGAAATATGTGTCCGGGACATATTCGTACGGTGCATATTTCTTCTGCAGGGCCTGCATTGTCCTTGTAAGGTCAAGAGTGGCTGGATCACAGTTGTAATAGTCAAGAGACAGTGCTGCGTAGAACATCTGTTGCTTTTTGTCCAGTCCTACGCCGAAATCCTTTGCTGCAACCATTTTTTCTACGAGTTGGGGCGGAATAATCTCGCCCTTCCTGTTGATTGCGAATTTCTTGAGTATTTCAGCATTCCAGGTCCATTCTTCGAGCATCTGGGAGGGGGCCTCCAGGAAATCAAGTTCGGTCGAGATTCCTGAGAATAGAATCCAGCGCTGATTTCCGCTGAACAGGTGGTGCATCATATGCCCGAATTCATGCAGGAATGTCTCTACCTGGTCATGTTCCATGAGTGCGGTATCATCGTTTTCGCCGGAGAAGTTACATACAAGTGCGGATACGGGAAGTTGCTGGTCCCTGACGCCTGAAACCAATGTGAAGTGCGCGGCATGTTTATATTTGTTCTCACGGGGATACAGATCTAGAAAAAAACGGCCTATTACTTTCTCGTTATCAAGAAGCTCGTATGCTCTTACGCTTTTGTGCCAGACTGGAGTATTCCATGGTCTTATCTTTACGTTGAACAAGGTGCAAACCATGTCTATGATTCCATTGCGGACTTTGCCGGCTTGGAAATACTGTCGTAACTCCTTCGAGTCAATCCTCAGATTCTCCTGTTTAACCAGCTCGGTTAAATATGTTTTCTGCCAGTCGTTGACTTTTGTTGCATTGGGATTTATTTTCTGGAGCCTTTTGAGAAGAATGGCGTAATCCTGTCTGGCTCTCGGTTCAGCTATTGCTGATATTTTATCAATGAAGTCCCGGGCATTGGTGGCGTTCTTTATCATTCTTGTTTCTGTTTCGTAATCTGCGAAATTTCTGTACTCAAGTAATCTTGCTAGCTGATAACGTTTAGTGATTATGTCTTTGAGTACCTGTTCGTTTTTGGGATAACTGCGTTGTCGGAAGACCTTGTATAACTCCAGGCGTTTTTGATCGTTCTCGGCATACTGCATGAACGGGACATAGTCGGGGTAATCCGTGGTAATTGTGATTACGCCGTCTGATCCAGGCTTGTGATTTTCGATATAATCCTTGGGTAGTCCGGTGAGTTCGGCGGGGGTGACTCTAATTTTACGTATATCTTCTGTTATGTTACGTGAGAATTCCTGGCTGAGCTTTACCAGCTCTTCCTGGAGTTGCTTGATTTTGGTTCTTACTTCATCGGACTTATCTACGCCAGCCCGTTTGAAATCCCTTATCAGCCTTTTTGCAAGTCTCTGTGTGTCTGTGCTTTCATTTGAGACATTTACTGCGGCGCATGCTTCATAGATCGGGCGGGAAAGACTTATTTCCGTGGCCAGTTTGGCTATTTCCTGTTCGACCTCCTCGGCTAATTTGCGAATCTTGGCGTCAGGGTGCACGTGGTGGTACAGCGAAGCCTTGCAGGCTGTCCGGTCGAGAAGAATGCCAAGTTCATTGAGAGGAACAAATACCGATTTGACATTCTTTTCTCCGGCATATTTTTCTATTGATCTGAATAGTTCACATGCCTCAGCTATGTCTCTGCGGCTTTCCTTGCGATATGCGCTGCTGCTGCAAGTTATTTCTGAATGCGTTTTGCTTTTTACTGCCAGGCAACCGGAAAGGATCAGTACCGACAGTATCGTTGCATCGACTAATATTTGTTTCATTTGATTTTCCAGTTCCGTAAAAACATGTTTATTGTTTATGATTCATAATTAATATTTAATCGAGTTTACTTTAACTGAACCCGCTTCCCGATAAAAGCAATCATTTGTCCGGAATATATTCGGTATTGGATATTTTGCTGTGTTTGTGTTATATAAATAAGCCTGTTTTTTGTTGATAATAGGGGTGAAGATCGATGAGCTGTGTGCTTGATAAAGTCAATAAACCGTCAGATGTAAAGAACCTGAGTATCGCTGAGCTCTACCTTCTGGCTGCCGAACTCAGAATGATGATAATTGACACGGTCAGCAGAACCGGTGGACATCTTGCCGCTAACCTTGGTGTTATTGAGCTTACTGTCGCTCTTTTGAAAATCTTTGAGCCTCCGTCAGATAAGATTGTCTGGGATGTTGGGCACCAGACTTATGCATATAAAATCCTTACCGGTCGAAAGGCCAGGTTTGAAAGCCTGCGACAGTTTGAGGGTATTTCCGGATTTCCTAAAAGGGATGAAAGTGATTTTGACGCTTTCGGTACCGGACATTCTGGGACCGCATTGTCTGCAGCTCTTGGAATTGCTGCTGCCAGAGACAGGAGTGGTTCGGATGATCATGTTATTGCCATTATTGGAGATGGCTCGGCAGGTTGTGGAATATACCTTGAGGCTTTAAACAACCTTTCGCATACCACTCAGCGTATTATAATGATTCTGAACGATAACGAAATGTCGATTGATGCGAATGTCGGGTCCATGTCCCGTTATATGGGCGAGCTGCTGTCAAATCCCCGTTATAATAAGTGGAAGAGGTCGGTCGAAAGTTTTGCTGTCAGGATGAAGATGGGTTGGTTAAGAAGAATCTACTACAAGATAGAAGAATCAATAAAAGGTTTCTTCTTGAAAAGTGTTATTTTCGAGGAATTCGGACTTCGCTATATCGGGCCAATAGATGGGCATAACATCCATGCTTTACTTGATGCCATGGAAATCGCGAAAGAGTCTGACAGACCGATTCTTCTTCATGTTTCCACTCAGAAGGGTAAAGGTTATAGCTATGCCGAGCAGTCACCTGAGAAATGGCACGGGACACCGGGCTTTGATGTTGAAACAGGCGAGCCGCTTTCTGTTTCCGCGACGCCGACATATTCCGTAGTGATGGGTACGGTCCTTCAGAGGCTGGCAGAGAAGGATAAGAGGATTATTGCAATTACCGCGGCCATGACTTCTGCCACAGGATTGTCTCGTTATGCTGAACGTTATCCTGACAGGTTTTTTGATGTGGGTATTTCTGAAGAGCATGCCGTGATTTTTGCTGCTGGATTGGCGTCGGAGGGATTTATTCCTGTAGTGGCGATTTATTCGACATTTTTCCAGAGGGCAATTGACTGCGTGATACACGACGTGTGTCTGCAGGGCCTGCCTGTGATATTTTGTCTAGATCGTGCTGGAATAGTTGGCGATGATGGCCCCACGCATCATGGTGTTTTTGACATAGCGCTTCTACGCGCAATTCCTGGCCTGATTTTTATGCAACCCAGGGACGAGGCGGAGCTTTCCAACATGATTTCTACTGCCATTAACATCGGTAAGCCTGTGGCAATAAGGTACCCGCGTGGTATAGGAACAGGCAAGGCCATACCTGAGAATTTCTCGGATATTCCTATCGGTTCCGCCGAGGTGCTGCGTGAGGGTACGGTTGTGCAGATTTGGGCATTGGGTGATATGATACCTCTAGCTGAGGAAACCGCGGATTTGCTGAAGGCAAAGGAAATTACAGCAGGTGTTGTTAACAGCCGTTTTATAAGGCCGCTGGATGTTGAGCTTATCGAGACCCAGGTAAGGACTGCCAAGGTTTTTATAACCATTGAGAATGGCGTGGTAAGTTCCGGGTTCGGGTCCGGAGTCGAGGAAGTTCTCCTTGCCTATGGTTTTTCCGGCCGTGTTCTCAAGTTTGGATGGCCGGATGAATTTATTCCCCACGGTAAATCAGAAATTCTCATGCAGAAATACGGCCTGACGGCTGGCGAAATCTCTGAGTTTGTTGCCAATAGCCTTGCCATAGAGTTGGCGAAAGAAAAGAAGAAATAGTTTTTAAGATTGTTATCATGCCCAAGGAAAGACTTGATGTTCTCCTGACCGAACGAGGCCTTGTTGAAAGCCGTGAAAAGGCCCAACGTCTGATTGTTGCCGGCAAGGTAAAGGTGAAGGGCCATCCGGCAACGAAATGTGGTAACAAGTTTGACGTGGACGTTTCCATTGAGGTTGAGGCACGTGAACGTTTTGTCAGTCGTGGTGGCGAAAAACTTGAGGGAGCTTTCCTGTCATTTGATTTGAATGTAAATGGGTTGGTTTGTGTTGATGCCGGTGCTTCAACCGGTGGTTTTACGGATTGTCTCCTTCAGCATGGAGCAGCCAAAGTTTATGCAATTGATGTTGGGAAGGGACAACTCCACTGGAACCTCCGCAATGATCCCCGTGTAGTTGTTATGGAAGAAACCAATGCCAGATACCTGGAGTCGAGAGCCCTGCCTGAAAAGCCGGCTTTTGCTGTAATTGACGTGTCGTTCATCTCGTTGACGAAGGTTATGCCTGCTGTTATAAATGTGCTTGCTGACGGGGCGGGACTGGTGACATTGATAAAACCTCAGTTTGAGGCTGGCCGCGAACAGGTTGAGAAGGGTGGGGTAGTGAGGGACCCTGCAGTACGAACATCGGTTGTGGAAAAAGTAAAAGAATTTGGCGAAAAACAGCTGCGCCTGAAATGTTTAGGAGTCTGTGAATCGCCGTTGAAAGGGCCAGCTGGCAATGTTGAATTTCTGGCTTATTGGAAGAAACCATGATCAGGAAACTTGGAGTAATAGCAAACTGCGTCAAACCTGATGCTCCTGCGGTTCTGAAAAAACTGGCTGCAAAAGCAAAAAAGCTTGGTATAGAGCTGATTGCCGATAAGAACAGTATGGGCCTCTTAAAGCACGGTAAACGGATTCGTGCCAGTTCGCATCTGGATAAAGTTGATGCCGTCATGGCGCTTGGTGGCGACGGCACTATGTTACGTGCCGTTAGAATGCTGGAAGGCAGGGATATCCCGGTAATAGGGCTTAATCTCGGAGCTTTGGGCTTTCTTACCAGTGTTGTGGAAGATGAGCTTGATCGTGCTTTGAAGTGCCTGATTTCCGGCAAGTACGAAACAAGCAGCAGGGCTATGGCTGATGCTGTTGTTGAACGGCGTGGAAAGATTGTTTTAACGCAAAGGGCGTTGAATGACGTCGTCGTAAGCTGTGGCCCGTCAAAGCGGGTTGTTGTCCTTGGCCTGGCGATTGACGGAGACAAGGTTACGTCATATGTCTGTGACGGATTGATAGTGTCCACGCCAACCGGTAGCACGGGGCATTCTCTCTCGGCTGGCGGACCCATTCTTACTCCTGAAACACAGGCTTTCGTCGTCAGTTTAATTTGTCCCCACACATTGAGCTCGAGACCTCTTGTTGTTCCGGACAGGAGCGAGATAGTGGTGTCCATCGAAGATGTCTCCGGCAAAATACGGTTCTCAATTGATGGTCAGATATCCGAGAACCTTCATGAAGGTGACAAGGTCAAGATAACTCGCAGTGCTGTAAGCGTCAGGTTTATTCATCTTCCCGGTCACAGCTATTTTTCTGTTCTCCGCAAAAAGCTCCATTGGAGTGGTTCGAACGTTTAGTCTTCATTTCTTTCGGGAAACGAAGGAAGTGCAAAATTTTAAGATCTAAAAGGGGGTAAGCCATGAACATCCGCAGATTCTTTAATTCCTTCACTGGCGCTGCTTCTCTCATTTTACCGCTTGTACTCGCGATTCTTGCTCCCCAAGCCCGCGGTGCCGTGATTTTCGAAACAGATGATTTGCGATTAAAAATCGGTGAGGATGGTAAGCTTTGCAGCCTCGTTGCCAAGCAGGACAACGTTGAGTATGCGGTTATTGCTCCGGCCTGTCCTGTGGCGACGGTCTATCGCGGTGGCCGCTTGGTTCCCACGGTGGAAGGTCCGAAAGCCAGCGTGATCGGACGGTGGGTTTACCAGGGTGGCTCATGCTTCAACGCAACCAGTGTGCGGCAGAAGGACGACAAACTGTTGATCGAGTTTGGAAAGGCCAACGTAACGGCCACCTATCGTGTGCGTTGTGCCGGTGACTACATTGCGTTCGAACTTCTTGACGTGGAGGGAGAGTCAATTGACCGGATCGAGCTCCTCCGGCTGAATGTTCGCCGATTGACGATGCTGGGACAGTGGGTCAACCTCGCGTATGACGATCAGTTCGGCGTTTGCCTGTGTGGCGGTAACCCTCAGACGAACATTGAAATGCTGCCGCAAGAACATCATGTGCAGATGACGGCCGCAGCCGAG
>MHBM01000014.1 GCA_001804885.1 Lentisphaerae bacterium RIFOXYA12_FULL_48_11
CAGCCCATCAGCAAGCCTTTGACACGTCGAAAGTTTCTAGGAAACGCAGCGGCTCTCGCAGGGATTTCCATATTGTCCGGCACATTGACCAATCCACTCTATTGCCGGGGTAATATCCTGCCATACGATTCTACACTGCGCGACCGGCTGTGGATGTGGGGACATGATGCCGGCTCCACGAACGGACTGTACAACATTCCGCCGGGCGGAAAGATTCTCCCGGCCGAGGCAATTGACTACATGGGTATTCCGAATGTATGCATGATCCGCTGGCGCAGTATGCCGGAACCGCCGTTTGACGAATACATCAAGCAGTTTGCCAAAACCAAAAGACTTGCCTGGAGCATAATCGACGGTGCCCGCCAGCCTTACCCTGAAAAGAAACGCATGGCATTTGAACTGGCCGATAAACTGCCGAACCTGGTCAGCGTTTACCTGGACGATTTCTTCAACGGTGACGCAGTCCCGAAGAAGGAAGAGTCCCCGGCCAATCTGACGGTTGCAGGCATCAAGGCACTGAAAGAGGAGCTGGATGCCCGGAAGCGGCATTTGGATCTGTCAATGGTTCTCTATTCCAACCAGTTAAACCCGGCAATTGCCCGTCATATCCACTACTGTGATGTGGTGTCTTTCTGGACGTGGAAGGCTACTGATCTTATCAATCTTGAACGTAATTTTGAGACCTACCGGAAGATTATACCGGACAAGCGAACGCTGCTGGGCATCTACATGTGGGATTTCGGTAACAGCAAACCCATCACGATGGATCTGATGAAGCATCAATGCCGGCTGGCACTGCAGTGGTTCGAGGAGGGAAAGATTGAAGGAATGATCTTCCACTGCACGCCGTTGTGTGACATGAAGCTGGAGGCAGTGGAGTGGGCAAAGCGCTGGATTGCCGAACACGGCGACCGCAAGGCACGCGTATAAAACCGAAAATAAATATGCCTGCTCAGCAACATAAGCAAGAGGTTGATCATCGCATCTGTGACACGAAATATGGTTCGTTATTCGTGAACGCGGTTCGACCCTTAAGCTCCAATCTGGGCCCCGGGTCTGACAGGGAATATCCGTCTTTATTTCATACGATTGAGCAGTTCAGCATTTTGAAATCGTTCCAGAAAGACCTTTATCTGCTGACCGGGCTGACGTTTGATTTTATGGACTTACGTCTGAGGTCTTCAGAGAAACTACAGGCACAGCGTTTTTTTACTCCTTTTTGCGCATTGGTTAATAATACGCACCTGGGACGCCTGGCATGTGAACGTGATGATAGGAAGGCGGCAGCATATTGCATCGAAAAGAAAGAATGCCGTTCACGATGTTGTCATTTGGGACTGATTGACATTACGATTCCGATAGTAATCAACACGAAGGTTGTTGGTTTGCTGGGCACCGGGCAACTGTTTTATCAGCCGCCGACAAAAAAAGGTTTTCAGAGAATTCAAAAGCGATTGGCCGGCATGGGGGTTGATTTGCCGAAAGCACGCCAGGCTTATTTCAACATCCCGGTAATTGAGAAGCGGCGGGTGGCGGCCGTCATGGATCTGGTTCAAATGGTGGTTGAGTTGATTGATACCCGGCGATTACAGACGTTAAAAACAGCCGTGCTTCATCATCCGCTTTGCAAAGCGCTGGATTTCATGGAGGCTCATTATACGGAACCGATGACTTTGCCGGCGGTGGCGAAGGAAGCCGGTTTGAGCGTGTCCAGGCTGGCACACGTTTTCAAGGCCCAGATTGGAATGAGTTTCACTGCTTATTTGAATATGATTCGTGTTAACTGGGCGAAATACTATTTGGAAAACTCACAGTTGAGGATCAGCGAAATGGCCTTTCATGTTGGATTTGGCAACCTCAGTCATTTCAACCATGTTTTTCGTCAAGTAACAGGACTCTCTCCGAGTCAATATCGTCGGCAGCACGCCAGTACAAGAAAATAGCATCCTGCCAGTAGCCGGTTTTTAGCCGGATTATAATCATACTATCATAGTTAATTGGGATAAGAGCAGTGGAGTCGGATTGTTCTTTCCAGAAAGCAGTTTCTTATAATCTAGCCAACCAAGGAGATTTGCAATGGACCCATTACGCGTTGCATTTGTTGGATGCGGTGAACATGCCCGGATGAGCCTTTACCCGAGCCTGCGTTCGGCGTTTGGGGGCTCGCCGGTTGGCTTGCCCTCGCTTGTGCTCAGCCAGGAAGGGCGATCTCTTCCACCTCTGCTGGCGAATCTGGTGGCGCTGGTCGATCACAAGAAGGATCTCGCCGAACGAGTCGCGTCGTTTCACCATGTCGATGCGATCTACACTGATCATAGGAAAATGATCGAAACAGAGCGGCCCGATGCGGTGATCGTTTGCATTCATCCTAAACGCCAGGCGCAAACTGCGATCGACTGCCTGGAGATGGGCACACATGTTTGGGTCGAAAAACCACCAGCCGAATCGATTGCCGAAGCAGAAGCAATGGCCAGGGCCGCCAGAAAAGCGGGTAAGTTTCTGGCCGTAGGCTACATGAAACGCTTTTCGCACGCCTATCAGCGCGCGAAAGCTTTCATGGAAAAGCCGGCTTTCGGAGAACCATCGGTTTGGGAATCACGCTACACCTATGGGCAATACCCGATAGATGTATACCGTTTCCTGAATGGTTTTGCGACGCACCATCTCGATCTTCCCCGATTCTTCATGGGTGAGATCGCATCAGTATACGCCGAACGCGTGAGCCGGGGATTCGGGCTCGATGGATATGCAATTGTCCTCCGCTTTGCCAACGGTGGTGTCGGTCTGGTCAATACCAACTGCCTCGAAGGCGCACACATCAACCAGAGCGAACGCGTTGCCATCACCGGGGTGGGAGGGCGTGTCTTTGTCGAGAACTGGCGCCGGGTCATAGGCGTTCTTCCTGATAATTCGCCGACCTACTTCTGGGAACCCGAGGATATCCGTCCGACCGACGACCAGAACAGCCTCGAACTTCATGGGTTCGTCGGGGAGTTGCGCGATTTTGTGCTGAGCGTGCGGGACGGTCGCGCACCGGGATCGACGATTGACGATGGCATTGCCGCGATCCGGCTGGAGCGGGCGATTGAACTCTCAGTGAAGCGTGGAGCATCTGTCAAACTTGAGGAGGCAACAGACAATGTCTAATAATTCAAGTCAGATTAACAGTGTAACTGGTGAGCGCATCGGGGTATCAAGCGCGCCCAGGAAAAAATCCGAAAAGAAAAAAGGCGCGTTTCGGTTTGGTGTTGCCGGATACGATATCTGGCCACACGCCATCAATTTCTGCCAGGTACTTGAGGATGTCGACTTCCTGGATATTACAGCTGTCTATGACGAGCATCCGCGTCACCTGGAGCGGCTTGTTGAACTGACGGGTGCAAAAGGCTATACGAATCTCGAAGAGTTCTGTAATTCCGATATTCAGGGGGCGGTCATCACCGACCGTACCAGCCAGCGCTGTGCGATCGCCAAAGCGCTTGCCGCCGCCGGCAAGCATGTCCTTTCCGACAAGCCGATGTCGATGTCGGCGGCTGAGGGCAGGGAGATGATCCAGGCATGCAAGAACGCCGGCGTGCTGCTCATGGGTGGTTTCAACCTCCGCCTCTGGTACACCTGGAAACTGGTCAAGCGGGTACTCGATAGTGGCGAACTCGGTAAGCCATTTCATCTTTACTGCGCTTACAACACCGATCTTATCCGCCGGAGCGAGTGGGAAAATACCTTTCATTCTGTCTGGACCGATCCAGCCGTTACTCCCGGCGGTGGCTGGCTGACGCACGGTGACCACGCGATCGATTTGACACGCTGGCTCTTCGGGGTTGACTTTGTGGAAGTCCTCGCTGATATGCGGACGCTTCGCTATCCCGAATTCAAGCTCGAAGACTACGGTGTCGCGCACTACATGCTCAGTGATGGCAGCACTGCTCTCATTGCCTCCGACGCCATCTCCGATCAGATACGCCTTGATGTGATAATTGCCTGCCAGCGTGGCGGCATTTCCTATGCCCTGACGCCGGAACCGAAGTTGAAAATCTGGGGTGCGCCAGTTCTACTCGGTGCTAACGTCGTGGAATACTCGGTACCTGAGAATTGGGTCGATGCTTTGCGCGAGCTTTCACGCGAGTTCGTGAATGCCATTGAGACTGGAGCAAAGCCGCCGGTCACCGCCGAAGATAACTGCCGGGTGATGGAAGTGATTGACGCCACCTACCAGTCGGCGCGTGAAAGCCGGAAAGTCACCATCCGGCAACATCCGGTGTAGCCATATTGCCGGCAGCATACCAGCACAAGAAAATAGTGTTCTGCCAGTAGCTGAATTCTTGACCTGCTATATTATTGATTATGGAAGATTGAGAAAAAATAAAGAACAGAGGAGGACTGTATTATGCCGTATCTTGAGAAAAAAGAGAGTGAAGGTAGAATCGCCAAAGTCAGAAAACTTTTGAAAGAAAAGAACCTCGACTTAGCGCTGGTTTACTATGATGAGTTCAACATAGGTAATGGCTGGTATCTGACTGGTTGGTGTCCTCAGTTCGAAAGCGGGGCCGTACTGGTTCCGAAGACTGGAGAACCCATCCTCCTGGGCGGTCCGGAAAGCGAGCCGTTTGCCAAGCTGGACAGTGCCATCAAGGAAACCCGTAATTTCCCGGTCTTCATGGTTCCCAACGAGGAGTATCCAAATGCCACCATCATTGATTTCCCAGCCTTGTTCAAGGAACTCAACGGGAAACTCGGTTCGCTGAAGCGTGTTGGGCTGGTCGGAGCCGGACGGATGCCTGCCGACTGTTACCAGCAAATCGTGGATGGTTTCAAGGGGGTCAAGTTGGTTGATATCACCGGCGAATATGTCGAACTGCGCTACAGCAAATCATCATGGGAAATCGAACAGATCAGTAAAGCTTTCAAGCTTGCGGACATCTGCTACGACGCGATGGAAAAAGCCATCAGGTCCGGAATTTCTGAAATCGAAGTGGCAGCCGCCGGGGAACATGCCGCCCGCAGCAGGGGGGCCAGTGGGTTTGGGTTCGGTGCCATTGTTGGCAGTGGTCGTCGTTCCAATGCTGTAGTGCCCACGGCGAGTTCGAAGAAACTTAAAAAAGGTGAGCTGGTCATGATCGGCATTGCTCCCAAGGTTCAGGGTTATGCAGGGGTTGTGGGGAATGTGCTGCCGGTTTCCGGCCGATACACACACCGGCAGGGCGAATGCCTCAAATACCTCAAAGAGGCGTTTGTGCTTACGAAAGCCGCGCTCATACCCGGTAAAACCGGCGTTGAGATCGATGCTCCGGCGCGGGCTTATTTCAAGAAACATGACCTGTCGAAATATCTCGTGTGTCCGTTTGTCCATACCATTGGACTCCATGAAGCGGAATCACCTTTCTTCGGGCCTCACAGTTATGATGTACTCAAGCCAGGTATGACTGTTTGTATTGATGTCAGCTTTTTTGGTCATCCGGAATTCAACGGGGCACGAATCGAAACTGGTTATAGGATCACTGCCAGGGGGCCGGTGCCGTTAAGTAAAAAGATGGACGCTTTATTTTGCGAGGACTAGAACCTATCTCAAATTTGAAATAGGTTCTCATCATCATGCATAAGATCAAATCACGAACGAGATGTTCAAGCAGCAAGGATCATCCTTTTGATGTGGTGTTCGGGTTTGACATGGAGACTGATATTGGTTCCTTTACACCTTTCTACGAAGGTGTGAAACACGGTACACCCCGCATACTGAAGCTCATGAAAAAATACGGCATCAGCGCGACGTTCTTCTGGACGGGCCACGCGGCGGAAAACAATCCCGGCATGGTCCGGCAGGTATGCCGGGCCGGACACGAAACCGGCTGTCATGGCCTCTATCATGAAACACTTGGTACACCTATCTTTCCTTTGCCGAATAACTGGCCTATTTTGCCTTCCGAGGTGGAAGGCAGGTTGCGCGAGTCAACACGGATCGTACGGGAAGTGAGTGGCGTGCGTCCCGTGAGTTTTCGTTGCCCGCGCCTCTGGGGCAGTACGCACGTGTTGAATGTGCTGGAAAAGCTGGGCTATGTGGCAGATGCATCGTTTCCGTTATACTTCTTCAGAAAGCCATTTGTGCCGTATCATCCATCGGCAAAAGACTGGACTCGACCCGGGCGGATGCGGATTGTAGAGATCCCGAATTTCTGCGACCTCACCATGAAGAGTAATGATCCTTATCAACGTGACCGGGATCAGTGGCCGGTCTATCGAACCCAGTCTGCTCAGTTTCTGATGAAGAAGGCCGACAGTTTTATCAAATACGTTCAGGTTCACGGAAAACGGCCGGTACTCTGCTTCTACCTCCATCCCTGGGAATTTCATCCGATGCCGCAGGGAACGCTCGATTTCGGCGAAAGCAGCGTGAAACCTTTGCCATTTATTACAAAGAACTGTGGATCGGAAGCGGTCAAACAGCTTGATCGCGTTTGCGCCATGCTCAAAGATCGGGGCGGCAGGTTTGTTATGGCGAAAGAGCTGGCAGCCGAAGTGGTGTAAAACACAGGGCCCCGACGGATTCGAAGTCTTTGAAAGGAGAAATATGATCCGCAAGGCATTCCTGATTCAGGCTAAACCGGGTATGGCGGCTGAATATCAAAGACGACACAATCCAATTTGGACAGACCTCAAGAAGGCGCTGAAAGCTCATGGAATCAGCAATTACTCGATTTTCCTTCATGAGAATACTGGTGCGCTTTTTGGTTACCTTGAGATTGAGGACGAAAAAACATTTCAGAAGATTGGAGAGACAGATGTGTGTAAACGCTGGTGGCGATACATGACCGAAGTTCTCGTTTGTGAAAGCGATGACAGTCCGAAGGCAAAAGAAGATATACTCAGAGAGGTCTTTCACCTGGATTGAAACGAAACCGCAGGGAGAAATAGCATGGAACAATTGCTGGGAATTATTTTACATTCGATCGGAGGTTTCTCTTCGGCAAGTTTCTATGTTCCTTCCCATAAGATTAAGAAATGGGCGTGGGAAACTTATTGGATCACCCTGGGTTTTGTGGCGTGGATTATCATGCCGACAATCGGTGGTTTGCTGACGACCCCGGATCTCTCGGGCATTCTCCGTAACAGTCCCTGCAGCAGTATGGTTTGGTCGTACATCTTCGGTGTTCTGTGGGGATTTGGCGGACTTATGTGTGGACTGGGACTGCGTTATGTTGGTCTGTCGCTCGGCCAGTCGATCTCGCTTGGTGCGTGTGCCATTGTCGGAACTATTGTCCCTGCGATCATTGACCATAAAATCGACATGCTGTTATGGACGACGCCGGGGCGGGTTGTCTTGCTGGGATTCCTCGTGTGTATTGCAGGCATTACATGCTGTGGCTACGCGGGATTGTTGAAGGAGCGTCAATTAACCGATGATCAAAAGAAGGAATCGATCAAGGATTTTGCGCTTGTCAAAGGGCTTACCCTGGCCATCCTGGGCGGTATCATGAGTGCTTGCATGGCGATGGCCATCAAAGCAGGTGCTCCGATTGCCGTAGAAAGCCTGAAGGCCGGCACTGCGAAAGTATTTGTGAATATTCCAATTTTTGTTTTGGCCCTTGCGGGAGGATTCACAACAAACTTCATCTCCTCCATGATTCTTAGTATCAGGAATAAGTCGTTCGGCGACTATATCATCCGTCCGCGAAGCACTTTATTGTTCAACTTTTTTTTGTCCGCCATTAGTGGCCTGATGTGGTACGGCCAATTCTTCTTCTACGGTATGGGTACCACGAAGATGGGCGAATTTGACTTCGCCAGTTGGAGTATTCACATGGCAGCCATAATCATCTTCAGCAATTTCTGGGGTTTATTTCTCAAGGAGTGGAGTCTGGTTGATCGTCGGACGCGAGGATACCTGTGGATGGGCATCTTTATGCTCATTATTTCGGTCGTTATGATCGGTGTAGGCAATAATCTCGCTGTAGCAGACAGGTGAGTTTCTGCTGAAACCCAGGTAAAGTAATAAAATGACAAAGAGAGGGGAAGAGAAAATGATAATTCCGAAATCCAAATTGTCAGTACAATTCACGCGACGACATTTTTTGAAAGCCACGGTGGCAGCCACGGGAGCGTTTGCCATTCCGAATTTAATTCCCGCATCGGCATTGGGCAGGGATGGCAGTGTGGCACCAAGCAACCGTATTGTTTTCGCCAACATCGGCATCGGCGGCCGTGCGCGTCATGTCATGCCTAATTTTCTTGCACAAACCGACATTGTCTTTACCGCTGTCAGTGATTGCCGCAGCGACAGGATGAAATCGGCCAAGGATATGATAGATCAGCACTACGGCAACAAGGATTGCCGCATGTATCCGGATTTCCGTGAGTTACTCGCGCAGAAGGACATTGATGCTGTGTTTATTGCCACCGGTGACCGCTGGCACACGACAGCCTCAATCTACGCGGCACGCGCGGGCAAAGACATGTACTGCGAGAAACCAATCTCGATGACCATCAGCGAGGGACGATCACTGGTCGAGACCTGTCGCCGCTACGGTACAATCTATCAGGGGGGCACACAACGACGTTCAACTGCGTCGTATCGGTTCGCCGTCGAGATGGTTCGCCAGGGGCGGATCGGCCGCCTGCACACGGTAGAGATACAGGTTTGGACCGGCCCGACCATCCCGCACGGTAAACCCACGCCGGTTCCCGAGGGTTGGGATTACGACACGTGGCTTGGTCCCGTACAGTGGCGGCCGTTTGTACCGGCGCGCGTCAATGGCTGGAATTATTTTTGGGACACCGGCGAAGGCCCCATTATCGGCATGGGTTGTCATTACACCGACCAGATGCAGTGGGCGTTGGGCCGCGACCATACCGGTCCGGTGGAGTTTGAGGGACACTGCGAGTGGCCCGATCCAGTGAAGTATATGAGCGAGACACCTGTCTTGGCCGAAACCCGTTGCCGTTACGCGGACGGTATTAACTGTGTCATGTATTCGCGGAAAACTTTCAAGGACCGTTACATTCGTTACATCGGCGATGAAGGCTGGATTCAGGTGGACGACGAAACCAACGAGGTTACCGCCGAGCCGAAGTCCATCCTCAATCTGCGTGACACCGCCGGTATTAGTTGGACTAACGCCGGTGACCACGTCCGCAACCTGATTGATTCCATTCGCAGCCGTCGCCCGACCATATGTCATCCGGAGGCGGCCCATCGATCCCAGACCATCTGCCAGGCAATGAACATCGGCCTGCGCCTTGGTAAAAAACTGCGCTGGGATCCGGTGAAGGAACGTTTTGACTGCGAAGAAGCCAACCGCATGCGTCATCGCGAACCGCGTACCCCGTGGTTAATCTGACCGTTGAATATTTTTGAAAGGAAAAATTATGAAATCTCAAACACTCACTATCATGACTGTTCTTGGCATCATGCTCACACTGCCATTGTATGCCGCTGACTTGTCCCAGCTCCTCGCCGACGCTGCGAAATACGAATCCGGCCAGAGTGTCGAGCCGTTACAGAAGATAGAACAGCTTCTCCGTGACTCGGTCGCCAGGCCGGATTTACAAGCTGAACTTGAAGCTGCGATGATAAAATTGCTCGCTCCAGGTTCCACCTTCGAAGCCCGTCGCTTTGCCTGCCAGCAGTTGACGGTTATCGGCACAGACGCGTCGTTACCCGTGTTGGCCGAATTACTGAAGAATGAAGAAACCGCAGGCATTGCCTGCCTGGCTCTCGGATGCCAACGCTTGCCCAAAGCCGTTGAAGTCCTTCGCAATGCTCTAACCACTGTGCGCGGCCGGGCACGGATCCAACTCAGCATTGCGCTTGGCAATCATCGTGACGTGCAGTCCGTCAGGCTTCTGGCCGAAATGACTCATGACACCGATGCCGACGTTGCGTGCGCCGCAATAATTGCGCTTGGTAAGATCGCCGACAAGCCGTCTTGCGAAAGCATCGCCGCATTGCGCAAAGAAGCCAGACCGGTCATCGCATGGGCTGTGGCCGATGCATCACTACGTGTCGCAGAAAAACTTGCCGCTGACGGTGACCGGAAAACAGCCCTGGCGATTTATACAGAACTGCTTCAACCGGCGCAGCCGATCAACATCCAGCGTGGTACGCTGGCCGCGCTTTTTTCTATTGATAAGCGAGGCGTCGAGCAGCGAATTCTCGATGTGCTCCACGGCTCCGATTCCACATTGAAACCAGTGGCGATTGCTGCCATTGCCTTGCTGAAGTCCCGCGGCGCTTCCAGGAAGTTTGCGGCGGAACTTCCAAAGCTTCGACCGTGCGAGCAGGCGTTGATGATAGAGGCGCTCGCCAGTCGCGGTGATACAGCTGCTGTATCTGTCATTCGAGAAAATATATTGTCCTCCGATGCTGTTGTCCGCCGCTCTGCCATCGTTGCTGTCGGTAAGCTTGACGGCGCCGCAGCCGTCCCATTTCTGATCCAGGCTCTCGTTAAAACACAGGATGACGAGGAGATTCAGACCATTGAATCAGCTCTTGGCGATCTGAAAGGTAACAAAGAAACAAATAAAATCATTATGGAAGAAATGAAACGTACCGCCGGGAATATCAGAAGCGTGCTTATTTCTGTGATCGCCAAACGATGTGGTCATACGGCCGTCCCTGTGCTGATCGAAGAGACGGCAGGGACTGATGTTGCTCCCATAAAAGCGGCATTCCATTCGCTTGCCAGATTTTCTACAGGTGATGATCTGCCTGTGTTGCTGGAGAGGTTGGTGAGCCTTAAAGTTCCCGAGGTGCGATCAGATGCTGAAAGTGCTGTAGTTCGTACAATGGCCAGGATTGAAAATATTTCAAGCCGTACGGATGTTGTTTGTGCCGCGCTTGATAAAAGCAGTAATAATGAATCACGTTGTCTGCTTTTGCGGCTTCTTTTAAACTGTGCCGATGCCAAAGCACTTGCCATATTAAAGGCGGCCTTGAAAGACAACAATCCGGATGTTCGCGAGACAGCCGTGCGCACCTTGACGAATTGGCCGGACAATAGCGCCTGGGATACATTGATTGAAATACGCCGCCAGCCTGAAAAAGAATTATTCGGCACACTTGCTCTGCGCGGCCTGGTGCGGCTGGCGGCAAAGCAGAATGTTGCGGCGGATAAGGATTCCATGGATCGTTATCGCCAGTTGTTTGCCAATGCGCAGAACGATGATGAGCGTAAACTGGTTTTGAGTGCATTGGCTGGGGCGGTACATCCCGATGCACTGCAACTTGCTTTACCCTTGCTTTCAAATTCCGCCGTCAGCGCCGAAGCGAAAATGGCAGTGAAGAAAATAGCTGAGGCAATTAAAGATAAACATCCGCAAATAGCCCAGGATGCCCTGCAAAAGGCGAAATAGCGACACATCTTGTCCGAAGAGAAGATAACAACAATCAGGATGAAAGGACTGGAAATGAATCAAGAAAGATACCGTCATGTATTGAAAATTGTGTTGTCCGCGGTACTCGCAGGCAGCCTGCAAAACGGCGTGACCATAGCCGCTGAACTGTCAGCACCAATCAAGGTTGGAATAATCGGCCTGGATGCCCATGCTGTGCCTTTTACTAAATTTGTGAACAGCACCAATGCGCTTGCACTTCCGCCGGTCAGCGACATGAAGATTACGGCGGCCTATCCTTCGTTCAGTCCGGACATCCCTTTCAGCAATGATAATATCCAGAAGAACATCGAACAGATGAAGGGCCTGGGTGTGGAAATCTGCGGTTCGATCGAGGAAATGGTCAAGAAAGTAGACGCGGTAATCCTTGCCAGTATTGACGGACGGCCCCACCTGGAACAGGCCAAACCTGTTTTTGCCGCCCATAAACCCATCTTCGTTGATAAACCTGTTGCAGGTTCCCTGGTGGACATCATCGAGCTTTTCTACCAGGCGAAACAGAACAAGGTTCCGTGTTTTTCCAACTCATCGCTCCGTTACAGCGCGGGAATTGCGGCAATGCGGAATGATCCGAAAGTTGGCAAGGTGCTCGGCTGCGACGCATACAGTTCCAGCGAGCATTTGATTCCATCCCAGCCGGACCTGTTCCACTACGGCATTCATGGCTGCGAGATTCTTTTTACGATCATGGGGACCGGCTGCAAATCGGTGACCCGCGTGCGTACCGACGATACCGACCTGGTGGCGGGCGTGTGGGAAGACGGCAGGATCGGCACCTTGCGCGGTATTCGCAAGGGCCGTACCGGTTTCGGCGCAACGGTCTTTGGCGACAAGGGGATTGCGCAGGCAGGCAAATTCGAAGGTTATCCGCCGCTTCTTGTTGAAATAGCCAAATTCTTCAAGACCGGTATTTCTCCAATGACTGTTGAAGATACGCTGGAGATATATGCCTTTCTGGAAGCCGCCGATGAAAGCAAACGGCAGGGCGGGATACCGGTTACTATTCAGAGTATTCTGGAGAAAGCCAAACAAGCCGCGGCTGCAAAATATGGGCATTCTGAATAAGCGCCTATCCGAAAACCCTATGCCCTCCCTGTGTGAAAATTCGCTCCATCATGGCTCCAATGGGGTTTCCGGATAGGCTCTAAGTGTCGGTTAAGGTTGCTTGCCAAATGTCTGCTTGATTGATACAAGCCGCGGCTGAATGAGCTGGTTAAGAAGTTCTGCGGGGTATGTTGACAGGTAGAGACATCTCTATCTTGATGGTCTTGGCCATCTGTTCCAGGCTGGCAAGAATGTCTGAGCTTATCTTTATTGTCTTGGCTTTAATATTTTCTGTGGCGGAGAGGAAAAACTGCTGACGCAGTGAATTGTACCTGCGTACGTATGAATTAAAGACCAGCAACGATACCGAGTGCCCGGCCTCATTTTCCATGACGATCATCAAGTGTTTTGCCGCATCTTTTGATGCCTTGTCTGTTCTAGCCATACCATCCAGCAATATGTCCATTACAGCACAGAAATATTCCTCCTTGGTGAGTGTGACTTCCAAGCTCTCGTTCTGTAACGGCACTCTTGGATTCATTTCGAGGTGTACATGTTTCGTTGGTTGCTGAGGTTTTGTTACAGCAGCTACTGCTTGAGGCTGTTGAGCTGGAGCAACAGGCTTCATGGTTGCAGGCATGAAAGACGGTGATAGTTTCTTTTTAAATCCTGCAGGAATATGGAATCCCGTCAGGTTCTTTTTAGGAGTCATATTGCACGCGAAGCTGCTGTTGTTCTGTACGCTTCTTGTACTATGGACATTCTTTAAATGAGAGAGACTGGTTTTCTGGCGGAATTGTGCGAGGCGAAGCCTGTCCGCATCTGATAATTTTATGCCAACATTTGTCATTTTTATTGAATGCCGTCCCAGTTTTGAACGTTCGCTTTCTTCACTACATCATGATTATAGGAAAACCCGGGTAACAGATTCAATTAATGGCTTGTAAAGTATTCGTTAAGGAATTGTCCAAGAGGTGTCTGTCTTCATAAACGACAGATACCAGATATGGGGTATATCTTTGAAATAATCGCAACAGGTAGTTACATTACGAATTCTGGGACATACCGCTTGGGGTGAAAAGAATCATATTAAAACCTGTTTTACTTTCCATTAAAAATACCTTCTGTTAGGTTTTATTAAAATAATGAAAATACCCGGGGGCAAGGCAAATGAATGAAAGTAATCAGACTGTATGGCATCAATTATCGACGGAAGACACGATCCGTTATTGGCAAACAGACACAAGCAGTGGACTTTCCAGTGACGAAATAAAACGCAGGCAGGCTGAGCATGGTTTAAATCAGATGTCCGAGCGGCGCGGAACACCGGCTTGGGTAAAGTTCCTTCAGCAATTCAACCAGGCCCTTGTATATATTCTTCTGGCTGCAACGGTTCTATCCGCTTTCCTCGGCGAATTTGTGGATGCAGGGGTAATCTTCGGCGTGGTGCTGATCAATGCCATTGTTGGTTTCATTCAGGAGTCCAAGGCTGAGCGTGCCATTGAGGCGTTGGCCAGGATGGTTCGGACTGAAACAACAGTACGACGTAACGGGCAGAAACAGCGTATTCCTTCAATCGAGCTTGTACCAGGCGATATAGTGCTATTACAATCAGGCGATCGCGTGCCTGCCGATATGCGCTTGTTTGAAGTCCGCAGCCTGCAGGTGGAGGAGGCTGCCCTGACTGGCGAATCTGTGCCGTCGCAAAAAAAGATTAAACCATTACCGGCTGATACGGTTTTGGGTGATCGCAGTAATATTGCGTTTGCCGGTACACTTGTGACTTACGGTCAAGCTGAAGGAATTGTGGTAGCTACCGGTGATGGTACGGAGACCGGTCGTATTGCCACGATGATTCATCAGGCCGTCAATCTTGCGACACCTCTGACGCGGAAGATAGCAGAATTCAGCAGGCTTTTATTATATATAATTCTCGGTCTTGCAGCATTGGCTTTTGTTGTTGGTGTAATGCGCGGTGAGGCGGCAGCAGAAATGTTTATGGCGGCGGTTGCGTTGGCAGTCGGCGCAATCCCTGAAGGTCTTCCCGCGGCTGTCACCATAACGCTTGCCATTGGTGTGGCCCGTATGGCCAAACGTCACGCCATTATCCGTAAGATGCCTGCTGTTGAAACCCTGGGCAGCACTACAGTCATATGCTCGGATAAGACCGGTACGCTCACGGAAAACCAGATGACTGTAAGCAGTATCTACGCCGGAGGGAAATTCTTTGAAGTTACCGGCGGAGGCTATGAACCTAACGGCGAGATCAGGGAGAATCAGCAGAAGGCTGATTTGGAAACAAATCCGGCACTGAACGAGTGTGTGCTTGCCGGCCTGCTATGCAACGATTCGCAACTTGTCAGAAAGGAAGGCCGGCTGCAGGTGGAAGGCGATCCAACCGAGGCGTCTCTCATTGTGGCCGCACAGAAGGCCGGCATGGAAAGCGATGAGGCCGGCAAGCGCCTGCCGCGCGTGGATGTTATTCCCTTTGAGTCTGAGTATATGTATATGGCCACACTGCACCGCGATACCCAGGGATGTGTGATATACAAGAAAGGTTCTATCGAAAGTCTACTTGACCGATGCGACAAAGTTCTTGCTGTTGACGGAAAGGAAACTGCTCTCAATGCCTCTGTGATCCAACAAGCCCTGGATGAAATGACAGCAAAGGGACTGCGTGTGCTCGCGTTTGCCCGCCGACGTTTACCTGCAGGGCATGCGAAACTGACACACGAAGATGTCGCACGTGGACTTACATTACTTGGGCTGCAAGGTATGATTGACCCACCCCGTGCCGAAGCCATCCGCGCTGTCGCCAATTGCCAGAACGCGGGAATCGAAGTCAAGATGATAACCGGTGACCACAAGGGTACCGCCGTTGCAATAGGCCAGGAACTAGGCCTACGCGGAAATACCGGCCAGACACTGGCCCTCACCGGCCGGGAACTGGAACAAATTCCCGACGACAAACTACCGGAAATCGCCGCGCGAACTTCTGTTTTTGCCCGAGTTGCGCCGGAACAGAAACTCCGGCTGGTGGATGCGCTTCAAAGACATGGTCACATTGTTGCCATGACGGGAGATGGTGTCAATGATGCGCCGGCATTGAAACAGGCAAACATAGGCATTGCCATGGGCATCACCGGTACAGACGTGGCAAAGGGTGCGGCTGACATGATTCTGACCGATGATAATTTTGCCTCGATAGAGGCTGCTGTCGAGGAAGGCAGGAATGTATTCGACAATCTGACCAAGTTCATCACCTGGACCATGCCCACTAATGGAGGTGAAGGATTACTTATTCTTGCCGCAATTCTACTTGGAACAGCGTTACCGGTTTTGCCGGTGCAACTGCTTTGGGTTAATATGAGTACTGCTCTGCTGCTGGGGCTCATGCTTGTTTTTGAGCCGAAAGAAAAGGATTTAATGGCCAAGCCACCACGCGATCCTTCGCTGCCAATCCTCACGCCGGTATTGCTGCTTCGTATAGTTATGGTGTCGTTTTTCATGGTGCTCGGTGGTTTTGCTCTGTTTATGTGGGAAAAAAGTCATGGCATGGAACTTCCAGAAGCGCGCACGGTTGTAGTTAACCTGATTGTAATGGTTGAGGCATTCTATCTGCTGAATTGCCGGTCGCTTACACGGTCTTTCTTTTCGCTGGGCATCTTCTCTAACATGTGGGTAATCGGCGGAGTGATTACAATGATGACCGCGCAACTGCTTTTCACCTACGCGCCATTTATGAACAAGTTATTTCACAGTGCGCCTATCGGTGGCTCCGCCTGGCTGCGAATCATAGGAGTAGGACTGTTTGTATTCATTGCCATTGAATTCAAGAAATGGCTGGATACGAGGCGCGATAATAACCCGGGTTCCGTCGCCGGCAATATTACCAGCTTAAAGAAAATATAATCACCGGTCAGTGGATTTGCCAAATGTCCGCTTGATTGCTTCCAGATATGCATTGCCGGTTCGCTCTTCCGGGAACAGGTAACCGCCCTCGGTCCATTCATTCAGTGCATATAACAGAACTGCAAACGGTTTTTTTGGATCCGCTTCAATATACTTCGCGGCATCGCGCAGAAGCTGTTCGTATTTTTCCGGCGTGTTTCCGACTACGACGGGCACGTAGGGATATTCTTTTTTTGGGAATGGCCACGGGACATCCGCACGGCAGCGTGGCGTGGCATCCCATCCCATCGTTACTACAGGAATATTTACCAGTGGAGATTCGGTCATTTTTGCCCAGTGCTCACGGTGTGCATCCATCAGATCTTCGTATTGTTCCGTGCCATCGGGTCGCTCTTTACCTGCCGCATTTATGTTGTATCTGCTTGTGCTTAGAAATCCGGCTTCTCTGGCCATGGCTGCTGTCTTTACATCAGACACCATTGTACTCCAGTGCATTGGTGGCAGATTTGCCTTTGCGAGGCGTGCATCCATTTTCTCAAACAGGGCGCGGGTTTTTTCCGGTCCACCAATCTGGTCGATGAAACTCTTAGCCAGGTAAATGCTGAAGAAAAGTTTGCCGTTAACCCGCCAGTAATTGGGTTCCCGGAAATAATGCTCAATCCCGTATTCAATCATGCGTTCAAAATCGCGTGGTGAATGACGAGCCGGAAGCCAGGTGGTACGCGGTTTACCAAATTCGGGACAGAACTGGTCCTTTCTGTCATGGTTGGCCCACATCAGGGCAAACTTCATTCTTTTACTACTGGGCGCTTTCAGGAATCCCTGTTCGAGCGCTTCCTCCATATTCTTAACACCGCTGTACCAGTACCAGCAGTAGAGAAAGACATCGATGCCATGATCGGCAGCAAGATTGATTTCGCGGTCTACACATTTGGGATCGCTCTCGCCGAGGTATCCCATGACCGGCTTCTTCGGCTGTGCATGGCCGGGAAAGCGCGGAGGGGCCACCTTCACTCCTTCCCACTCTGTCCATCCTTCACCCTTCCAGGAAATACCGTGGTCGTATTTGTGCCAGTGGGGATAATAAACCGCCACGACTTCCGGGCGGTTCTTTCCCTCTCCTGCGTTGGCGGAAAATGAATTGCCGAGAACAGTCATTCCGGCGGCCAATCCAAGCCCTGCGTTTCTCATCTGAGTCAGAAACTCCCTGCGGTTGAGACTGTGGTTAGGTACGAATGTTTTCATGGGGATTAGATAATCTATTTACTGCTAATGGTCAAAAGTTTCTTTCGACAGCCACACTAAGAGCCTTCTCGTGGAAGGCTCTAAACTAAAGCTTGTAACTATGTACCATAATATGGTACACACAGTGATATGAAAGTTTCCATAGAGAAGGTGAGGAGGATCTGCAGAAAACGCGGAATTACATTGGCGCAGGCCCTGAACAGGGCGGGTGTAAGCAGAAATGCCTTTTATTCTCTGGCAAGGAAAGAATCTGTTTTGCCGGTTTCCATCAGGGCAATTGCCGGCCGGCTGGGGGTAAAAGCATTTGAGTTTCTTGACGATGAGGATGTGCTGACTTCAAAGACGTCCGTTCTGATGAAGAAAGTAGACCGAATTGCTGCAAAGTATCCTGGTGTTGACAGAGATAATGTCAGGCATACGTTTCTTCTACTGGAAGAGGAGCCGGCAGAACGTTTGAGGAGGGCTTTGATCCGTGGGCAGAAATCTGATATTCACTGAGAACGAGATAGATTTTCTTCGTGAGATGGCGCGCCTGAAGGTGCGTTTCATGATTGTGGGTCTTTCCGCTGCAGCTCTGCAGGGTGCGCCTGTGGTAACTCAGGATGTGGACTTGTGGTTTGAGAATCTCGAGGATCCCAACCTGCTAAAGGCCCTGAAAAAGGTCGGCGGCATCCTCGTTCCATCGATTGGGTTAAACCCGCCTATGTTTGCAGGCGATTCCGTCAAGCTGTTTGATGTAGTTGTTCACATGCATGGTTTGAAATCATTCAAAGAGGAGTTCTCCTCGGCAGAAGTTGTCAAGCTGGGTGGCGCCAGTATACATGTTCTTCCGCTGAGCAGAATCATTCAGAGTAAGGCATCCCTTGGGAGAGACAAGGACAAGATTGTAATGAAGGTCCTGCAGGACGCATTGAAAGTCAGACTCAAAGGAAGATGAGCGCCAGGGTGATGATAAATTTCTAAGGAAATTGTTCTTATGCACCAGGCAGTGCCAGTACTAGCCACAATTTGTAGGCTAGTACTTTGAGGATTTTTGTCTGACTAAGGAAGAATCTTCGGATCTGTTATATGAAAATGTTGGGCAACAGCTTTCTTTCCTTCCCATTCGGACCAGTCTTCACCGTTCCAGTACTATTATGGTATTGTAATATGGAAGTATGATATTTCGTTTTACTTATGTAGGGCTGCCCCTGCTAGGATATAATTCCAAAGATTCTGGCAATTCATCTCCAGACACCTTTTATAGTATTTCGTGGCTAAATCGTTTTTTTCAGTTAATTCCATCATTTTTCCGGCAAAGTACAATAAGTTTGATTGATTTGATTTAGTCATGTCATTTTTTTTCAAATCAACCGCTTTTTTGAGACACTCTTCAACCGCTTTGTCAAAAGCAATCTCAGATGTATCTTTAAGCAGGGAACAATATGCAGTTAAAAGATCAACGTAACAAAGATGCAATTTAGCGTTATCTTTGACTGTTTTTCCCTTTTCCTTGAACTCTTTAAGTAACTTGTCATGTGCGACATCATCCTTTAACTCCCGGGCAATTAGAATGGAATGAAGGCCATTATATAAATTTGAATCCTTATAAAATACTTCCTGAAAAATCGAGCAGGCTTTTCTCTTTTCTCCTTGCAGTAAGTGAATTACAGCCGCTCTACTTTTATCTTCCCTGTTTTGGCTGGTTTCCATGAGAGAGAGTTTGTCGGAAAGGAGATTAAATGCATCCTTTACATTTCCATGTCCCGTTCTTTTGCACCAAAAATACCAGTTGGCAATACTATTTTCATATCGCTCAGCTGTTCTTTGTACCCACAGCTCGGCGTTGCTCCAATCCTCCATCCTTTCATAGCATTTGCATGCGCACATCATTGCCCAGGCAGCCCAGGTATTGGCTGCGGCCAGTGCATATGGTTCCGCCTTCTTCCACTCACGTTTATCCATGAAATAATTTGCAATCTGCACTCGAACAGAAGCATGTCCTAGTCCGTAGTCTGGCCTTGCGAGAAATTCTTCCAGCACGCTTAACCATTGATCCATCTTGTTTTGATTCTTATATACATCCGCTAGCTTTGTGTAAGCCCACTCTTCAGGGTATTTCCCGACACAAATTCTGAGAAATCGCTCAGCTTTTGCATAATCTTTAAGTTCAGCATATTTAATTGCGAATTGTTTGATAACTAGAGGATTGTTTAAATAACCCTTTTCCCACTCTGGAATCTCTTTCTTTGAATTAGCCCAGTCATTGACAATAAGTGATGCCACAGTAACAGGTGAATATGGGCTTACCTTTTTGAGCATTTTTGCCCTCTGTACTAATGCTTGTTTCGTTCCGACTTTCTCCCACGAAAAATTATTTTCGAGGCAGAACATTGTGATTCCATCCTCAAGATCGCCAGCTATTGCGTCAGAATTTTCAAATGCCTTCATGAAGGCAGCAACACCTGAAGCATTTCCGCCAACTTGCCATGCATCATTCATCATCGGAACCATCGTTAACTTCTCATCGACATAATTCATTTTATTCATCAACTCGCGATATTCTTTGTTGTTACGTTTAGGGTCCAATCCATAACTCTCGATATGAGCGCCATAGGGATGGTCGAGAATATAAGGCTTAACCAAGTTTAAAAACTGATCTACTGGTACACCCCAACATTTCTTCATGAAGCGAATACGCCTTTCTATCTGAACAAAAGTGGTATTTTGTATCATCTTGGCCAAAATTGCCCATGAAGTATCGTTGCCGCTTTTACAACTGTAGGAAAATAAATTCCTGATAAGATTTGTCCGGAATTCGGCATCATCAAACCCTGTATCACTATTCCTTTGGCTAACTAGGTGAGATTTTGCGTTACTTGGTATTTTACCCCCGACAGACATGTCCAGCAGAGCTTTTGTCTCAGTGGGTAAACCTATGATCCCGATAAGGTCTGAATTAATATCCCTGGAAAAGATAGTCGGTCCGAGCGTTGTGGCAATGTGGCCGTTACTAACACCGCCAATACTGCTAAGTATGTCATGGACGCGAAAACATTTCGGTATTCTCTTTAGAACTTTTCTGAGTTCTTCTATTTTCGTCGTATTACAACCATAATGTTGTATCTCCAGTGCATAAAGAAACTGCGCCAATTCATTGTCAATTCTGCCGTCTGCGATTTCCAAGAGTTTCCCATGATCGTAACGGCAATAGGCATCGAGGATGTCTATCCACTCCGGTAAACTCTCCTTTACATCAGTCAAGCCTGTCCCTTTGTTCCGGGCCGCAGCCAAATCGTCGAGGGCCAGATTGTGAAAGCCGGCAAAAGCACGCGCGTAAGCGCGATGAGACAATGCCCATGCTGATTCGTGTTCCGTTTCAACAAGACGCTCGCTGTACAACAATGCACGAGCCATAAAAGCTTTATCCATGGCGTTCCATAGAAAAGCTGTCAGCTGTGACAAGTTTGCATATCCCCTTATATTGCCAGCCAGGGTTTGTGAAGATTCGCCATTTACACTTACTGCCGCGTCCAGCTCCCGAAGTGCAATCCAATTCGAAACATAATCCATCTTTCTTAATGCATTTACTGTTGAGTCCGTTAAGATTGCTTTAGCATTCCACTTTATCGATTCACCTTTGATCCCGTCTTTTTCCAGTGCTTTAATGAAGTCTGTTTGTGACAAAGCATTGATCCTTTGAAGGTATTGTACATAGTCGAAATGTTCATCTTTGCTGGAATTAAAGGATGTGGACCAAGTGACGTTTGAAATGCCGCCATTCTCTTTTCTCAGCGAAATATTGACATTAGAATTGGACGAAACCGACACTTTTATATGATATGTCAGGCATTTTTGCGGGATATTGCTCCCATTGAGAACAATGTCCCATGTCTGCATTCTTAGCTTTTCCCGCACAGCGATGAGAAGTCCTTGTTTAGCTATTTCGCGAATCAGTATTCCCTGTTTCGTATTTGCATCGACACAGTCGGAATACAGAAGAAACACAGGCTCGTTCTTTCCTGAAGATGCACTTAGCGCAAACAACGGAATCAAAATAATCGAGATTAAAGCTGCTAAACACAGCGTACATAATGTCCTATTTCTGTTCATATCTGTCTCCCAATTATTCTCGTGTATTATGCACGACCATTTGCTGGTCTAGATTAGTAATGATAGTTATCCCATTCAAGGAAGAAACGCGGATGAACGTTTCGATAAAATTTATTTTGATACACATTTCTTGGTAACAACTTACCGCGATTCAATTTCTTCTGTTCATGTAATAAGTTGGCTAAGGTGCAGTTCTTCCTGTTTGTATTATCCTGAAATCATGCCGTGGCAGATGCAGTTTGAACTGACCAGTTGCAATCTGTTCGAGGCGC
>MHBM01000015.1 GCA_001804885.1 Lentisphaerae bacterium RIFOXYA12_FULL_48_11
GATCTCGGTTCCGTCCGGGAATTGGCTGAAGTGAAATTAAACGGCAAATCTGCCGGTGTAGTCTGGGCGCCGCCGTTTCGTGTCGATGTAACGGGCGTCATCAAGTCGGGCTCCAACGAGCTGGAAGTAGACGTGGTTAATTTCTGGCCGAACCGGATTATCGGTGACGCGTCGCTTTCGCCGGAGAAGAGATTTACCAGGACAAATATCAGGAAGTTGACGAAGGACACGGCTCTGATGCCATCCGGTCTCTTCGGTCCTGTACGAATAATGACAGCCGAATGAGTGGTCAGAAAGTTTGGCGTCCGGTGATTATTGTACAATACTTAGACCAGATCGTCCAATATGCCGTGGAGCTGTTTGTGATATATTTTATTCTGCAAACTTGAAGGATCTTTTGAGACAGTTCTAGTGGAGAATGGGTATTGTTTTGCTGTAAGATCAAAGTGCAAGGAAAGAGGTGTGCCTATGAAAACTAATAGTACAGTATCAGCGCTCACGCGGAGACATTTCCTGAGAACGGCCGCCATGGCAGGTGGTGCGGTTGTGCTGCCCAGTATTATTCCGGCATCGGCACTTGGACGTAACGGTGCGGTGGCGCCGAGTGAACGTATTCTGATGGGGGCGATAGGGATCGGAGGCAGGGGTACATCCGATTTAAACTGGATGCTTGCGGAGTCCGATGTGCAGTTCCTGGCAGTGTGTGATGTCAATAAGATGAAACGGGAAGCGGCCAAGAACATAGTAGATGGCAAGTATGGTAATAAAGACTGCGCCACGTATGGTGATATCCGTCAGTTCCTTGCCGAGAGAACTGATATCGATGCCTTATTGATTGCAACGGGTGACCGCTGGCATGCATTGGCTGCGACAATGGCAATGAAGGCGGGTAAGGATGTTTATTGCGAGAAACCTTCATGCCTGACCATAACGGAAGGCAAGATGGTTGTTGATACGGCGGCGAGATACGGACGCATTTTCCAGACGGGTGCGCAGCGGCTCAGTGAGGCAAACCATGTTTATGCAATTGAAATGGCCCGTTCCGGAAAGCTGGGTAAGATTCATACCGTTTACGCAGACATCAGGTTTTGTGGTGGAGCACGCAACGACTATCTGCCTGCGGAACCGGAACCGTCGAAGGATGAGTTGGACTGGGATGTCTGGCTGGGACCGTGTCCGTGGCGACCGTACAACAAGGGTTATGTAGCCCACCAATGGTATAATTTCTATGATTTTGCCACTGACGTTGCCATGTGGGGTGCTCATACAATTGCACAGGCTCTTGCGGGAATAGACATAAGTCATATCTCTCCAATTGAGCTGGAATACAAATCGGTCAGCACCAGCATGGTCGTAAACCTTGCCAGCGGCGTTAAGATGATAATGTTCCGTGGCGGCGATTGCTGGCAGCCTTGTGAGTACTGGCATGGTTCCTGTGGCGAACGGTTTGATGGTCCTGAAGGATGGCTTGCTGCTGCCGACGGTTATTCGAAGCCTGATGCGTCATCGCCAGAGCTGATGGCTGATTACAAGAAAGTTATCAGTGAGTACACTGTGAGGACGCGGCGTCCATTGAATCATGCGCGTGATTTCTTCGATTGTGTAAGGTCGCGTCGTACACCGGTTGCGAATCCTGATGTCATGTATAAGTCAATGTGCATTGCGCTTGCAGCCGACATCTGCAACCGGCTGCAGCGGAATCTTAAACTTGATCTGGACAAGGCTGAATTCATTGGTGATGACGAAGCCAACCGCCTGCGTCTTCGAACCCCGCGTTCGCCGTGGATGGCTTAGTGACGTATTCCAGCGTGATATTACAAAGCAACAGGAGGAAGTGACAGTGCTGAAAAGATTGATTTTGAATGTCGGTTTGGCCTTTGCATTGAATGTTGCGGGGCAGGCTGCATTGCTGGCTGCCCCTGATGACCTCGCCGCAAGATTTCTGAATCCACCCGACTCGACAAAGCCACGCTGTTATTGGTACTGGATTGACGGGCATGTTTCACGTGAAGGAATAACACATGACCTTGAGGCCATGAAACGCGTGGGAATAGGTGAGGGTTATATCGGCATAATAGGCGGCGGAGAGATAAAGGCCTTGACGGAGGATTGGTGGCAGCTGATTGAGCATGCTGTTCGGGAAGGCGGGCGTATCGGGGTGGATGTAGGTTTGTTCAACTGTCCGGGGTGGAGTCAATCCGGGGGACCGTGGATTAAACCAGAGCAGTCAATGCGTTATGTTGCCCTGCAGGAAATGCGCGTTACCGGGCCAAAACGCTTCGAGGGCAAATTACCCAAGCCAGAAGGGGACTTTCAGGATCTTGCAGTCCTGGCATTTCCGGTGCCAGCCAATGATGTTGATGATGCCGTGGCACGCGGTGCAAAAGTCACTAGAAAGCCGGAATCAATTCTATTTGAAATGAGAGAGCCTTTCACTGCGCGGAGCCTGGTTGTCCATCCGGTCAACAAGGTGAGGGTAAAGGCAGACCTGCAGGTTTCAGACGATGGGCAGCAATATCGTACTCTTCGAAAATTTGATATAGATCGGCACAATCTCAATGTTAATGTCGGGCCGGTACCGCTGTCGCCGATAGCCATCAGTTTTCCTGCTGTGACAGCCAAATATTTCAGGCTTTCCTTCTCGGGACCATGTGAGCTGGGTGATGTACGCGTGTCTCCGGCGGCCCGGCTTGAAAGCTACCCTGAAAAGCAGCTCGCAAAAGTTTTTCAGGATCCTCTGCCGCCATATGATTTCTACACATGGCCGCAACAGGCTGAGCCGGAGTTGGAGAGCCTGGTGATAAAACGGGACGAGGTCATTGATATCAGCAGGAAGATGGATAAGGATGGAATTCTAACATGGGACCCGCCTTCGCCTGGAAGCTCCGGCGTGGCAAGCTGGATTGTTCTACGTGCTGTCTTAATGCCGACCGGGACTAAGAATTCACCTGCGCCGCCTGAGGCAACAGGCCTTGAGGTTGACAAGATGAACAGGGAGGCGCTCAAGTCCCATTTCGATGCATACGTAGGCAAGCTGTTGGCAAGAATACCCGAAAAGGAACGACGCGCTTTCAAGCATGTTGTGGCTGATAGTTACGAGATGGGGCCGCAGAACTGGACAGATGGCATGGCTGCCGATTTTAAGAAGTGTTATGGCTATGATCCGATACCTTTTCTCCCTGTGATGACAGGCCGGGTTGTTGACAGTGCCGACCAGTCGGATCGGTTTCTCTGGGATTTGCGCCGGATGATTGCAGACCGCGTGTCACGGGATTACGTGGGTGGCTTGCGGGATTTGTGTAACAAGCATGGGCTGAAAATGTGGCTGGAGAATTATGGTCACTGGGGCTTTCCTGGCGAGTTCCTTCAGTACGGCGGGAATTGCGATGAGATAAGCGGTGAGTTCTGGGCTAATGGTAATCTGGGCAGTATTGAGCTGAGGGATGCATCTTCAGCCGCGCATATCTACGGAAAGCCGATAGTGTGGGCCGAAGCTTTCACGGGTGGCCCGGCATTTCAAAGTACGCCTGCCTCCCTGAAGGCGCGTGGTGACTGGTCGTACTGTGAGGGCATAAACCAGTTTGTGCTGCACGTCTATATTCATCAGCCGTGGGATGACAAGCTCCCGGGTGTCAATGCCTGGTTTGGGACGGAATTTAACCGTAACAACACCTGGTATGATTATTCGCGTCCGTGGATTGATTACCAACGCCGCTGCAGCGTAATGCTTCAGGCTGGCAAGCATGTTGCCGATGTAGCTTATTTCATCGGTGAAGATGCGCCGAAGATGGCTGGGCTCTGCAAGCCGAAACTTCCCGCCGGTTATAATTTCGACTACATAAACGCCGAGGTGCTGGAGAATAACACGAGCGTGAAAGATGGGCGCCTGGTTCTGAAAAGCGGGATGTCGTATCGGCTACTGGTTTTGCCCGATCAGGCAACCATGCGTCCGGCGTTGCTGAATAAGATTCGAGACCTTGTTAAAAGGGGCGGGGTCGTGCTGGGGCAGCCGCCTCTCCGGTCGCCAAGCATGGAGGATTATCCTTCATGCGATGCAAAGGTAAAGAAGTTGGCGGACGAATTATGGGGTAATGGACTCGTGATGACGGATAGAGATCTTCCTTCGGCTTTTAACAAGCTCAAGATTCCGCCGGATGTTATTTGCCCGGCCGGTATCCTCTGGACACACCGCCGGGATGGGGATTTGGAAATCTATTTTCTCTCCAACCAGCGTCCGTCATCCAGAACGGAAACAATCGCATTTCGTGCCAACGGACTGGCGCCGGAATTCTGGTGGCCGGAGACCGGCAGGATTGAGAAACCGGCTGTCTATGATGTTGACCAGGATTCGGTAAAAGTGCCGGTGCATTTTGGCCCAAATACGTCGGTGTTTGTCGTCTTCAGGGAAAAAGCGCGCAATAACCGCGTTGTTGAGGTGACATGTAATGGTCGCCAGCTGTTTGACATGACTCCTTCGGCGTCAAGCGAGGTGGAGGAATCCGCCAATACGTTTACGATGGCCATGTGGGCCAAGCCGTCGGCTGATACAGTATTGCCGTCGGAGACAAACAGCGGCGTGAGAGGTTTGCATGACAAACGCAACGATGTTTTCCAGGCTGCGCACGGAGATTCTTTTGCGCCGGGCGGAACTCATGCGGGCAGTGGGGTGTCCATTGGGCGAAACGGGATCGCAGTGTTCGAACATGGTGCTGGTTATTTCGTGCCCATTCTTGTGCATTCTGTGCAGGTGACAGGATGGACACATGTCGCCGTGGTTTATCGGGATGGTGAACCCAGCCTTTACCTTAACGGCAAGTTTGTTCGAAAGGGTTTAAAAAGTTCCAAGACTGTACACAGCAGTGTGACCAGTGCCGGGGCTGACGCGAAATTTTCCGGCAAGGTCTCGCGTGTTGAATCACTGCCTCGTGCTCTAGATGAGACAGATCTCGCGAAACTGATGGGCAGCGCTCCCGGCGAAGGAGCCGGATTCAGCGGATTACCGATAGAATTAACCTTTAATGCGGACAATAAGCTTGAAGTTGCAGCACGCGCATCAGGCAGCTATACATGGAAAACGGCAGAAGGTGCCGTACAGAAGCTTGAGGTTGCGTCAGTGCAGCAACCGGTTGAGGTGAAGGGATCGTGGGAGGTGAGTTTTTATGCAAGAACAGCAGTTGAGAGCCATAAGACTGTATTTGATAAACTCATTTCATGGACTGATCGCCCGGAAGAAGAAATAAAATATTACTCGGGCGTGGCGGTCTACAGCAAAATATTCGAAATGCCGAATTCTGAGAAATCGGCATTCGAAAATCGGCATTCGAAAATTTATCTGGATCTCGGTGAAGTCCGTGATATCGCCCGTGTAAGGGTTAACGGTCATGATGCTGGAACAGTCTGGAAGCAGCCTTATCGTTTGGATGTAACAAAGCTGGTCAAACAGGGTGAGAACCAGCTGGAGGTCGAGGTTGTAAATACCTGGTTGAACCGGCTGATTGGTGATGAGCAGCCGGATGCGAAGAAATCAACGTTTGCTATCACCAAGAGCTGGAAGGCAGATACCATGCTTTTGCCTGCCGGCCTGTTGGGGCCTGTGATTGTTGTTCAGGAATAGTTCTGATGAAGACGGATGAATGCTCTTGCGGAGATCTGCTCATCCTTAATGTATTGCCAACCCATATTGAGCCCTGACATACCGATAACCATTCTATATAAGGGATAAGGAGCGAGAAGGCTGCCTGATGTCCGCCTTGAATATCGGGTTGATCTCTCTGTCGGCAAGACAGACCGGCCAAATGTTAGTTTGCTCCAAGCAACAAGTGGGGCGCCAGTTTGCAGGGCTATCAGCGGAATTAGACAGAAAACGGGCCGGGAAAGATATTTACGGGAGCAACAAGAAATGTAACATAAATCCCTTAAAATGGGGATAATCACATCGAAAAGAGCACCCGGAAATCGCTGGACCAGTACAGCAGTTTATGTCCTTCTGAATAATGGACACCGCGCAGGATCAATACAAGAAAAAGCTGAAGCTCAAACGAAGGGAATACATTATGATTATGACTTTTTGGAGTGATATCCACAAATGAATCAACTTGTCTTAAACAAAATTAACTACTGCATTTCTAGGCACTTATGCAGATAAAAAACGAACCTTTACGCAAGTCTGTCCGACAACACCTTGGCATCTTGTAAATAAATCAATATTAAGGTATATTATATAAACTATGTACAGAATTGGTCGTTGCCTGAATACCGCAACACGAGCCTTCTTAAACCCGTGCGATCCTTTTCACATTTTACGCAAAATTCTAACTATCTTGACCATTTATCTTACGTCATCATTGATCACCAATGCCAACATCGATCAGGCGCAAACAAATTATACTGCATTTTCTGACTTTTATTCTGGATGTGGACAATCTTTTTTATCCGGTCAGTATGGTTTTTTATCAGGAATAGAAATTGTCATAAAAGATAACATAAATCCCGGTTCATTTGAAATGAATCTATGGAGAACTGATGCCGAGGGACTTCCGAATGGTAGTTCCATTGCTACTGGCCGACTGATGAGAACGGCAATCACCTATCCCGAACCACATTGGTATTTTGTAAAATTCGATGTACCCTATCAGCAAGTTCCAGGAGAACAACTGATTTTTACCTTAGAATTACTTACAGAAAGAACAAGTGGTTATAATCAGTACGGTTATCATGTATCTTCTTCTCCAAACGCTTACACAAATGGAATGTGGTTTCCTGCATGTAATCCTACCACTACCGATTGGGCGTTCAAAACGATCATCGATCCTCTTTATGTCGAATTCTCAGCTAATAAGCAAACAGGACTCACGCCACTTGATGTCATATTTTCATCAAGCGTAATGGGAACGAACCTAAGCAACCTTTATTATTCATGGGATTTTAACAATGATGGGATTCCGGACAAGATAGGATTATCATTGGGCAGCGTTACCAACACTTACACCAATGCCGGAGTTTTCTCTATAGCACTGACTGTATCGAACGAATGTGGAGACGTTGCCTATTGTCTCAAGCATGACCTCATAACAGCAATTCAACCAGCATTACATGCTGATTTCATTGCCGACAAACAATACGGGATAACACCGCTACAGGTCGTATTCACTTCCAGTATTTGGGGTGTTGCAGACAGCAATGCTTTCTACTCGTGGGACTTTGATAACAAAGGCATACCTGATCAAAGCGGATTATTACTAAACATGGTTACAAATGTTTATTCTGTTCCCGGCTCGCACTCTGTATCCCTTGTTGTAAGCAATATCGACGGTCAAACATCTGTGTTAAAACAAGCTTATATCTGGGCAGCTCCACCTCCAGACATCCATGTATCACTTAACGGCAGCAACATCCCCCCATATAACAGCATGACGACTGCTGCAACTAACATTCAAACTGCACTCGATGCGGCAATTGATGGAAATACAATTCTTGTCTGGCCAGGAACGTACAGCGGTATCGGCAATAACCAAATTGATTTTCACGGAAAGAAAATCGTTCTTACATCGCTTGCCGGTCGCACAAACACGATCATTGACTGCCAGAGCAACGGCCCTGCGTTCTATTTTCATTCCGGCGAAACAACCAACGTTGTCATTTCCGGATTCACAATCCAAAATTGTGGCTGGCTTATCGGTGGTGGTAGTTCTTATTCCGTAACCAATCCAGCCAGTGGTATAGTTTGTATATCCAACTCTAGTCCCCGAATCACCGATTGCTTGATTACCGACAACCGGGCATTCACAGGTGGCGGAATATACATTGAATCATCTAATCCACAGATCGAGAATAGCATCATCAATGCCAATTATGCGCGTTATGGCGGCGGAATCTACTGCGCCAACGGTAGCATTGTTGTTTCGAATTGCACCATATCAGGAGGATTACCTGACTACATCATCAATGCCCCCCCCCGCGGTAATCCAAGAAATCGAAGGGGGTGGTATTTACTGTATATCAAATTCAACCGTATGCATTGTGGGTTGTACAGTATCCAATAATCTTGGTGGTGGCGTGTTATGCTCAAATTCTACAGCCACAATTAGTTATACCACTATCAGCGGAAATGCTCTTGGAGGAACAATCATCACGATTAATGCACCGCCAATTGCAACCGACAATCCTTCCGGTATTGGCGGAGGACTTCTCTTTGTGAATTCAACTGCAATGGTCAAAGGGTGCACCATCACAGAAAACAGAGGATCGTTCGGCGGAGGTGTATCTTGTCAGTCAAGTAGTGCAGTTATATTGTCTGAATGTTTGATTAGCATTAACAATGGATATGATTACAAAACCGATGTCACTTTAAATGCACCTCCAGTCTATATAGTAAATAGCACGTTATCAGGAAATGGCGGAGGAGCAGCTGCCGACAACTCTATTCTGATAACTAGCAATTGTGTTTTCCAAGATAATACTTCCGGAAATGGCGGAGGTGTCGCATACATAAATCAAGCTACCGGAACGGTCGTCAATTGTACTTTCTCCAACAACCTGGGTGCGGCCACCAACAACTGTACAAGCGTTATTATTAATTCCGATGGCATAAACATATTTAACGTACATTCTAATGCCAGTGGTTTCGGCGGAGGAATCTACTGCTTGAATTCATACCCATCGATTTCGAACTGTACAATAACCGCCAACCGTTCTGGTTCAGGTGGAGGTATCGCCATTGTAGATAGTTCATTAATTATTATTGCTAGTTGCTCGTTCTCCAACAACAGCGCAATGAATCCCGGCACAGGTGGAGGCGCGGTATTACTTAACAATGCAGGTTCTTGCATCTCCAATTGCACCATAATAAATAATCGAGCCGGCGAGTATTCTTACGAAGCAAAACATACAAACGGAGTGTTGTGGTCCGAATCAATGGACTCCATCGGATATGGCGGTGCATTTTTCTTTACGTCAAACACTTTGGCGACTGTAACTGACTGCAAATTACTTGGTAACTACAGTTCACAAGGTGGGTCCGGGTTCTATTGTGATGGCGGCAGTACTGCAACATTCGAGAGATGCATGATTAGTGGCGCATATACCGTTGCAAATCAATATTCCGGTTGTGGCGGTGGTGCACTTGTATACGATTCTTCCGTCAATCTCAATGTGTGCGTCTTTACAGACAACAATGCATGCGAAGGCGGCGGAATATACGCCAGCAATACTACTTTAAGCCTACTCAATACTACGATTGGCTATAATCGTATCAGCGCAAATGGTGGCGGAATATACATGGATGGCGGCGTAGCCACTTTCACGAACTGTATTGCATGGAACAACGGCTCTCCCTCAATTTTCATTACTAACTCGCCATATCTATTCGCAACCAATAGCTACATCCAGGGAGGGATAAACGGTCAACCGGAATCAGCCGATCCGAAACTACGTTTCGGTTACCGCCTCACTACTGATTCACCCTGCATAGACAATTCGATAGGCCCTTATTCAACGCAGACCGACGTTAACGGCAAAGTACCATGGGACCATCCTTCCATCTTCAATCCTCCTCCAGCCACAATTCGCGATGTTGGCGCATATGAATTTGTCGACAATGATAATGATCGCATGGATGATACATGGGAAGTTGAAGTCTTTGGCAACATGGTACAGGGAACCAATACGGAATACGACGTCGATGGCCTACGCGATTCAGACGAATATGATTTTAACACCAGCCCGTTGGTAATTGACACCGATGGAGACGGCATGACAGACCTGCAGGAATGGATTGCAGGATCAACGGGATGGGATAAAAGCGATTTCTTCATACTCGAAGCAGTAAGCAACGATGTTGCAACCACAGGAAATTTTGTGATTTACTGGCAATCAGTTGCAGGCCGACTTTACAGCGTGACCAGCAAATCCAACCTGTTCAACACATCCTGGATAACAAACATTACCGGCATTGTCGGGGACGGATCGACAAAGAGTTACACGAATTCAAGCACAGCTCCATCTTATTTCTTCAGGATCACTGTGATCCGTCCATAAATGCAAGCCTGCACTGGAAATTTAAGATATGTTCCCATTGTCACGTCGGACATTTCAGGGCTGATATTACCTTCAGGCAGCCTTGAAATGTAAATGGGAGGCCTTATTATAAACATCTGAATAAAGTTTCACGCTCGCGGGCACCCCTTCAATATCCATCGACAGAGCTTCTTAACGAACATTTATATGCAGATTGCAGAGATAAAGGAAGGTGGAGTTATGTGCAAGGACAACCGAGTATACTGTTGTACACACTGCAGAAAGATTTTGGGTGTTAGCGCTGTCACTTAAAGATTGAAGCCCAACAAAAGAATTGAGCATATTTGCTCTAGCGCGCAAAATGCTCAGCGTGAATGTTCCACGTGTTCCTTGGAGCAATGTAACACGTCGAGCGGTCCGTCGTTCCTCTTGCTCTGAATAACTATAGGGTTAAATAGACCTCAAGATTCTGCTTTTGTTGGCAGGATGACGGCGACCTGCCGCTGGGAGCGTTACTTGTTGATTTAAGGAAGTGGTTATCATCCGCAAGAGGGCGCATCTGCGATTTGGTGCCTGCACAACATTGGTAGGGCCCCGAATGTTCGGGGCCGCTCTAGGCAACGGCGGGTCCGGCGGCCCCGCCCTACCGAAAACGCACCAAACTGCAGATGCGCCCTCCGCAAGATTGTCATTAACAACGCGCTTGTTTGTTGTTCATTAGTCGGTGTATGTTGCAGGCATTGCGTGAGGTTTGGTCGCGACTATATAAAGGTTCAAATAACACAAAGGGCAGGCAGGACAAGACAGTTCGAACTGCTGCAAAGGAGAGTCTGAATGAATACAAGGCGTGAATTCCTAGTAAAGATGGGTATTGCATGTGCGGGTCTGGCGGCGTGGCGCGTCAATGCAGGTACTGAAATTGGCGCAAAGAAGATTCCTGTTGGAATCCAGCTTTATTCCTTCCGGAAGCAGGGAGCAAAGGATTTTCCGGGCATAATCAAAAAGGCCTCGGAAATAGGTTTTTCGGGCGTTGAATTCGCAGGATATGGTCCTTTTGGTGAGAAGCCGGAAGAACTTCGCAAGATGCTTGATGATGCAGGATTGAAAGTATACGGAACGCATACCGGATATAATCTGGTTATGCCTGACAAAATCCAGAAGACGATCGATTTCCACAAGACCATTGGCTGCAAGTATGTCATTATCCCCTGGATTGACCCTAAGAAAATGGAGCATAAGGACGGATGTCTGGAAATCGCAGGGATTTTGACGCGTGCCAACGAGACCGCGCAGGCGGCTGGCATGAATCTTGGTTATCATGCCCACGGAGGTGACTTCAAAAAAATCGACGGGGATCTCACATCGTGGGAAGTGCTGTTTGATAATACGCCAAAGTCATTCATCCACCAGATCGACCTCGGCAACTGCCTGGGCGGTGGGGGTGATCCATATAAAATGATCGAGCGGTATCCAGGTCGTTCGCTCAGCGTACATCTGAAAGAGCATGGCGGTGCTAAGGGTGCGGTGTTCGGTCAGGGAACGGTGGATTTCAAGCGTGCCATGGCGTTGAGCGAGAGCGTGGGCGGAACCACCTGCTATATTATCGAGCACGAAAGCGATCCTGAAAACGCCTTTGAAACGGCCGGGAAGTGCCTGAATTATATCAAGGGTTTGTGACCTCCGCACAACAGCGTTGCCTGTGAATCCATGTTTGATCTGTATTTTGCATGAGCGTGTAAACACTCATGCAGAATACAGGTCAGGATGCCTGTTTTTTAGCCAGTATGGCTGCAGCGTGTCTTGCGTAGTGTCCACAGAGGTCATCGGCGTACAATTTTAATATTTTCTCGCCCAACCCTTCATGGTCGCCGCAACGGTAAAGCGCGCGAGCCAATACGATTTCCTTCAAGACTTCTGTGCGACTTGTGTTGTCGCAGATGCCGGGTTTTGCTTTTTCCATTGCTTCCTTGATGTTGCCTGCAGTATGGCCGGCTACCTGTGGTTTTCTGAGGATGGCGGCCAGGATTGGTCCCGAACTTCGGTCTTTGATGGTTTCCGTTGCAATGGCGATGGCCCGGAAATGCGAGAAATGACTCGTTGCTTCCAGTTTTTCCGCAAGCTTGTGTATGTGTCGAAGCACTTCTTTTCTGCCAGTGCGGCCTGCGGCAATTATAAGGTTATCAAGCGGGCTCGTTGACCATCCGAATTGGCCCATGCCACGATAATCCCAGCCGGTATCCCATTCCTGGTGTTTTTCTACTGCGGCAGAAAGTTCCTGCCAGCCCTCATTCTCTCCGTACATTCCAAGTATGAATGCGATGGCTAATTTCTGGTCAGGTGAGGCGTCGGCTAACTGCTTTTTCAGCAAAGGAAATGAAACACTTCTGTCCCACGCAATTATGTGGAGATTGTTCAGCTTCATGTCCAGTTTTTCGATTGCGTCCTTGACGGCAGCTTCACTTGCGGGTGTGCTGTCTTCGAGCTTGATATCGGCCGGGAGAATTCCAATCTTCAATAACTTTTTCTGGATGTTCTTGAGATCAATTTGGCGATAATTCTTATTTCCGGATACAGATGCGGCACTCAAGATTCCTATGGCATAGCCCTGGTTTTGAAGACAGGGCTCCATTCTCAAAAGCGGCATTGCATCGCGCTGGGCCGAGAAGCCAAGCCCGGTGACAATGATGTTTTCGATCCCCCTGGGTAGCAGCGCCCTTAAAGGTACTGCTGCGCTGAGGCTTTCCTTGTGCGGCGGCAGGAGTTGAAAATAAGGGTCCACCGAGAAACCATGCGAGTCAAAGTTGCTCCTGTGATACGAAACGGTGTCCGTGTAGTTTCTCTTGTTGATTATGTCCAGAGCGTTTATTTCAAAGTCTCCGACGATGCGGCGTCTTTCCCTTGTTTGCAGTAACTTTCCCAAGTCGTAAACGGAGTTGTCGTATTTTTTCTTTGCGACCGTGTATGCGCGTGTTGCATCGAAAACGTCAAATTCGGCGATAAAGGTCCAGTCGGTGTTGAAGTAATTCTTTCCTGGAACGTACGCATTAAGTCCAGAGCCCTGGATGGCGACATGCTCGTCATTTGTATAGGTATAGGCCGCTCCCGCTGCTATAGCCACATCTGAACTACCGGTAGCGTCAATTATCCGGGCCGCCAGTACAATTCCTTTGCCCATCGGGGTGGCAACGACAACTCCCTTGATGACCTTGCCGTCAACAACAGCTCCGCAGACTGTTGTGCCGAACCATAGCACCACGCCTGCCTTGCGGGCAGTCTGACGGAACCATTCCATTTTCCATTGCACGTTCCATCCGTTATTTTTCTTCTTGCCGGCTATTTGTTTGGTGACGCCCATTTTGCCGACTCCGGCATCTATCATCTTTGTATATCCTTCGCGGTAGCCATGATAATATAAGGCTATTGCGCCAAGGGTGGTGGTTCCGCCCAGTCCATGCAATTGTTCAATGATCAAGGTCTTTGCGCCATTTTCGGCGGCGCCGATTGCCGCTGGTGCTCCCGCCGTTCCCCCGCCAACCACGACGACATCATACTTGCCTATAACAGGAATAGTCTCGGAGGAAACCTGTACTGTTTCCTGTTTGTGCTGTGGACGAATATAGGAACTTTCGATTCTTGCCTGACCGGGTTCGATCTTTATGTTGTCTTCGCTTCCGCTGACAATTTTTCCGGCGGGTAATGTTTTTGTTTCTGTTGCCGCTGTTTTCCCGATGCGCCCGCCAAGCGTCATCATACTTGCCGGACATATAAGAGCGGCCAGAGCTTTCGAGGGAACATCACCGTAGCCGTTCAAGGCGTAGATTCCCTTCCTGCCTTCAGGCTGGAAACAACCCAGACTTATCGAACTTGGGTCGATTTCAACACTCTTGTGGCTTTTGTATCCGACAAACATTTCTCGCGGTGTCATGAAAATGCGATCAGAAGAATCAATAATGTTCTGGTTCCACGTCTGGTCTCTGGCAACCTGTTCCGCCTCGGCAATCGAAGAGTACGACGTATCTTTAAGTGGGATTTCGAGCTTGTAGCTGGAGACATCATAGGTTGTCTTGGCGAAGGACAGGGAACGTTTCTTTACCGTATGATTGATTCCAGGTGTTGCCGTGCCTCCGACAGTTGTGAATTCCACCTGTTGTGAAATATCGCTGCGCGGCTGGAGCGCAACGCCGGCTTTCCGAAGGGCTGTGCCGTAGGGGGTTGCGTCGATGATTAACTTTGTTTTGATCACCTGTTCGCCGCTCCTGTTAGCTATGGCGATGGCTGCGATATTGCCATTCGTGTCGAAGAGGACATTACTGAGGTAACTACAGAGCAGGAACGGGATGTTCTTTTCGATCAGTTCATTGTCAAGGATTCGCTTGGTGTTAAACGGTGTGGGGGTGGATCCGTCGGGAAACAACTTTTTGTAGAGGGGGTGGGCTGTGTCCGTGTTGTTTTCCCAGTAGCGGTATGTTGAACAAATATCTTCGCCGAGATATGGTTCTTCGGCCATTAGAAAAACCTTTGCGCCTGCTGCCGCTGCTGAACATGCTGCAACCACTGCTGCCGTGCCACCGCCGATAACGGCGACATCAACATCATAAATTACCGGTAGTTCGCATGATGGACGTATACATGCCAGGGAAGTTTTTTTCGAAGCATAGGCCTGGGCGGAGGAATTCCATGTGTAAAGTGTTGTTGATCCCAGAGCTAATGAGAAACAGGATGCACGTTTGATAAAGTTGCGTCGACTGATTGAATTCATTATTCCTCCCAGTGCTGAGGTTGTTTGCCGGTTATTTATTTTAAATGAACCTTATACGGTATAATGTCTGTCTTTATAGTATTGGACACAAATAATCAGTTATTTATCTTCAAGTTTCAATTGCAGCGTTGGAGGCTGTGCGCCGGGGTGGCGGCGACTGGCGAAGGCATGCACAAGATCGCCGGAGGGATTTTCCCTTGTTTCACGCACAATTATCAGCGTGACGCTGCCGTTAGTATCACTATTCAGGAATTTGGTCAGTTCATCGCATGTCAGTTCGCAGTAACCATGCTGAATGCCTCTTGGCCGTGTGAACGAACCGAGGTATACCGTTGTCGCTGGATCAACTTCGTTGCCATCAGGCATGTTTGCAGGGGCATTGCCCCAGTTGAGCATGTCTGCGGTCCATGACTCGATATTCTCGTCGGTTATGCCGTAGACCTTGAAAACGGCATCTGAGAGGCCCGATGCTGCCCCGAATCCGCTGGGCTCCATCACCAAGCGCAGTAAGGCCCGTTCGACCTGGGCTTTACCGATTCTTGAAAGGTCAAAGGAGAGATACACTTTCCTGTGATATCCATTGCACGTTCGCCCATTCTTGATAAGCAACAGTGTATTAGAGTCGTGATTCCTGACTTTAGCATTGGAAACATAGGCATCCTGTCCATTCCCGTCAGCTGTTGAGATACGTACCATGGCATCTGACAGAGGTTCTGAGGCAGGGGTGATGAGGTGTGCTATTTCATTGTCGGTTGTTTTATCGAGCCGGAAGTCCATCTCTGTTTCAATTACTGCGGCTTCTCCGCATTTCACCAGATGCCGTGTTCTTGACTGATTTGGTTGTGCCTCAATGAGTCCGTTGATAACGCGTACCTGGGTGTTTCCCTGTGGGTTTACCGACAGGGCGAATTCAGTGCCAAGGTCAAACACTTTTGCCTTCGGGGTTTCTATTTCAAAATTGATTGCCTGTTTGGGTACATGTGCAACCACCAGGCCGGAATACAGTTTGCATTTCATAGGCGAAATCAGCTCCATGTCAACAGGACCCTCCATGACAACTCTTGCACCCGATGTGAAAGTTACGGTGGCCAGGCCGCTGGTCAGGCGCAGCCGACCATGCAGGAGATTTGCACCCTGTTCTGTGGGTAGTGTGCCGCCGGCCCATTGACATTGGACGGTTTCGCTCAATGTGGCTATTGTCTTGCCGCCGGCAGTATTTATAGGTGTAAAGCTGCAGGCCAGGACATACCCAATACCAAGCCCTGTTATAAGTAATGCTGCAATACGAAGGAAGATGTTCAATCTTGAGCCGCTAAAGAGCATGACATTACCTGCAGGTATTGGTTCTGCAAGGCCATTTCCGCCGTCATTATCAATAAGTGCTTTCATGTTGTCGTTGAATGAGAACGGTGCGGCGACATCAGGGTTCATTGCAAGGCAGGCATGTTGGTGGGCAATATTGACAAATAATCGCATAAGTTCCGGGTCCGACTTTGCAAGTGTCTCAAGGCGTTGGACCTCTTCTTCGCTGGTTGTCCCGTCGGCATATTTTTCCCAGAGTATTATAAGTTCAGTTCTTTGTTGTTCAGTTGCCATAAGATTCCTCCTGCCGGGCAACGCATTCATGAAGGGTCTGTCGGATCCTGCTCAAGTGACGGTAAACTGCAGTCACGGTTCGTCCTAATTTCTCGGCCAATTCTTCTATATCCAGCTGTTGGGTATAGCGGAGTTTAAGAACTTCGTGTTCCTTCTCTCCTAGTTTCTTGACGCAGGCGCTGAGCAGTTTGCGCCGTTTTTCCAGTTCCTCGTGCCTGTTGTCGATTTCAGCTGCAACAGCCTGTAAAAATTCGTCACCCAGTAATCTGGGCTGTTTGGTCTTTTTCTTCCGGTACGACAGCACGGTATAAAAAGCGATGCTTTTAGCCCACGCAAGGAAGTTGGTTCCAGGCGTGAACTTGTCGAAATTCCTCCACATGAACAGTTTGACCTCCTGGAGAATATCCTCGGCTTCCCCCAGGTTGGGGCAGAGGGAGATTACATATATTTCTATACTACGATCGTGGCGTGCCAGCAGGCTTACAAATAACTCCACTTTTGCATTGTCGGTTGTGTCTGTTTCCATGGACTTTCCTGTCAGACGATTATCAGTCTTGCTTCTCTCTCTGTCCAGAATCTTTCAGCATTCTTGTATATAATGTCTCAAAACGGACTTTTGGACATGAGGAAATAACAGGGGGTGTATTCTGTTTCGAACTTGTTGAGTCTGTGCTGTATACTCACATTACGCAAAATGCAGCAATATTCTTGCGCAATCGGCAGTATGCGGTATGGGCTTGTATAGTAAATCTATCGCTTACAAAGGCAGGCATTTCTTAAGTAATTAGACGATCATATGGCGTACTGAATCTTCGCGTGGAGGGTTTCCGGGATGAAGGTCGGAATCATTGGCTTCGGTTTTATGGGGCGCATGCATTATCGCTGCTGGAAAGCCATGGAAGGTGTGGAGGTGGCAGCCATTTGCGATGCCGATCCGCACGCTGTAACTGATCCCAATAAGAATAAGGGCAACATTGCAGGTGCTGTTGGCGACGTTGATTTGCAGAACATCAGCGTCTATTCTGATCCCTCTAAAATGTTTGCTGATAAAAAACTCGATGCAGTTTCGATTACAGTACCAACCTTTCTGCATGCCCCGTGGACCATTAAAGCACTGGAGGCAGGGCTTCATGTGCTTTGCGAGAAGCCGATGGCATTGAATCTCTCCGAGGGTAAGGCAATGATCGATGCCGCGAAGCGAAGCGGAAAGGTGCTGCAGATCGGCCATTGCATTCGTTTCTGGCCCGAGTACGTCAAGGCCAAGGATATAATTGAGAGTGGCACTTATGGCCGTGTTATCGCTGCGACGTTCCAGCGGCTGGCTGCAACGGCCCGCTCAAAAGAAGGTAGTTGGTTTTCAAACGAAGCCAAGAGCGGTGGCATGGTTCTGGACCTGCACATTCATGATACGGATTTTGTCCAGTATCTTTTTGGAATGCCTGGCTCGGTATGCAGTCACGGAGTCACGATTCCAGGGGCCGGGCTTTCACACGTAGTCACACACTATTGTTACAGCGACGACAAGCTTGTCACGGCCGAGGGAGGTTGGGAAATGATGCCGTCGTTTGGTTTTGAGATGCGGTTTCTCATCGCCCTGGAGAAGGCCACGATTTCCTTCGACCACAGGCGGCAACCGACACTCAAGGTTTGTCCTGTCGGAGGAGAGGTGTTTACTCCACCGCTGGGGAATGGCGATGGTTATTCCCGGCAGATCGAGTATTTTGTGAGAATTATTCGTGGTGAGTCTGTTCCTTCTGTAATTACTTCGCAACAGGCATTGGATTCACTTCGTATTGTGGAAGCCGAACGTGAGTCGGTACAAAAAGGAAAACGTGTCAACATCGCCTGAAGATAAAATGAATAGCCGGCAATTTCAGGGCATGCCGAAATGTGGTCAATGGCCGCTGGCTGTTTGCAGCTGGTCACTCCGTGCCGATTTCGATGGAATTGTAAAGGCAATGCAGGAACTTGGGATTGGATGTGTGAACCTGGCTTTGAAGCCCGTATTTCGTGACGGTGGGGACGCTTACCTGGAAGCGATCAGGAAACAGGAATGGATGATCAGCGCCATGACCATTGGTTTCTTTCATGAGGATTATTCTTCGCTTGAGAGTATTCGAGTGACTGGTGGAATCGTTCCGGATGAGTACTGGGCCCGTAACCGGGAGATGGTTATGCGTTCGATCGCGATCACGGCGGAATGCGGGGTTCGTTTCCTGACAATGCATGCCGGTTTTATTGAGGATGATGACAAGGCGAAGGTACAGAAGTTTCAAGACCGCCTGGTTTGTCTCGCGGACGCTGCCGGAGAACGCGGCATATCGCTCCTGATGGAGACTGGCCAGGAAACTGCCGAATGTTTGCGCAACCTGCTGGAAGAAATGAATCATCCCGCGCTTGGCGTCAATTTTGATCCGGCGAACATGATCCTCTACGGAAAAGGTAACCCGGTCGAAGCCGTTCGTGTGCTTGGCCGCTGGATCAAGCACGTTCATATCAAGGATGCCATGCTGGCAAAGATAGCCGGTACCTGGGGTACAGAGGTCCCATGGGGTGAAGGTCAGGTTGGAGGCGAAGCATTCCTGAACGTTTTGAAAGAGATTGGATTCAATGGCGTTCTTGCGATTGAGCGTGAAGCGGGCGAGAATCGGATTGGCGATATTCGATCGGCGTCCGAGAAACTTCTTTCCTGGTCGGTATTGAAGACATCAAGCAGGGGAAGTTCGAAATGAAATGGACAGAAGCACATGATTATGAAGATATGAGTCGGATAGGTGCGGAGATTCTTTTCAAGGTCATTTCAAAGAATCTTTCCGGTCAGAATACCGTCAGGGTCGGGATGGCAACCGGGAATACGATGATAAAGCTTTATGCAGTCCTTGCGGGAATGCTTAACAATGCCGGGGTTGGACTTTCCCGTTTGTCCACATTCAATCTTGATGAATATGCCGGCAATGATGGCAGGAATGTTCCTGCCGATCATCCGCTCAGTTACCGGAAATACATGACTGAGAAGTTTTTCAACCTGTTGAATCCAGAACTTGGCTTCAAACACGAAAATATGTTTTTCCCGGATGCAGAAAATCCTGCAAGATATGATTCACAAATCGCCGAAGCCGGCGGCCTGGATTTTCAACTTTTGGGCATAGGCTTTAACGGACACATAGCTTTCAACGAACCTATTAAGGCGGATGAGATATCGGTGGATGATTTTGCCGGACTCCCTTCCCGTGTTATCGAACTTAATAAACTGACGATTGAAACAAACGCGCGTCTGACTGCCGGAAACGATTTTAAAATAGTGCCGCGCAAGGCAGTTACAATGGGAATGAAATCCATACTGAAGGCAAAAGAAATATTGTTGCTGGCGTGTTTCAAAGAACAGGTGATTCCTCTTCATAAAATAAAGACGGGCGAAATCAGCACTGAGAATCCGGCATCATTCCTGTTAAAGCATCCTTGTGTCCGTATGCTTTATACGGCAGATATAATCAAACTGTGAGGAAGGTCATGTCATCTAAACTGCTTATTGGTTACGATGTGGAAAGAATTCCAGGGCGGGTCCCGGGCGAGAAGTGGGTAGGCAGGAAAGTGCCGGAAGACTCCACTTCTGTTTTCCTGAAAAAGATAGTGGAAGTTCACAAGGAATTGCAGGTGCCTGCCACGATATTCATGGTTGGTTGTAATATAGAAAAACACCTTGCTGAACTTGAGAAGTGTCTTGCTTCGGGAATGTTTGAAATAGCCCAGCATACACAGGATCATTATCCCCTGAAGACCGTTGTGGAGGAAACCGGCAGCAGGGTTTTTCTCAGGGGATTGGACTTCGACCGGATGGAGGAACAGATAGGCAGGCCGGTGGCTCTCTTGAAGAAGTATCTGGGAGTCGAATGCAAGGGGATCACGGCTCCATACACATATTACCGGGGATTATCCGACAGGCCTGACATTCTTGAGATCATTTCAAAAAGCGGGATGGTATACACACGCTCTTATGGCAGAAACAGCCTGGATTATTTTCCGCTCGACTGGGGGATTCAGCCTTTCTTTTATGACCGGCAGGGCTTTCCAGGAATACTGGAGTGTCCGGTACAGGGCTGGCTGGATGCGCAGTGGCGGCATGACAATGGCTGGGAGAAATGGGAAGAGTATCATTCTTATTTAAAAGCGCAGGTTGACCGGCTTGAGAGCATGAACATGTGCTGGTCACATCTGCAGCACGACTGGACCAGTATTCTTTTTGACGAGAACCTGCATTGGACAAGAAAATTCATCGAGTATGCCGCGCAGAAAATGGAGATAAAAACCTATTACGATTATTACAATTGGAAAAAGAATGGTTGAGACCATTGATAAACGGAAATAAAGGAATCTCATGAGCTGGGAATTATATATATTATTGAGTGGAATGATGTTCCTGGAGTTTACCATCTGGGGTGCTTGGGCTCCTGTATTAGCTGCGCGACTTCTGGGGCCACTGAAAATGAGCGGTAAGCAGTTGGGGTGGATCTATGGTACACTGCCGCTGGGATGCATTATTTCGCCACTGTTGGCAGGCCAGATTGTTGACCGATGGTGTCCTACGCAGTGGTATCTTGGCGGAGCGCATCTGCTGGGCAGCATCTTCCTGTTGGCCGCTGCCCGTGCCACACGATTCTGGCCATTGCTCATACTGATGGGTTGTTATTCACTTTGTTTTGCCCCGACACTTGCGCTTGTGAATTCCCTGGCTTTTGCACACATTCCGAATCCGGAGGTCAATTATTTCAGGGTCCGAGTATGGGGCGCAATCTCCTGGATACTGGCGGGACTGGTGCTGACGGCTTGGCGCCGTTCCGGTAAGTTAAAGGTCAGTGGCGAGGATGGACTGACCATGGCTGCGGTATTTTCTTTAATCATGGGCGTTTACTGTTTCTTCCTGCCACATACGCCACCCGCGCATAAAGTCGGCGCCGTTTTGCCGTTCGTGAAGGCAATTTCAATGCTTGCTGATCCGAATTTCCTGATTTTCCTGGTGATTTCATTTGTTGTCACCACACAATTGCAGTTCTATTTCCTCGGTACCGCCCGTTACCTGGAAGACATCGGTACGTCCCATAATTCAATACCTGCGTTGATGAGTATTGCCCAGGTAGCGCAGGTAGTGGCCATGGCTCAAATCCTGCCGATGATTTTCCCGCGGTTGGGCTTTCAATGGACACTGGCAATAGGTACAGGTTTCTGGTTGATCATGTTTCTGGTATACGCCCGGATGCGACCGAGGAAACTGGTCATTGCATCAATGGTTTTACATGGTCTGGCATTTGCCTTCTTTTTTGATGCCGCTTTCATTTACGTAAATCGCGTGGCTTCGCCCGAAATTCGCGGCTCAGCCCAGGCCCTTTATACAACGGTGACGCTGGGAATCGGATTGTTCGCGGGGACGCAATTCACAGGTGTGGTCATGGACTATTTCCGCA
>MHBM01000016.1 GCA_001804885.1 Lentisphaerae bacterium RIFOXYA12_FULL_48_11
CTTTGTGTCCTTTGTAAGACCACAGAGGATAGCGATTCCTGGCATGGAACGCTTCCGCGTATTCATGCGGCATTTTAACTTACACTTCTCAGCTTGCCGCGGGGCGCTTCACTAATCTGGACAAACGGATTAGCATGCGATATACAGGTTCCGTTAGATAAAAGGACTCTCATATGGAAAACGATCTATTGAATCTGAAGAACAAAGTGTGCGTTATAACTGGAGGCGCTGGTGTCATTGGGCGTCACTTGAGCGTCGCGCTCGGACGTGTCGGCGTACGCACTGTCATCCTTAACCGCACGAAGGAAACCGGGGAAAAAGTGGCCGCATATGTCACCGAAACCACAGGTGCCGAATCCATGTCAGTTTCTGCCGACGTGCTTGACCGCGAGAGCCTCCAGAGGGCCTTTGGCGCGATACGCGACAGGTTTGGTGAAGTGGATATACTCATCAACAATGCCGGCGGTAATCATCCGGCCGGAACAGCGGACAAAGAGCAGATCTCGCAGGGCGATGCCGCGATTGATGAACTTGAAAAATCAATATTTGGCCTGGGGCTGGAAGGATTCCGCAATGTATTCGACCTCAATACTTACGGTACATTGCTTCCGACACTGATTTTCGGGCGATCTATGGTTGAGCGGAGCGCCGGCTCAATAATCAATATGTCCTCAATGGCGGCGATTCGCCCTTTGACCCGTGTTGCCGCATATTCGGCCGCTAAAGCCGCGATCACCAATCTGACACAATGGCTCGCCGTGCATTTAGCACGTACCGGAGTGCGTGTTAACGCGGTTGCGCCTGGATTTTTCCTGACGGAGCAGAACAGGTTCTTATTAACCGATGAAAAGTCAGGTGCTCTCAAGCCCAGGGGTGAACGTATCATCAAAAGCACGCCGATGGGGCGTTTCGGCAAGCCTGAGGAAATTTCTGGAACTGTAATTTTTCTTGCATCTGATCTGTCCATGTTTGTCACCGGTACGGTTATACCGGTCGATGGGGGGTTCAGCGCGTTCGGAGGCGTGTAGGCTTTTCTTTTGTCGATAATTATTGCCGCACAGGCTTCGGATAAATTGTCCGGAATGTGCCATTGGTACAGTAGAGCAGGTGCTGGTTTCTGTTACAGGATTTGAGTGAATCATTATTGAAAGGGGTTGATTACTGATGAAAGTGAAATTGATGGTCGGGCTGGTTCTGTGTTCTCTTTTTGGTATTGGCGTTAGCTTTGCTAAAAATAAAGGTATTGATAGCGATACTGCAACCCGGGTTGTTACTACCGCTTACAAGGACATTCTTGGCCGCAAGCCTGATGCTGAAGGCCTGAAGATGCTTCGCGCCAAGATGGTTGACGAAGGTTGGGACGAAGGTGCTGTGCGCAATGCGTTGAAGAAAAGTGATGAGTACATCAAGGTCAGGGCTAATCAAATAGTTAATAATGCCTACAAGGAACTTCTTGGAAGAAAACCCGATGATGCTGGGCTTAAGCTTTTCACGGAAAAGATTACGAAAGAAGGCTGGGCAGAGAAAGATGTCCGCAAGTCGCTCACTGATAGTCAGGAGTACAAAGACAAGAACAAGTCCAAGAAGAGTAAGTAATCTTTTTGCGGAGATTATTTAGTTTGTCTGGTTTAATTTGCTTATCAGCAGGCAGGGTTATCCGCCTAACCTGCTGTAATGTTATGATGTCGTTGCGATCTACTTAACCACTGGCTTCAGGATAATACTGCGGTAGTCCACGCCGGTATGGTCGCCCTGTAGATAAATTGGCCCCGGTTTGAATTCATCCGATGTCAGTGCTCCGCCGGTGCAGCCGAGCAGGGGCTGGTTATCAATGATTTTTTTGCCGTTTAGAACGACTGTGATGTGGCGATCAACAAGTGTGATGTCCATTGTCTGCCATTCGCCGGCGGGTTTCTCGGCGTTTTCCGTGGGTTTGATGCGGCTGTAGACTGCGCCCATGTTGTGTGAATCAAGCGGCTTGCCGAAGCTGTCCTGAACCTGGACTTCATAGATTCCACGCAGGTAAACTCCGCTGTTGCCGTTCTTGGGTACACGGAGTTCAAGGACGATATTGAAATCTTCAAACTCTCCTTCAGTCCGGAGGTTGCCGTAATTCTTGTGAGGCTTACCCTCCTCCTGCACGGGCCGGTTGATGAGAATGCAATCTTCGACGCTCCATCCACAGATGGAATTGGGGTTCACGAGTTTCCATCCTGTCAGGTCTTTGCCGTTGAATAGTTTTACTGCATCGCCGAATTTAATCTTTGCGAGATCTGGTGCTGCAGGCATAGGGGGGATGCGTTTGCCGACAAAGTCAGCCTTGCCGGTAACCTTGCCATCGCCCTTGTCGCGCTCAGTGGTGAGTTTCATGTTCGCGCCGTCGATGTTGGCCCTGATGGTTTCGGTTTCCTTGACCTTGATTTCTTTACCCTGTGCGTCTTTGGCTTTCCGTTCATGGATGCGGGTTACGACAAGCGTGCTGTCCTCGATTTTGACCGATGCGACAGGCACCACGCTGCCACCGCCCCAGAGTATGCCGCCTTCGAGTTTACCGCAGTTGTCTGTGATTCCAAGCCAGCCAGCGCCCCCACCCGGGATGGTTAATGCCCAGTTACCGATGAAGGGATTTTCAGCAGCTGAGACGGTTATGGCGATGACTGTGGACAGGATCGATACGAGTACTGTATTTCTGACTATGTTTTTCATGATGCTCCTTTACTGTTTTGGTAGCGGAACGATTTCCACCTGGTGTGGCTGTATGACCAGTGCTTTCTTTATTGCGTCGAAGAGTTCAGGCATCTTTGCCATGCGTTCCTTTAACGCCTTAGCCCGCTTTTCTTCAACATTTTCCACTTTGACATCCAGGAAATCAGGAATTTTAACCTCGGCGAGGATAACGCCCCCGAAAATCTTGTGGTGATAGTAGTCATTCTTTGCCTTTATAGCCGTCCATACTGCTTTTACCTGATCGGCGATTGGGCCTTCGGACAGGACTGCCGGAGCGAGATTGACTCCGTCGGCCAGGGCGACGGCGGTGTATTCAGCAACCTTCTTGCCGCCTATGCGGATTTCGTACTGGCCGGCCTTAAGTCCTGTAACTTTCAAACGGTATTCGTTGAGTTCTTCCATAATGGGAGACCACTGCAGGATACTTTTTGCTTCTTCAGGGAAGAATGGCAGGGCGGCATCTGTTTGTTTGAATTCAACTTTTCCTGTGGCATCGGACTTGAGATCTTCTACTTTACAATTCAAATTTTTAACGATTTTTTCGGCGGCGATATCTATCTCAACGGTGGCAGCAACAGCAGGGAAACTCATGCCTTTCAGGATTGACCATGCCATTATGGCCTGTCCGGGCGGACCTGGATGTACGGCATCACCGCCTCCTATTCGATTTTTTGGGCTTGCTGTGCGAGCCTTGTCAATCATCGCTATGAAAGGATGAAACTGGTCTATGAAGAGGGCATTACCGTTTATGGCGGCATTCTGTTTTACTCCTTCCGAGTATTTTTCCAGGGTTTCGTTATAACCCTGGATTGCAGGTCCTTCCTCGCTTTTTTCAACGGGGCTGGGAGTGCACCATGCTACCCTGATATTGGCGGCCTTAGCCTGATCAGCTATTCCCTGGAGACCACCCATGTAGGTTTTAAACCCTGCTTCGTCAAATGCCTTATATCCGCCGTCGTTCATTCCAAAATCGACTGTCATGGCGGTCGGGTTGTGCGGAAGGACATCCCTCTTGAATCGATTATTGCCGCCGGTTGATCTGTCACCGCCGATACCAACGTTGATAAAAGTGATGTTCCATGCAGGGAAGCGGGTCAGTGTCCATGCTTCGACATAACTGCTGTAAAGATATTGTTCGGTAATGCTGTCACCCATCATAACTACGCGGTCACCATCCTTGAAGAAAAATTCGGCAGCATTAACGGAGAGAGCTGCGGCTGTCAGCAAGAGGATGGCGAGTGACTTTTTAAGGCGATTAATCATAAAACATGCTCCTTGCGATATGTCCGTTCTGAAAGATCGTTTGACTTGGGAAGAATGCCGACGTTTGGGGCCAGTTTCAAGGGTTTTCTTGGGAAGAATAAACGAAATATTGGGTTTTATTCTTCTACTCGCCTTCGCCAAAATGCCCCGTGCCTTGGCACGCGGGATGAATAGCTTGGCAAACACGGTATAGCCCCGACACTCCCCGAGGTCGGGGTGAAGACGGGTCAAGGCTATGGCGGAGTTTCGCTGATACCGCTTTTGTTGGCGGGATGCCCCGCGGCTTGCCGCGGGGAGCTTCACTGCAGTTTCTTCAACAGCCAGGCCATGTTTTTGCCCAGTGTTGTCATTATCTGCATGCCTTCACTGTCCTTCTCAATTTCGCCGATTTCGCGACCGATGCCGATGTTCCAGTAGGAGGAGCTTACGATAATCATCTGGCCGATGGTGAAGAAGTGGTTGATTGTATCGAAGACATGCATTGCGCCGCCGCGCCTGACTGCGACAATCGCCGCTCCGACTTTGCGCTTGAACATGTCTTCGTTGGCGCGAGAAGTCATGCCTGACCTTTCGATCAGGGCTTTCAGGATGGCAGAGCAATCGGCAAAGTAGGTCGGCGATGCCAGGATTATGCCATCTGCCTCCAGCATTTTATCGATACAGTCGTTCACCATGTCATCATTTACGGCACAACGTTTGTTCTTGTTCGCAAAACACTTGTAGCAGGCGATGCATCCGTTGATTTTCTGGCCTGAGAGCTGGACGAGTTCGGTCTTAATCCCTTCCTTTTCAAGTTCCTCGAAGACGGTCCGGATCATGATGGCGGTATTACCGTCCTTGCGTGCGCTACCGTTAAATGCAACTACTTTCATTATTTGATATCTCCTTATCAATTTCCCTGTGATCTGTATAATGTCGTCTTGTCTTACCAATCAGAGCAACATTTGTCCGGTAAAACTTAACAGAATCATGATCGGCGGTATAGGGGGGATGTTTGCTTATCCTTTCTTTGCTTTTCGATAGGCCGTTGGGGGCATCCCCATTATCTTGCTGAAAATACGGGAAAAATAATATGGATCGTCATATCCAATGCGGTTTGCGGTCTCGGAAATGTTCAGGGCCATGGTATCCATTAATCGGCAGGCGGCCTGTATCCGCAACCTGATGTAATATTCAACGGGGGAGAAGCCGGTTTGTGCCCGGAAAAGGGAGGAAAATCGTGCCACGGAGAAGCCTGCGTGTCTTGCCATGTCTTCCAGTTTGAGGTTTCCGTCGAGATGCTCGCGCATGAATTCTATGGTGGTGCTGAATGAACGATGGCTGCCTGTCGGAGTGCCAGGCGAAAAAGCCGGGTTGCCATAAAAGAAAAGAGCAAGAAGATGACGCAATGCCTGCGCGGCAAAAAGAATACGGGTATTTGTAAATCCGTTGGTGAATGTTCCGTGGCATTCTCTGAAGAGCTGTTCTGCTTTTTCCCGTATGGACCGTGAAACCGGTATGACGTGTTCACCGTGGGGAAGCAGACTTGTATAGCAGGCAGAGTCTTCGCCCGCAAAATGAACCCAGTGAATTGACCATGGATTGATATCGGCTGCTCCGTATGAATGCGGACTGTTCTTTGGAATCAGTAATGCCTGATCGGGCTTCATTTCGCCTTGGTTTCCGTCAATATCAAACCAGCCATGCCCCTTGATACAGTATATCATGATGTTCTGATCGGCTCCATGCGGCCTTACGATATAGTGGTGATGCGCTGGAGGGAACCACCCGATATGCGATGGATACAGTTCGCCAACCAGAACATGTTTCACCGCTTCTGCAAGCAACGGCTTGGGAATTACGTGCATTATCTGCCCCGGGAATCCATCTTCTATGCGAAGTTTATCCATCTATGATCCTTTTAATATAAGCCGGCTTTGAGAAAATATGGAATATCATGATAATATAGTCCAGCATTTTGCTTTTTTCGTCCATTCCCTGAATGATAGCTAACGTAATAATGTACCAATATGCAAATTGCAGAAGAAAAGCAGACCAAAAGGGGTGAAGAATGAATTCACGTGAAAGACTCCATGCCGCATTGAATCACCGGTCCGTTGATCGTGTGTGTGTTGATTTCGGAGCTGGCGGGCAGACCGGAATGGGTGCCGGTGCCATCCACCGCCTACGGAAAGCGGTTCTTGGCGACAGCAATCATCGCGTAAAGATTACTGAACCTTACCAGATGCTTGGCGAGATAGACGAGGAACTGCGCCAGGCACTTTCGCTTGATGTGGTTGGTGTTCATCCGCGTTGTAACATGTTCGGCTTTCCGAACGAGGACTGGAAACCGTTTACCATGCATGACGGCACGCCTGTCCTGGTGCCAGGCAGATTCAACTGGACAATCGATGCCAAAGGCGGAATCGAAATGTATCCGGAAGGCGACACCAGTGTGCCAGCGTCGGCTGTGATGCCGAAGGATTCGTTTTTCTTCGACGCCACGAAGAGGCAGGGTCCGTTTGATGAGGAGAATCCCAGCCTGGCGGATAACTGTGAGGAGTTCGGGCTTCTGGGCAGGCAGGATGTTGATCATTTTGTGAACAGCATCAGGCCGTATTACGACAAGACACAGTATGGCATCTACATGACATTCCCCGGGACGGGTTTCGGCGATATCGCGCTCGTGCCTGCAACATGGATGAAGCGAACAAAGGGAATACGCGATCTGGAGGAGTGGTATATTTCCACAGTTACCCGGAAAGATTTTATATTCAAGATATTTGAAAAGCAGTGCGAGTTTGCGCTGAAGAACATAGAAACCCTGGCTAAGGCTGTAGGCAATATGCCTCAGGTGGTTTTTGTAAGCGGTGCGGATTTTGGAACACAGCGGGGTTTATTTGCTTCGGTTGAGGCGTACCGTGAATTGTTCAAGCCGTTTCACAGGCAGGTCAACGACCGGATTCACAAACTGACAAACTGGAAAACATTCATCCATTCCTGCGGCGCCATCTACAAACTTATACCGGACCTTGTTGAAGCGGGTTTTGATGTGCTGAACCCTGTCCAGTGTTCGGCGGAAGGCATGGATCCACGGCAGTTGAAGAAGGAGTTTGGAAAGCAGCTTGTGTTCTGGGGCGGTGGGGTTGATACGCAGAGCACGCTTCCGTTCGGGAAGCCGGATGAAGTCTACAGGCAGGTCCGTGAGAGGATTGACATATTCAATCAGGATGGCGGGTTTGTGTTCAACAGTGTCCACAACGTTCAGAGTAACGTTCCGATTGAGAACCTGCAGGCGATGTTCAGGGCAATCAAAGACAGCGGGAAGTGAGAAAAAATTGTAGATTGTAGGAGCGCGGTTTCCGCCTGCGCTGAAGAAGCTACGGCGGACAGGCCATCAGCGCGATGGAAGGAAAATATCGCCCGAACGGAGTCGGGCTCCTACAGGATGAATATTTGAAATTTTCACTCGGAAATCGGAAATCGACAAAAAAAAGAGGTAAACATGATTATAACTTCAGGCAGTGGGGGCGTGGTTGATAGGGGTGTGAAGCCTGTCTATAACATGACATATGTGTGGACCATCTCGCTGGTTGCGGCGATGGGCGGTCTTTTGTTCGGTTATGACTGGGTTGTCATTGGAGGCGCCAAGCCGTTTTTTGAAAGATATTTCGAGCTGACCAGTGCAACGCAAAAGGGGTGGGCCAATAGTTGTGCTTTGATCGGATGTCTGGTTGGGGCTCTAATGGCTGGTGCGCTCAGCGATAAATTCGGGCGCAAGAGACTCCTGATATTCTCTGCATTCCTTTTTGCTTTAACCTCGCTTGGAAATGCATTTGCGCAGAACTTTACCGTGTTTGTTTTCTGGCGCTTGCTGGGCGGCGTGGCGATTGGTTTGGCGTCTAATCTTTCGCCAATGTACATCGCGGAGGTGGCACCGGCGCCTATGCGCGGCAGGCTGGTAGCTGTCAATCAATTGACGATTGTGATCGGCATTCTGGCGGCGCAGTTTATCAACTGGTTCATTGTGCGCGATCTGCCGGCCAATGCTACGGACACTTTCATTGCCGGGTCATGGTATGGCCAGGTTGGCTGGCGCTGGATGTTTGGTCTCACGGCCGTTCCGTCTTTGCTTTTTCTTGCAGGCATGTTTTTCGTTCCGGAAAGTCCCCGCTGGCTCGCCAAGAATGGCAGGTCTGCCCAGGCGCGGGCTATTTTCGAACGTATGGGCGGTAGTACCTATGCCGGACAGGCAATTGCTGAAATTGAAACCACTCTTGTAAATGAGATACAGAAAGTCAATTTCCGGGATCTGTTGGAACCCAAAATGAAAAAAGTCCTGTTCCTGGGTGTGGTGCTGGCGGTATTCCAGCAATGGTGTGGCATCAATGTAATTTTCAACTACGCGGAGGAGATCTTCCGCAATGCCGGCTATGACATTTCGGATGTGCTCAAGAATATTGCGTGGACCGGGTCGGTAAACTTGGTGTTTACATTTGTGGCGCTTGGAGTCGTGGACAGGGGCGGACGCCGTGTGCTGATGCTGATTGGGTCCTGTGGCCTGGCGCTGGTCTATATCGCGATGGGGTTTTGTTACCATGCAGGCATTAAAGGTCTGCCAATGCTGTTGCTGGTGCTGTCGGCAATCAGTTGTTATGCGATGTCGCTTGCCCCGGTGACATGGGTCTTGATTTCCGAAATATTCCCTAACCGTATCAGGGGGGCTGCAATTTCGGTTGCGGTATCGGCCCTCTGGATTGCATGTTTTGTCCTGACCTTTACTTTTCCGATGTTGAACGCCACTCTTGGTCCGGCCGGGACTTTCTGGGCATATGCCGCGGTATGTGTTGCGGGATTTGTGTTTGTCTGGTTCAAGGTGCCGGAGACGAAAGGGAAGTCGCTGGAGCAGATTGAGAAGGAACTGGTTGATTGAAGTTCATGCCGATTTGAAAAACGTAAGGCTCAAAATATAGATTCTTCTGTAGAGTCGGCTGTCGTCAGCCGAAGATACGCTGGTGACAGCGTACATTACAGAAGAGATATACTATGGATAGAACATGTTGCGTGCGCTGAATTGGAGGAGAAGTATGAAGAAAGTTGTTCTAGTAGTGTTCCTTTCAAGTCTTTTCTGTAATCCATATGCGTTTGCCTCGGAAAAGATTAACCTGTCCGGGAAATGGCGGTTTGCATTGGACAGGGATGATAGCGGGATAAATGAGAAATGGTTTGAGAAGAAACTGGAAGGCAGAATCTCTCTGCCGGGTTCGCTTCCGGAACAGGGGATAGGTGATGAAGTCACTGTTGAGACGAAGTGGATCGGCGGCATAGTTGATCGATCATGGTTTACATCGCCGGAGTACGAGAAATACCGTAAACCAGGGAATATCAAAATACCATTCTGGCTCCAGCCGGAAATATATTATGCCGGAGCTGCATGGTACCAGAGAGATATCAATATTCCGGATACGTGGAAGGGAAAGCGGGTTGAGCTGTTGTTGGAACGTGTTCACTGGGAAACGCAGGTTTGGGTGAATGGTCGGGCTGTTGGAACCAACAATGCGCTAGCCACGCCGCACGTTCATGATCTTGGGGTGCTGGATGCAGGAAAACACAGGGTTACAGTGCGGGTGGACAACCGCCTTGTTGTTGATATCGGGGTTAACTCTCACAGCGTGTCTGATCATACCCAGGGGAATTGGAATGGTATAGTGGGCAGACTGGAACTGCAGGCCAGGCCAACGGTCTGGATCGAGGACCTGCAGCTTTACCCACGGCTGGCGGCAAAGTCTGTGATGGTCAAAGGCCGCTTGGGTAATGCCACCGGGAAAACGGGAACCGGGAAACTGGTTCTCGCTGTTGAGTCTTATAAACTTGCCGGGAACCCTGCTGTTAAACCACTGACTGTTGATGTGCGGTGGGATGATAAAGGCGGAGTATTTGAAACAAACCTTCTGCTGGGCGATAAGGTTGAACCCTGGGATGAGTTTCATCCTGCTCTCTATATGCTCAAGGCAGTACTGGATGATGGATCGGATACAGCACAGGTTGTTTTTGGCCTGCGGGAGCTCAGCCCGCAGGGAACGCAGTTTGTTTTGAACGGGCGCAAAATATTTTTCAGGGGTACTCTGGAGTGTTGTATTTTTCCCAAGACGGGTAACCCACCAACGGATGTTGAATCCTGGAAACGGATAATCAATGTGGTTAAATCACATGGTCTAAACCATATGCGTTTCCATTCGTGGTGTCCGCCGAAAGCTGCCTTCATTGCGGCTGACGAGCTTGGTTTTTACTACCAGGTGGAATGTTCATCGTGGGCAAACCAGTCAACGACGCTGGGTGATGGCAAGCCGGTTGATCAGTGGATCTATGACGAGACGGACCGGATTTTGAAGGCATATGGTAATCATCCTTCATTTCTGCTTATGCCTTACGGTAATGAACCTGGCGGCAAGAAGCACAAGGAATACCTGGCCAAATGGGTCGATCACTTCAAAGCTGCAGACACGCGCCGCCTGTTTGCCGCTGGTGCGGGCTGGCCGGAAATAGCCGAGAACCAGTACCATAATTCGCCTGGCCCGCGTGTACAGGGCTGGGGGCAGGGATTGAAATCGCGAATCAACGCGAAGCCGCCGGAAACAGTCACAGACTACTGTGGTTATATTGATAAGAGGACTGTCCCGGTGATCAGTCATGAGATTGGTCAATGGTGCGTGTATCCGAATTTCGACGAGATTCGCAAGTACACAGGTTATCTCAAGCCGAAGAATTTCGAGATATTCCGGGAATCGCTTGAGGCGAATCACATGGGCGCGCAGGCTCGTGATTTTCTGTTTGCCTCAGGCAGATTACAGACGCTTTGTTACAAAGAGGAAATTGAGTCGGCGTTACGGACAAAGGGTATGGGCGGTTTTCAGTTGCTTGACCTGCATGATTTCCCCGGACAGGGGACTGCACTTGTAGGTGTGCTTGATCCCTTCTGGGAGTCCAAAGGCTATGTAACTGCCGGAGAATACAGCCGCTTCTGCAACAGTACGGTTCCCCTAGCGCGTCTGTCTAGGCGGGTTTTCACGTCTGATGAAAAGCTTGAGGCGGATATAGAGGTGGCGCATTTCGGGCCTGCTCCGCTGAAAGATGCGGTTACTGCATGGAAGCTTGTTGCTGACAATGGTGTTGCTGTGTTTTCTGGCATATTGCCTGCACAAACCATTCCGATAGGTAATGGTATCGGGCTTGGTCATATCAGTATTGATCTGAAATCCGCGCCGGCTCCTGTCAGATGCAGGCTGGTGGTGAGGTTGGAGAAGACGGGATTTGAGAATGACTGGGATGTATGGATATATCCCACTAAGGTTAGTACGGAAATTCCACAGGGGATAACAGTTGTTGATGAATGGAATGATCAGTCAAAATCTGTCCTTGAAAATGGCGGTAAGGTCCTGCTCATGATTCCACCTGACAAGGTCAGGGGTGATGACAGGTATGGTAAGGTCAAGATTGGATTTTCCAGTATTTTCTGGAACACCGCCTGGACAAAACGCCAGCCGCCCGAGACTCTTGGCATTCTTTGTGATCCAGCCTGTCCGGCATTGAAAGAGTTTCCTACAGATGGTTACAGTAACTGGCAGTGGTGGTATCTTGTCAATCGTGCAGGGGCTATGATCCTCGATAAAATGCCGGTTGATTTAAAACCGACTGTCCAGGTGATTGACGACTGGTTTACGAACCGTAAGCTGGGGTTGATTTTTGAGGCAAAGGTTGGGAAGGGTAAATTGCTTGTCTGCAGTATCGATCTTAAAAATGATATGGACAATAATCCGGTTGCCCGGCAGATGCGAGCAAGCCTCCTGCATTACATGGCCGCAAAGAAGTTCAACCCGAAGGTCGAGATTAAGAAGGAGTTGATTGCGGATTTGTTCGGGAACCCTGTGCCTTAGTGTTTGGCAGGGTCACGGGGTCAGGCCTATAATAGTGAATAATTGTTGACGGGGCTGGAGGGTGCGTGGTAGCGGTGGCATGCTTGACAGAAAGAGGAAAGGTATGGCCAGACATCTGCGGTTGGAATACAAGGGTGCGATCTATCATATTACCTCGCGGGGTAACGAACGGAGCGATATATTTCGGGACGATCGTGACAAGGAAAGGTTTTTAGAGAAGCTGGCGGAGATAGTCGAAGAGCAGCACGTTCTTCTATATGCCTACGTGATAATGAGCAACCACTATCATCTGCTGGTGGAAACTCCGCGCGGAAACCTGTCACGATTCATGCAGCAGTTGAACACTTCTTACACAATGTATTACAATGTGAAGCATGATCGCGTGGGGCATGTTTTCAGTGGTCGATACAAGGCGAAGGTGGTAAATGGCGATGAGTATCTGCTGGCATTAACGCGATATATTCACCTGAATCCGGTGAAGGTGGGAAGTATGAGTGGAAAAGGCGTGGAAGACAAGGTGAAGAGCCTGAGGAATTATAGGTGGAGCAGCTATCCGGGATATGCAGGAATTGGGAAACTGGAGAAATGGGTTGATTACGGGCCATTGTCGGAATTGGCAGGCAATTATGCTGGAAAGCGGTGGGAGAGTTACAGGTTTTTTGTGGAAAGCGGATTGGCGGAAGACGATGAAGAGTTGAAGGAAGTGATGAGCCGCTCGAGCAAGGCTATAGGAGGAAAGGTTTTTTGTCGGGAAGTGGAGAAGGAGTATCGGCAGGCAGTGGAGGAAAAGAGGGCTGGAACGGATGCGGCAATGAGGCGGGTTGAAGTTGGTGCGGATGCTGACGGACTGCTCAAGAGAGTCTGCGCGGAGTTCAATTTGGACATGGAATCGTTGAGCAGGCGACGGAATGTATCGGATGGTCGTTTGGTGGCGGCTAGGCTGTTGAAAGATCAAACAAGCCTAACGAGTCGCGAGGTGGGGCAGAGGTTGGGATTGGCGGATGGCTCTGGTTTGGGTAATCTTCTTGCAGTTGCAAGCCGTCGATTAGCAGAGAGCCGGCATCTGCGGCGAACAGTTGATAAACTAAGCAGGATCAGATGAGCTTATTCACTATTATAGGCCTGACCCCAATGGCAATGACCTTTACGCTGGAGAACTAAAATGAAATCTAAATTATTTTATGCATTATTATTGTTTATTGTTTCATTAAACTCTGTTTTTGCATTTGAATTTGCAAAAGCCAAGGCAACAATAAAAGTTGTGGATGAAAACGGTCTCGCTGTGTCCAATGCCAGGATAATGGGTGGCTTCTTTAATGTCAAAGTTGCGAGCGGTGGAGTCGATTTTCAAGGAATTACAGATACAAACGGTGAATGTTCAGTATCAGGTCAGACTCATGGAGAATTCAGTTATGGAATAGAAAAAGATGGTTATTATAGATCACATGGAAGATACCAAGGCTGGATTGCGAGGCGTGGTAAAATCGAATGGGGCAAATGGCAGCCTTGGAATCCTGTCGTTACACAAATGATCCGGAAAATTGTCAATCCTATACCTATGTATGCCAAGAGGTTAGATATTGTAATACCAGTTTTGGATCAATTTGTTGGCTATGATCTAATGAAAGGGGATTGGGTCTCACCTTATGGTAGTGGCGGTATTCCTGACTTTCTGTTTAGAATACGGAAGCGATATGTCAATTATAAGGATTATGATTCATCTCTGGATATAATCACATCTCAAATGAAAGATGGGGTGTGTGAGATCAGTAAAGCGGCTTATATGCATTCTAAGTACTGGTTTCCAAGGGAGGCCCCTTCTGATGGATATATTACGAATTTACTCTTCAGCCATTCTTCGACTAATTATTATATTCCGAAAAAGGATCAAGCCTATTTGTTTAGAGTTCGGGCTGTTACAAATGAGGTTGGCGAGATTGTATCTGCGTTGTATGGAAAGACACATGGATATTTTATGTTTGGTGTCCTGGAAGAAAAAACAGGACGCATTCTGTTTACATATTATCTCAACCCCTCTCCCAACGACCGTAATATGGAATTTGATCCCCAGAGAAATTTGTTTAAGAATCTTAAGTCATTGGAAGAAGTTAATGTTCCTTGATTCTCTATGAGAACTTTATCACGTACAATAGTGGCGGGCATTCTTCTTTTTCTGGCTGTCGTTTTAATTGTGCTTATATTCCCGAAGCGAGTAAAGTTGGGGCTCCTTGACAAATTATCCCTACCGTGTTTCTGCAATTCATAACCTATTTACATGCAGGATTGATCGCAAAGCAGCATTACTTTCGGGCATCTGCCTGTCCGTGATTGACGGAAAGATTCGCACTGATTACCCGTCATACTATGCACAAGGCATGTTCCATCTCTTTCCCGTGACTTTTATGCGGCTTACAGTTATTATGCCTTCCTGTTTTAAAACTCAATTAAGGTTGAAATATGAAAACAACACCGCTGACTGGACTTGTTGCAGCCGCCCATACGCCGTTTAATAAAGACGGTTCGTTGAATCTTGAAGCCGTTGAATCCCAGGCATTGCATTTCATAAAGAATGGAATGAAAGTTGCCTTTATTGGTGGTAGTACGGGGGAAGTTCATTCTCTCAATGTGGATGAGCGTATACGTCTGACGCAGCGATGGCTGGATATAACACGCGGTTCTGAGCTGGATGTTATCGTGCACGTTGGTTCAAACTGTCTTCTGGATGCCAGGACTCTTGCAGCGCATGCGCAGAAACACGGCGCCCGGGCGATGTCTGCTTTTGCGCCTTCATATTTCAAGCCCAAAACGGCTGGCGCACTGGTGGATTGCTGCGCCGAAATTGCCGGGGCAGCGCCGGAGCTTCCATTCTATTTTTATGATATTCCGTCGATGACAGGCGTAAACCTGTCCATGCCGGAATTCCTTGAGCTTGGTTGTGCGAGAATTCCTAATCTTGTCGGCATCAAATGGACCAATTCGGACCTTTATTCTTACCAGGTTTGTCAGCATTTGCCGGGAGATTTTGACCTGCCATGGGGCAACGATGAATATCTGATAGCAGCATTGGCGGTAGGGGCAAGGGGTGGCGTCGGCAGCAGTTACTGTTTTGCAGCGCAGATATACCATCGTGTAATGAAAGCATTTGCAGCAGGGGATATGGCGGCCGCCCGCAAGGAACAGTATTGTTCAGTACAGCTTATTAAGGTGCTGTATGGTTATGGTTACATGGGTGCGGCAAAGGCAACTATGAAAATGCTGGGCGTCGATGTGGGCCCGGCACGATTACCCAATACCAACCCGGATGTGGAACAGGTGGCAAGACTGCGTGCGGATCTGGAGAAGATAGGATTCTTTGATTGGATTAAGCCGTGAGACAAAGTCTGGTGTCTCCCTCGCCACAACGAGCCCCTTCCGCCTTTGCAAGGCCTGCTAAAAAGGACGCGAAAAAGCTTGAGACAAAATAGAGTCTTGCCTCAAGATTGATCCGGTCATGACAGACGGAACATTAAGGTCTTTGCAGGGTGCTGATGAATGCGAATTACCTGATGATAAATCCTTGAAGAAATGGGATTCTCCCTGCCGATTTGCCATATTCCTCTTCGTGCTCATTCTGTGTTCTTTTCCCCATGTAATTTCCGGCCTGCACACCTTTGCGTTCCGGGATTTTGGATTATTTTCCTATCCGATAGCATCTTATGCGCGTGAAAGTTTCTGGAAGGGTGAGATCCCTTTCTGGAACCCGTTAAGTCACTGTGGCGTTCCGTTTATGGCGCAGTGGTCGACCTTGTTCTTTTATCCATTGTCTGTTTTCTGCGCGGTGTTTCCTTTATCCTGGTCGCTTGGTATTTTCTGCCTTATCCATCTCTTTGCGGGCGGGTTGGGAATGTATTTTCTTGCCAGGCGATGGGTTGGGTGTGGCTTGCCTGCATGGATTGCCGGGCTGGGATTTACGTTCAGCGGGATGAGTTTAAGTTTTCTCATGTGGCCACATATTATGGTTGTGGTGGCCTGGATGCCATGGCTGGTTCTTTTGTGCGAGAGAGCTTGTATTGAAGGCGGGCGCTGGATCTGCCTTGCCGCTTTTGCCGGTACAATGCAGATGCTTGGCGGCGTTCCTGAGTTTATCCTGATGACGTGGTTTATTATCGGCGGTGTTGCTGTAATGCATGTTATTGCCGGAGTTGCTGCAGGCATCGTTCTCAGGCGGATGATTGCAATTGTCCTGTTTGTGGCAGGGTTGAGCGCATTTCAGCTTCTTCCTTTTTTTGATTTGCTCAAATATTCTCAACGCGGAGCAGGCTTTGGTGACAGTTTGTGGGCCATGCCCGGAACAGGGTGGGCCAACCTGCTGGTTCCATTATTTAATTGCTACAGATGGCCGAGCGGTGTTTTCCACCAGTACAATCAATGGATGTTTTCCTCGTATTATCTCGGTATTGTCATGCTTGCACTCGCAGTAACCGGGCTTTTGTGCGTACGTAATTGCCGCGTCAGGCTTCTTGGCCTTGTTGCCGTGACCGGTTTGATTCTTGCTATCGGTGAAGAAGGTTATCTGTATCCCTGGCTGCAGAAAATCATGCCTTTTTTCGGCGTGATGCGTTTTCCTGTGAAATTTGTTCTTCTGGCCGGATTTGCCGTGCCTTTGCTTGCAGCATATGGAACTCGTGATCTTTTAAACGGGAAACAGAGAAACAGCGCGGTGATGGGCTGGGTTGCGGCTATAATGATTGTCCTGTCGGTGTGTCTGATTATCTTCGCCTGGTATTTCCCATTGCCCTGGGAACAAGCGAAGGACACCATGCAGAGCGGCCTTTCGCGGGTACTGATTCTTGCTGTCGGGGCTGTTCTGTTGAGACTGTTGGTTCGTTTTCCTCCTGGGCGTTGTTCCCTGTATTTTGGGCTGGGCCTCTTGCTGCTGCTTTGGATAGACATCAAAACGCACACGCCGGATCAGAATCCGTCGGTCCCGAGGTATGTTTATGCGCCAGGTCTTACGAAGTCGGACGAGCTTGATCCAAGACCGCGTGTCGGTGTCTCGCGCCTTATGCTCAGCGCTGAAGCTGAGGGCAAGCTTCATACGGTTGTTTTTGAAGATCCGGTGCAGACTTACCTGTCTTACCGGCTTGGCTGTTTTGCAAACTGTAACATGATGGATAATATTCCGAAAGTGGATGGCTTTTTCCCTCTTTATCTGCGTAACCATGCTGATTTTATAGACCATCTTGCTGCGGCTGATACTAATTTACAGTCAGTCTGGGTGGATTTCATGGGGGTATGCCAGGTCACGAAACCCGGTACGATGTACACCTGGAAGGCGAGGACCAATGCCATGCCGATAGTTTATTCAGGTCAGCGACCGGAATTTGTTAGTGAGGCGGAAATGTTGACTATTATGTTAAAGCCAGGTTTCGATCCCAGGAAGACCGTATTGCTGCCATTGCAGGCAGAAGCTTCAATAAATGTAACCAATTGTCCTGCCTCGAACATAACGTTAAATAATGTGTCGAAAAACTCCTGGGAGTTTAAGGTGACGGCGCAGGCTCCAGTGCTGGTTACGATTGCACAGAACCATCATCATAATTGGCAGGCCAGAATAGACGGCAAGCCGGTACGAATCTGGCCTGCCAATTATGCGTTTCAGGCTGTGGAAGTGCCTGCGGGAAGTCATGATGTCCGGCTGGTTTATGTTGATAAGAATTTTATTGCAGGTGTTTTTGTTTCATGCCTGACTCTTTTGGCTGTGGTTGTTTTCTGGATCAGGTGTAAGTCTCGTGTTTCTGAGCTGAAGAATTACTGAGTGGAGGAATTATGAAGAATGGAAGAAAGTTGCTTCTGGTTCTGGGATTGGTGTTGTGGTGTTTTGATGCCGTGCTGGCAGATGGGGTTGCCTGTATTGACCTGAATGGAAAATGGCAGGTTTCCAGGGAGGGCGGCAACGAGTGGATCGATGCAGTGGTGCCGGGCTGCATCCATACCGATCTGCTGGTTGCAAAGAAGATTCCTGATCCATTTTACCGCGATAATGAAAAGAACGTGCAGTGGGTCAGCGCTGCGGCGTGGAATTATCGCAGGTCGTTTGATGTGCCGCCTGACGTTCTTGACAGGGAATATGTTCTTTTACGATGTGAAGGTCTGGATACGCTGGCGAGTATCAAGTTAAACGATACTGAAGTCGGTAAAACCGACAACATGTTCCGGACATACGAATTCGATGTGAAGAAACTGCTTAAGGCCGGTGCCAACACTGTTGAGGTCAAGTTCGATTCAGTTCTGCCGTTTATCCGGGCAAAAGAATCTGCCAGGAAACTTCCCACATGGGCCTACCCGGGTGCTGCCTACATAAGGAAAGAACCCTGTAACTTTGGCTGGGACTGGGGGCCGACCCTGATCACCTGCGGAATCTGGAAAAAAATAGGGATATTGTCATTCAACACTGCACGCCTGGATGATGTCCTAATACTGCAGGATCATTCGCAGCAGGGCAAGGTCGCTCTTTCCGTTAATGTGGTTGCCGGTCCTTCTGTGAGTTCGGGTTTGAAGATGAAAACGGTTGTTGAGTTCGATTCCAGGGAAGTGGCATCCGCGTCCGCAGAATTGAATGCCGGAAAAGGGAAGGCCATGCTGGAAGTTACAAATCCGAAGTTGTGGTGGCCGGCAGGAATGGGCGGGCAGCCGCTTTATAATGTCAGTGTCGACCTGATGGATAACAGCGGGAAATTGCTGGACTCGTCGATTAAGCGTATTGGATTGCGGACAATGAAGGCGGTCGAGCAGACCAAGGACACAACGATGCACTTTGTTGTGAACGGCGTAAAATTCTTCTCCAAGGGCGCCAACTGGATTCCTGCTGACTGTTTTGCGAATCGTGTAACGAAAGATATCCTGCGTCGGTATGTGGAGGATGCTGTGGCGGCCAATATGAATTCGCTGAGGTTCTGGGGCGGCGGTTACTACGAGGAGGATACCCTGTTTGATGCGTGTGACGAGATGGGCATATGTGTCTGGATGGATTTTAAGTTTTCGTGCACCACGTATCCATCATTCGATGATAGTTTTATCGAAAACGTGAAACTTGAAGCGCGGGATAACCTTAAACGTCTGCGACATCATCCTTCGATAGCGGTGTGGTGCGGCAACAACGAGATAATGTTCTTCCGCGACAAGGAATGGTCAGATAAGAAAATGAGCGAGAGTGACTATTACAAGCTTTTCCGCGATGCGCTTGGCAGCCAGATGAAGGAGTTTGCCCCGCAGGTTGACTATGTTACCGGGTCGCCGGATTGTGGAGATGTTCATTTTTGGAAGGTCTGGCATGAAGGGAAACCTTTTGAAGAATATCGCAATATTCATGGTTTTGTGAGCGAGTTCGGCTTTCAGTCGTTTCCTGAGCCGAAGACGGTGCAGACCTTTACAGAGCAGTCAGATCGTGAATCGGTTTATTCTTATGTAATGAAATACCATGAACGGTCAAACCGGATGTACATGGATGTCAAGGAAGACGGCAAGATAGGCACTGACAAGATCATGATACTGGTCAAGCAGTACTTCAAGGAACCGAAAGATTTCGACAGTACGCTCTGGCTCAGCCAGATAACACATGGATATGGAATCAAGTACGGGGCTGAAGGCTGGAGGCGCGAAATGCCGAAGTCGATGGGCTGTGTGTACTGGCAGTATAATGATACGTGGCCGGGTTCGTCATGGGCATCGGTTGATTACTTCGGGCGCTGGAAGGCCCTGCACTACATGGCCAAGCGGTTTTATGCACCAGTGCTTGTCTCGGGGGCCGAAGACGTTAAGTCTGGAAAAGTTGATGTATTTGTCACCAGTGACCGTATGGAGGCATGCAATGGTAATCTGGCTTGGTCGGTTACCGATGTTTCAGGAAAACAGATCAAGAAAGGATCTCTTGATGTGGAAATTCCAGCTCATACAAGCAGGATGGTACAGTCGCTTGATCTCCAGGACGAGATACGGAAAATGGGGGTAAAAAATCTACTTGTCTGGTTGAAGCTGGATGTTGATGGCAAGATGGTGTCGGACAACATGGTGACCTTTGTTTATTCGCGCGAACTTGAACTGTGTGATCCCGGGCTTTCTGCGGACGTTAAGGAGAAAGACGGCAAGTTTACGGTAACGCTCAATGCCAAATGTCCGGCGCTGTGGGCCTGGGTTGAGCTGGATGGTCTGGATGCCCGTTGCTCTGACAATTTTGTACATGTCTCCAAGGATTCGCCTGCTACGATTATTGTCACTCCGGCCGTGTTGATGAAGAAAAAAACTTTTAAAAAAGCGCTCAAGGTGCGGAGTATTTATGATACTTCTGCGCATTGATTTATTTCTTGGGCCCTTCTTTGGGAGTAAATCATATCTGTAAGAAAAGGAAGCAGGTGGCATTTCGCGGATAAGCCGGCCCGCCTCCGTCACGACACTGACCTGAAACAGAGGCTGGGCAGAACTGTAGCGCCGCACTGTGCGCGGCGGTTGCTGCACACAGTGCCGCACTACATCAGGTTGTATTTCTTGCCCTGAGAAATCCGGTCATCTGCGGTTTTCATTCCGCGCAGACGCGGGAAAATGGATGATTGACCCACATTTTTGAATTACATCCCCCCCTTCTTCTGCTGCTAAGAAATAGGATTGCAGAGCAGCCGGAGTGTGGGCATTATCGGTTGCTTGCGACAATATTAAATATAAGGAGAAGGAAACATGGCAGGCATTGGAGCAGTTGGGCAGCCGGTGCAGGGTGGAGGACAGAGCAGTGGGCAGACGTATCGTGGTCCGTTCGCGATAATGACAGTTCTGTTTTTCATGTGGGGATTCATGACGGTCTGGAATGATATCCTTATCCCGCGCTTCAAGGAGGCCTTCACTCTGAACTATTTCAAGGCGATGCTTGTACAGTTCGCGTTTTTCGGGGCTTATGGAATTGGTTCGTTGATTTATTACATCATATCGATGTTTTCGGGCGACCCGATCAACCGTATCGGGTACAAGAACGGTGTAATTATCGGCCTGTTAATTGCGGCTGTTGGAAGTGCTCTTTTTTACCCTGCGGCGATGTTGACATCATATCCATTCTTCCTGATGGCTCTTTTCATTGTAGGGCTGGGATTTGCAATGCTTCAGATTGCGGCAAATCCATACGTGACAATTCTTGGGCCGGAACACACGGCGTCCAGCAGGTTGAACCTTTCGCAGGCATTCAATTCGTTCGGAACGACGATTGGTCCGATCATTGGAGGCTGGCTGATCTTTACTTTTTTCATGAAGTCCGGGGCGCATGGTGCTGATTCTGTAAAAATTCCGTACCTTTGTTTTGCCGGTGTTTTCGTGCTTCTGGCGATTATGTTCAAGTTTGCACATCTGCCGAGTTTCACAAATACAGACCATATCAGTCGCGGGGCTGGAGCTCTCAAGGTTCCGCATACAGCGTTGGGTATGCTGGCCATATTCATGTACGTGGGTGGTGAGGTTGCGGTTGGAAGTGCGATTGTTAATTTTCTCGGATCGCCCAAACTTGGAGGCATGCCGCATGAAGCAGCAAGCCGTTACCTGTCATTCTACTGGGGCGGGTTAATGATCGGTCGCTTCATGGGTGCGTTTGCGCTAACCCTTATTTTGCGCGAAAAAGATAGCGAATCTTTTATAACCTGTTACAGTGCAGTTAGATAGAAAGCAA
>MHBM01000017.1 GCA_001804885.1 Lentisphaerae bacterium RIFOXYA12_FULL_48_11
TACCGTTGATCTTTCGGAAGTTTTCTTCAAACCTGCGCTCATTGGCAAAGCCCGACGCAATTGCCACAGACAGATTGGTTTCGGACGTTTCGGCCAGCAACGTTTCGGCATGCCGTATCCTGGTTCGGATTATCTCCTCGTACGGCGCCCTCCCAGTGGCCTTCCGGAAACGATCCTCAAAAGTACGTCGTGATATTTTCAATACCCTGCAAAGATCATCAACATTCAGTTTGTCACGAAAACGTTCCCTGATCAACCGAACAGCTCTTTCCACATAGGGATCGTCACATGCAACTATGTCCGTTGACTGACGAACCTTTATACCCGTCGGTGGAACAGCAATCGCGTTTTTCTCTGGCTTAGCCCCTTTCATTAACAAGTCCAACATGGCCGCAGATTCCCAACCAATTCTTCTGGCATCCTGCTGTACGGTTGTCAACGACGGGACCGACAATTCGCAGACGATCTCGTCTGACGTGACCGCAATCACCGCCACCCTGTACGGCACAGCCAGACCGACTTCGCGGCAGGCTTCAATCACCATTATCCCCATGTTGTCGCTGTATGCAAAAATACCAATTGAATCCCGTCCACCATTTGAGAAATCGAGCAAAGATTTCCCAAGTTTAAGAAGAGATTTACGCCGGGCATCAGGAGAATCAGGTATGAGTTCTTCCATACCAGCCTTGATATGTAACGGCATGGCCAGACTGCCAGGCGTCCCGAACCTTCGGGGCGCCCTACCGATTCCTTCCTTAAACCCCCTGAATCTTGTTTCACTGTTCCTTGCAAGATCCGTGCCGTAATATACAAATTTCTTCAACTGCAGGTCCAGAAAATGGTTCGCCGCAAGATGCCCTATGGCTGCATCATCCGAGAAAACTGAGCAAACGGAAACATCCGGGAATTCATCAAAAATACATACGAATCTAGCGCCGGCCTTTTTGATTTTTTTTATGGCAACTTCATTCGAAGCAAAGCTAATAATCCCATCCAGCTCTTTTAGGGGCAGATCGTCTATTGTCTCAGAAAGTCTCAGGCGATTGCCTGCTGAACCATGTAAAAACCACTCACATCCTGATTTCCTGATATAAGCTACCACTCCCTGGAAAACAGAACGCCCCAGCGTTTTTGTAGCATCAACGCAAACAGCCACCTGAAACGGTTTTTTCATTTTTACAACCTTCGGGACGTTTTTATTTATACGGCGGTCCGGCTATACGGCGGGTCCGACGGCCCCGCCCTACCATTCTGCATTCCCAGGTCGGAACCCCGACTTGTCGGAATGCCCTACCGATTCCGTCCGATCCTTTTCCTGCCTTACGATCGTATGACTTGACTCGCACATTCTGGACAGCAACTTCGGGACAACCGCACAGCGGTTCTTTCGGCAACAAACGATTCAAGCTGGTTCCAGTAACCATGGTCATCACGAACTTTTTTACATAAATCACAAACCGGCAAAGATCGCGCCATATCATCCAGTTTACTGACGGCATCCCCTTGGTAAAGAACTTCTATTGCCTTACCCGCAAATTGCATGATACGCATGTGTTCTTCGGCAAGAATATCAGGCTTCTCGAGATTGTCGCCCAACAGTACAGCCATTGCCCTGCCCTGCATAAAAATAGGTAATCCGATTATGCAATGTACATCTTGAAAACCAACAGAATGGGCCAAGTCGCCTTTTTGCAGTTTGTCCGCATCTTTGATCAGAATAGCTTTTTTTGCCTCCAGCACTTTTAATGCAAAACTGCGACTCATGCTTGTAGAATTGCCACCGGTCTGCCGATAGAGAGTATAACCTTGCTCAAGCTGGCCATCATCCGCAATATTGAAAACAGCAATCCTTGTGACAGGTAGTATGCGGAAAAGCTTTTTCAGACTTTGCCTCACAATGTTATCCGAATATTGAGTAATGATCTGCTGAACACCACGAATATATTCGGCAAGCCTGGGAGATAACTCTTCAGAATCCGTTATGCCAGCAGTCAATACCGACACATTAATTGCCTGTTCATCCGGTGATATTGAGATGACAGAATCTGAGTCGGAAAGGCCAACAGGGGCTACCCTGAAAACGCTCATTCCAATGGTTATATTGTCACCCTCATTTAAGATTCTTCGGGAGATTTTCTGTCCATTGACAAACGTACCGTTCATGGAATCCATATCCACGATCACCAGTTTGCCGTCATCGTAACCAACATCTGCGTGGTGTTTACTGAACAGTTTGTCATTCAGGCATATAGTGCAGGACGAACCCCTCCCAATCGAGCAGGGTTTATGTGTCTCAATTGCAAAGCGTTTTCCTTTGTTGTCGCCATTCAACAATATCAGGCCCAAATGCATATTCATTCTCCTGCCAATTTGCATTCTGCAAGGTAGGGCATGACCGATGGGCGCGCCGCTCTTAATTATCGGTGGATCAGGCCCAATTTCCGGCAGACGGGCACCAAAGACAATCCATTTCTCACACCTTCACAACATACTTTAGCATTGGAACATGATTTATACACTGATAATATTCGGGGATCAATCATGAATACAGGCAAACCAACTCCGGATACTGAGCCTGACGTAACAATGGCAGAAATGCCATTGTCTGGCGAACTTGTACAGGATGGCAAAACCATCAACGAAAATACGCCTCATCAGCCCAGTCAAGATGTAAATACCGAAATGGTCAATCCTGTAGATAACATCCTAACACGCGATCAGGACAGAAAATATAAGCTATGCAGCGAAATTGCCCACGGAGGCATGGGCCGTGTCATGGAAGCCCAAGACACCAATCTCCACCGCAGTATCGCAATGAAGGTGATGCTCGATCCAAACACAGCTTCCAGGCAGCGAATCCTCCGGTTTATCGAAGAAGCCCGGATAACCTCTCAACTGCAACATCCCGGAATCGTGCCAATCCATGAACTCGGTATCGGCAGAAGCGGCAACGTCTTCTACACAATGAAGCGTATTTCCGGTAAAACGCTGAGAGAAATCCTGAAAGAACTCAAGGAAGGCAACGCGGAAATCATCTCCAAATACCCGCTCAACAGACTACTAAACATTCTCATGCGGGTATCCGATGCGATAGCATATGCCCATTCCATGGGTGTTGTACACCGGGACCTGAAACCTGACAACATAATGATCGGAGACTATGGAGAAGTTTTGGTTCTTGACTGGGGCCTTGCCAAAGTTATAGGGCACGGAGAGCACGGAAACGCTGCCGTATCCGACGCAAAAGGCTTGCAGGAACCTCCAGGAGTGAAAGGGCATTTCCACAACAACGACTCAGACAGTGATGATGTGCTTGAAACAATGGAAGGTAAAATCATAGGCACACCTGGCTATATGTCACCAGAACAGGCTCGAGGCCAGATTGGCAGAATAGATGAGCGGTCTGATGTCTATTCCCTTGGGGCAATATTGTATCACATGCTCAAACTGGAATCGACAGTAGGAATCAGCACAACAGTGGACAGAAAAGCTGCGCTTGAAATAATACGAGAGGGCAGAATAGAGCCCTTAAAAGAAACAAGACACGTTACAAAACCGCTGATCGCCATCACTATGAAAGCCCTGTCATTGCGGCCCAAAGACAGATACCGCACGGTAAAGTCGTTTCAAGCCGATCTGGACGCATACATGGAAGGTTTTGTTACAAAAGCGGAAGAGCTGAGTATCAGGAGACTGGCAACAACGTTCCTTCTTCGGCATAAAGTTATCAGTTTGTTCTCGATAGCGCTGCTGGGTTTACTAATAGCGGGTCTTTTGACAAATTATCAGGAACGGCTGAAAGCTGAAAGAGCCCGTGGAATCGCCGTCAAAGCAGAAACAATTGCCAAAGAAGAAAGAAAACGCACAGAAGAGGCCCTTACAAACCTGAAGGCAACCGCTCCGGCACTGATTTCACTGGTTGATTACCATGTACAGAGGCAGGAAATATGGGAAGCTATGAAAATCGTTAATCAGGCAACCGACCTTGTGCCCGAAAGTCCGGAATGTCACATAAAAAGAGGCAACCTACTTCAGATATTACATCGATTTAAGGAAGCATCCGTTGAATACGAAACCGCGCTTAAGCTCATACCTTCAAATAAAACGGCATCAATTAATCTGGTATTATGCTGCCAAATGTTGAAATCAAAGGATGTGCAGACACTGTCGGAAGCATTATGGGAGCAGGAACGGTATGCGGAAGCCTGCCACATAATACAATCAACCGCGGCAAAACAGAAGCCAAAGATGATAAGATTCCTGATAAAGTGGGTACTGGATAATGAGAAAATTCAATACAAAGTTATAATGACGGACAACGGTATCTGCAGTCTGGATTTGTCGAACAGTAATATTGCTGATCTGTCGCCCCTGAAAACTCTGCCGCTGACCCATCTGAACCTTACCAATTGCAGAAATATTTATGATCTGCGCTCGCTGAAAGATATTCCATTGAAAGTACTGGATCTTACCGGAACGGACATCGCCGATCTGCGTCCCTTGAACGGCATGCGGCTGAAAGAGTTGCTCCTTAATGGCTGCTACAGGATTGTCGACATAACACCATTAAAGGGCATGCCGTTGACGAGGCTGGAACTTGGCGATTGTTTGAACATTGAAAATATATCCGTGCTGAAGAAAATGAAACTGACCAGACTAAATCTTTCTCGACAGGGAAATTCGGCTACAAGATTTGATACAGAAAATCAGGCAATAACACTGGACTTGTCGGTATTAAAGGACATGCCGCTGAAAGAACTGGATCTTACTGGTTGTACGGAGATTACAGATCTTGTTTTTCTGAAAGGCAAACATTTGACCGACTTGAAGCTTGGCGGATGTGATAAAATCAAGGATCTATCACCATTGCAGGGAATGCCGCTCCAACACCTGGACATTACCGATTGCACAAACATCACAGACCTGTCGCGCTTGAAAGATATGAAATTGAGCTCATTTGAATTCCGTGGTTGTATCGGTATTAAGGACTATTCACTATTACGAATGATGCCTGTTGCACGTTTTCTGGGACAATAGCCATTACATGGGTATCGTAAGATATATAATTGTTACCAGACATATTTCGGTGTTCTTTGTTTTACGATTCCGTTCACAATCTCTCTCTGTATAGGCTAGAAATGAGCTTGCGTATTCAGTACGGTTCCGATGCCAAGATACCTGGCGTATTCGCTGAAACCCATAAAAAGAGGTTCTCGCCTGAGACTGCATTCGCAGCCCATTCGGGAAAACCTTAGTTTTTCTCAGGCTGCGCTTCCCTATTTTAAGGCTTTCCATTCCTGCTGGAATGCGTTCACACACCTCAGGCTGCATTCCGCTCACTTTGTTTCGCTCACATTCCGCCAATGCGCGCCGCCTTCCGGCGGACTGCGCGTATTGGTAATTCCATGGGCACAATGAAAATGAGGGTTTGGAAATGACAGGTTATTTTGGAGCAGGGAAGTTGTGGGCAAACAGAGAATACAAGAAACAGCCGGAAGATTTTATGGCAGAAAGAGCAAAGGAGGTTTTAAGAGCTATGGGACAATTGATTGACTTCGATGTTTCAGATATTCCTGAAGATGAATTGAGAGAGAAAGTGGAGATTGTTGCGAGATGCAAACGTATGCGGGAAGCTGACTTCTCCATAAGCCAGGAGCGCCTCTGCTCTGCCCGGCGTACAGGCAACAGCCTTATTTGGGATGAGGTGATGAAATGAAAGGTGGTTTGAGAAAATAGTACATAATGGGAAGATATTACTGGGGAGATATTGAGGGTAAGTTCTGGTTTGGCGTTCAGCCAACTTCAGACTTACTGGAATTTGGTCATGACGAAAGCGAAAGCCGACTGAATGTCTGGATACCCTTCGACGATTTGCAGGACATCGCAGAAAAGCTAAGAACGCTGAAAAAGGCTTTCCGAAAACACGGGATAACATTTCAAGCATTCATGACTCGTCTTGACAAAGGCAGCACCAAAGCAAAAGAAGCCAAAACAGCAAAATGGCAGACCATGTGCAGGGAAGCTAGCTTGATAGAACTCGGCGAAAAGATACTCATAGAACTCAAGAAAAAGAAGGATGACTTATACATATCCGGAGACTACTGAACTTCACTATTTAATCCGTTTTTATTTGTTTCAAGGCAAGGAAGGTTCTGACGCTGAAAGCGAATTATATGCGCCGGATAAAAGAGGCATGGGCGACGCGCAGGAAATTGCCCTTTTCCTTCCCTGCCGGTACTCATCACAAACAACATGGCAGAACAACAACTTATACTGGGAGAAATGATTTCAAAGCAGGAAGAAGAGTTTCTTGTGGAAATTGAGAAACATGAAAACAAGCAGCCGTGTTTTGACGCGCTGCTTTTGCGGCAAATGGGGCTTTCTCCTGAAGAAGCGCAACTCATGCAGGTCTTTTTCATGAAAGCCAGAGCTATTGAGTTTAATGCAGGCAGGCACACAGGCTCAGAATGTATGCGCGCGTTGATATCCTGCCTGAAATATCTACCCAAAAGGGACAAGACAGGCAAAACCACTCCTGACAGCTGCAAAGCCTCTGACAATTTCAGATACGAATACGGACAGGCTGTAATATATAGCCACAAAGAAAACACTTCTCCTGTGTTGCTGCATGTCTTGAGAAAGGTGTTTGACTGGATAGAAAAGTTCCAGAAAGCAAATTGCATCTACCAAGAACTCCCTCAATGGCTTCAAGACGGCACGGCTGGCAATTTCTCAAGCGATAGCTGGCGCGGCAGCGATTTATATGAAGGCGAATTCTTATCAGACAACGACAGGAACACCTCGAACAATATACCCGACGAGTTGGCAACAGATGAACAGAAAGATTTTTTATGTGAACTTGTAAAGCGGCAATACGGGCAAACGACGCTGTTTGACACCAATGAACTCACAAAGGCAGAAGCCAGCAGAAAGATTGATATGCTTTTGAAAGGGGGTGCTGGAACATGAAGTACTATGTTTTAGAATGGAACGCACTTGATGACAGGATTGAACTTTATCCGTTTTCAAGCAGAAGCAAGGATATTGCTGTAGTGTACGAAGAAGCATCAGAAGAGCTTCATAACTACTCATCCATTCTCTTGATGGATAACAAGAAGCTTAGGAATTTGATTAACGCGATTGACAGCATAAAGAACAATCTGGAACCAAGAAAGTCAGCAAGAGCGAAACAGCAGAAAACTGCCTGAGAAATAAATTTACAGAACAAAGTCATTATGACAGGGCAGTTTTTCCCGCCAGCCACTGCCATGCTAACAAATAGCAGGCCGCAGAATCCTTTTCGGGAAGACTTTATGATAGCTGCGAGTCTTCATAATCTTGTCACCCACCCGTGTGCGTTGTTTGCTCGCAGGGATCGTTGCCTTCCCGCGATGAATGAGAACTGCGTCCTGAGATAATGATTGCGTTGGCGTGGCTGGTACGAAGGCGCGGCGTGTTCGCTGAAAAATGTAAAAGGGCTCCCCTCTCCTTTGGAGAGCACCCACTTTTAGATTTTTCGTCCGTCTGATGCCGGACATGCTCACACACCTCAGGCTTCATCCGTTCACTCATGTTCACTTTCATTCCGCCAGTGCTCGTCCGTCATTCGACGGACTGCGCTTACTGGTAATTCCATAGGGAACCTCGCAAGAGGGGTTCAGATAAGCAAAATGGAAAAAGTAAATATTAAAGGCGAGGAAGTCATTATGTACACATTAAGAGAATTTATCAGGGCAACGCGTCCGGATGGGCTTGGGCATATTTATGTTGATGGTGTTGATTGCGGCGGCATGAGCGAGGTTTTGTGCGACTGTTGCGGCAATGAAATTATTCAGCCGGAAGACAAACCGGAAGAACTCGTGGTATTTTGCATACCGGGCTTTGCCTGGTGCAAGGAGTGTTTTGAAGCATGGCAGAACTAACAGACAAGAACACAACCGAAGGCGGCAACATGGCAAAGCAGAAGAACAGGCAGCAAAAGATAAGGTTCTGGTTTTTCGATGAAATCCAGGAGACAAGCGACAGAAAGGAAGCTGTCAGGCATGCAATGCAGGCAGACGGATATATTGAGGGGCTTGAATGGGGCTTTTTGAGAAATACTGAAAGGGGGATTTTATGAAACATGGGAACAGATATTTATATGGAATGGCAGGGCAAGACAGAGGCAGACAATGACAAGCAGATGGAAGCGATTTTGAGCGTTGCCGGAAACGTTGGCTACTTGCGGGCAAGCATTCACATGATAAACGAAAATGCAGTTTTAAGAACTGTATTTCCCGAAAAATACTGGAATGAAAGAAGCAAGGACGAATATGACTTCAAGGCAGGCTTTGAGAAACTGGAAAGACTCGGCATCGAATACTTGCAGGCTGTGATAAGCGGCAAAGAGATGGAAGAGCCTGAAGGCTCTAACAATTTGGCTTCAGGGAAACAAGCCGCCGCTGCAATCTCGCAGGCGCTTGCGAAAGCCGGCTGGAAACTCGGAGGAAACGAACAGATACAGGTTTATTGCGGTAAAGTTGAAGATTTTAGAGAAGCCGTAGAATGGCTCAATGAAGTGTTTTATTTTTTTGAGTTTGGCATTCGTTTGCAGGAGAAAGGGCTGAAACCCTTTCCATATATAAGCTGGTAGTTGCCGGAAAGACAGGCAGGCGGAGAAAACCGCCTGTTTTGTCATATGGCAGTACCCATTGGAAGAACAAGAACATGGCAGAATATATATTGATACAGAAAGGCGTGATTATTGCTGAATTTGAGACACAGCAGGAAGCAATGGAAATCAGGAAGTTTATGAGTCAGGGGCACCCTGAGAAGTGTTACCAGGTGGTAGGTTATGAAGATGCACAGTGAGAAGACATTTAACAGGCTGTTGCCTGGAAACTGGGAGATTGTGGCACTCGTTGAGAAATACGAGAGAGCGACAATGTTAAGCGGAAAGGATGAATTTGACATGACTGACATGCAGACAGGCAGGGAGAATAAAAGCCTGTGTGTTGTGTCAGATTTCATACGGAAAGAGATGAAAGGAGGTTTTAGAAGAATGGAACAATTAGAAAAATACTTGAGAATCAAGGTTGAAGGTAAAGAAGGCTACTTAAAGGCTTTCTTGAACAGCTACAAAGAGACAGAGAATGACCCGGACTATAAAGGCGAGGGCGTGGCTATATGGATAAATGACAAGAAGCCGAAAGAAGAGCGAGAACAGCCAAGACAGGAAGCCTATAAACCTAAAGTTGTAGCAGCAAGGACGCTGTAAGGGCGTTAGAGTGTTTACGGAGAAAGGCAGGGGGATTTTGTTTTTATGGTTGGTTGTTGTCCCCTGCTCTTTTGAGAACATTGGATAAATGAGACAGAGATAGTTGGAACATGGTGAAAGAATCAGAATGGATTTTGCCGAACGGGCAAGGCGAGAAATGTGTGGTTTGCCGGGAATTGAAAGGCGTGGTTCAGATAGAGGACTGTCTGAAGAAGGAATACTGGATTTGTTTGAGATGTGACAGGCAGATTGACTGGCGAGAACCTGCAAAAACAGAAAAGGCGAGGTAAAGTCTCTTGCCCTTCGGCGCGTCCTGCGGACAGCAGTAACACTCGCCTGCTCCCGCACTCGTTCGGGGTATTTAGGCTTTCGGATTGCATCCAACCCGTCTGCGAGGGGCTCCGCTTGGTCGCTCCGCCCAGCTCCAGCCGGGGAAAGCGTAAATACCCGCTCACTATAAAGCGCCCCGCAGGCTCGGGTTGCGGCGATTTTCCAAGATTGTAATTAAAATCGCCCGCTCCAAAAGACGGGCAAGGAGTCATAACATGACAAAAGAAAAAGCATATAAATTAGAGAATTCAGTTGGTTGCCTGATAAGCGGCATCTTTACTGAGAAGGAAATAAATCTGTATGCAAATGCAGGCTGGGCAGTGGTTGAAGAACTGAACCCAGAGGATTATAAAATCGGGAGGGCAAAACGATGATGCAGATAACATCAGGCAGCGAAGCAACCTGTCAGTTATGCAGGGGCAGAATAGAGAAGTTTTGCATGAGATTGAGATGCGTAGTAGCCGGAACGCACAGCGAAAGCTGCTGTTTGGATTGCATCGAGAAAGCAGAGGGAATTTGCGTGGAGGTAGCAGCATGGAAGTAAATAGAAAGCGGATGGAAGAACTGGCACGGCTTGTCGGAGAAATTCTGCGAGAAGCAGATGCTATGGCAGAGAGTAATGGCAAGTCCGCCGAGGAAGTGCACGGAATAATCCGCCTTCCGAGGCGGATACCATAGACTCGTTTGAGCCTATGGGAGAGACTAGCTCGCCGATCGCTCGGATTTGCCACAGCTTGCGCTTCGGGAGATGGTTTGCAGTAGTAGCACGATCGGGCTCGAATACTGAATAAATATGAGAAATGTAGTGAGATATTCGGTGAACCGAAATACGAAAGATAATGCAGTATTGTCCTCCGGACCAAAACCCAAGGGGAGGATTTCGCATTGCTCAACCTCGAACCCAATGGCTTTCGGTCCGTTCGGTAGTAAGCTCCAGCTCTGTTGCATGCCTTGTGGGTTGCCTCAAGGCACTCCACGAGGGAGCTTTTATGTGCGGGGAACTCTGTTCCCCTGACGGTGAGTTAGGTTTTCGCTGAGGCTCAAACTTGATTTGAAGAATGGGGCTTCGCCCACAGATTATGAAGATAGCGCCGCCTTTTATGGAGGCGTGGGCGGCGAGATTAGTTTTGCGTTCGCGCGTTTTTTTGGAATTCGCGCGCAGAGACGGGGACGACGGGAATAGTGGTAAACGGGAGCGAGGAGACTGGCGTCGTATTAATAAGGAATAGAATTAAAGATTATGAGACTGATGTCAGGTTTTACAACAGAATCATGATGGATGGATCATTTGATGAGGAGTCTGATTGAATTTGATAGAGATAAATATTTTGTATTGTTTTTTTGATAGCGTCAGAAGACGAGTATTATTTTAAGGGAATTATGTGATATTGAGCGGTATAGGGTTGAAGTATCTTGTCAGTGTGTAGTGACAGGAAGGCGTTAGAGCTGTCGGAGTAGCAGGAAGAGTTGATGCAGAGATAGCAGCAGGTTTTGGCTGTTTTGGAGTGTTGAAGCAGATAGGAGACAAGCTGGGATCTATGAAGGTGTGAGTAAGTAAGATTGCGGAATTTGAATTCCCCCGGGGCAAGCCACGGGGAGCTAGAGCATGTTCATTAGATATGCGGTTGAGTGGTTGAATTTGTTTTTCAGCTTTTTTGAGTTTGGAATAGAGAAGCAGGAGAAGGGATTGAAGTATTAGCGCCACCTTTTGAGGGGCGTGGGCAGAGAGATGATATTGCGTTCGCACGTGTTGGAGAGTTCGCGCGTGCTGACGTTTTTTTTGCTTTCGCGGTGACACTGAGTTCGCGTGTTAAAGGACTGTCGTCGACGAGTGACTAAGTTTTTATATATAAGTGTTTGCAGTGTAACAAAGAAGGTTTGATTTTAAAGGGGGAGAGAGGAGAATGGAAAATCTAGTCGCTTTTTTCATCTGTAAGTCGTTGATATTCGAACAGTTAAATTGTGTTTCAGGCCTCAAAACTTAGTCGGCAAATTTAGCCTTCGACAATAAACGAAACCAGCGCCTCTTTCCGGCTGAAATAGAAAGATTTATAAAGGCCGGAATGCTCTTATTATCACTGGAGAATGACAACATGGTGAACTACACATTTTTGACGGATCAGGGATGGAAAGTGACCGAGAATAGGCCATTCAGCGCTAGCTATGCTGTGCTGTACTCCCCGTGCATGCCGGGCCGGAACTACCGGAATGAGGTGTTATATTCCCAGCCTGAGACCAAAAAGGCCATGGGCGACAGTCCAGGCACTGGCAGCATGTTGACGGCGCTGACAAATCAACAACTCAAGTTTAATTACCTCTCAAAGGACGTCCTACGGCAACTGCTGGAGGAAAGGGTCACTATCCGAAATCGGAACCGATCTTCAATCCTAGGCCGTCTGAGCGATGTTTCCGGCGAAATCTATGGGGCATCACTGCTCCGGACGCCCGAAGCCGAGAAACAGAAGCAGAGTTTAGAGAAAACCAGAATGGATCTGGAACGACAACTCGGAGAGGAAGATGTCACCCTCTGGCGGGATTCCCTCGAACTAAGACGTGAACTCATCCTCGCCGACAAGACATATACAGGTACCCAGTTCAGGCAAGGGCTGATGAGATCCATGCCTTCTCTTGATGACAATAAAGGACAAACAGACACAAGCATTTCAAGATAGATGTCGCGCCCTCAGGCCGATCATCGGCAAGCAGGCAGATCAATTCTGGATGGCCTATCTTTTCCAAGACGAGGAAGGCCGGGAAGAACTTGAAGAGCAATTGAATCTTCTCGTAAATGCGAACCTCAACACTGATGTACAGAATATCACGCCGATATTCCATCCTCCAAGTCAGCAGGATGCCCAAGGAGAGGTCGTCATGGGCTGGGTTCACTACAACGGCAAGGACATGTGCCCTTTTGGCTTGAAGCCTCTGGAACTCGCCCAGCACACCAGCATTGTTGGCCGAACAGGTTCGGGAAAATCGAACGCTGGCTATCTACTGGCTATGAATCTGGCCAAAGCGGGCATCCCCTGGCTTTGCCTCGATTGGAAGCAATCCTGGCGAAGACTCCGAAACCTTCCGGGACTTCAAGACCTTCGGGTCTACACAATTGGTCGAGATGTTTCTCCCCTTAAAATCAACCCACTGATACCACCCGCCGGGATTGATCCTCGCCAGCATTTAAAAGCCTTGGTGGGTATAATAAATGCGGCATATTTTTGCGGGGCCGGCGTGGAATATTTATTAACCGTGGTTTTGGACGAACTCTATCAGAAGCACGGTGTGTATGACGGCAAAGTCACGCGCTACCCGACATTTCGGGACGTACTGGCCATTCTGAAAACAATTCCCGCAACCGGCAGGGTCAGCCTGTGGTTGTCCTCGGCGATCAGGGCTGTACATTCTCTGTGTTTCGGCGCCATGGACAGCATCGTTAATTCAGGATCCAATGTAACCATGGACGAGTTGTTGTCCCACCCAACGGTCCTTGAACTCGAAGCCCTCAGCCATGCGGACAAGCTTTTCTTCTCCGAAATGCTGATGCTCCAGATATATTCGCATCGGATGGTCAAGAATGAAAGGAACCAGCTCAAGCATATCCTGATAATTGAAGAGGCACATCATATGTTGTCGCGCCTCTCCCAGAAATCCGGACAACCGGCATCCATCGTCGAGGTCATATTCAGAGAAATACGAGAAATGTCGGAAGGTATCGTCTTTCTCGACCAGATGCCGTCGGAAATCAGCAAAACTGCATTGGCCAACACCTACACAACCATATCAATGAATCTGAAGGGCAAGCAGGACGTGACGACGATCAGTGCCGCCATGCTTTTGCAGGAGGAGCAGCCGCTGGCCCTTGGCACCATGGAAATCGGCAAGGCCATTGTGAAATTACAGGGCAGAATAAAAGAACCTTTTATGATTAGGGTGCCGGAGATCAAGATTCCGGCAGCTTCAGTCACAGATGAAATCATCCGGCAGGCGATGACGCCATTTATTCGACCAAACGAAGAGCCGGAAGAGATCGGCGGCATGTATCAGGGAAATCTGACCGAGTCTGAAATGGCATTCCTGAAAGACTGTGCATTGGTGCCTGACTGCGGGGTTGTAGCCAGATACACGCGGCTGAAATTAAGCGGACGCCATGGCGATAAGGCAAAGCGATCACTCATTGAAATGGGGTGTGTTGAAGAGATTGAAAAACTGACTCCAACAGGACGGAAGAAAGTTCTTCGGCTCACCGAAAAAGGAATTCAGATTCTTCAGGACCTTCAGAAAAACAATGATATTCGGTGAACCGGCAATGCAGGCAGAGAGTCTGCACAGTTGATGCGTCAATCATGCTGAAAACAACAATAGATCCAATGTGACTATGATGTTTTATATAATATACAGCACATGTTCTCTGGTTCTCACTACCTTCACGCTCATTTACGCCTGAACATGGCCTCGCTATTCCCCGACATCACTCAAAACTCTCTGACGCGTAAACTCCACACTCTCTTTACTCTATCCTGAATCGGGCGGTCATAACCGCGTCGATCTGTTCTTTTGAGACAAGAGGATGAATTCTATTCGTGTATGCTCTGTCAACCTTGGCTGACACCAGCAGGAGCAGCCCGACCGATTGGAGAAACGCGAGATTGCTGTAGAAGTAATAGTACGAATATGGATCCTCGCCCATTGCCCGGCTCAACTGACAGTACCGGGTATAGACCTGCTTTACAAAGCCCGTAGGCTCGTCCATTGCCGATCTTAATACCAGAAGCGCCTTGTCGTTGAGATTCTGAAGCATGTCGCCCATGATATCGTGTCTGGCCCGCTCAAAACAGTCGGCAACACTATTCGCTTCATGGGTCATCACATACAGCAGAGTCTTGATGGCAACCCGGATATCGGAGTTTGTGTTCTTTGCAGTGAGAGCGGCAATCTCGGCGAGAAGGGCGTCATCCCACGAGTGCAACCCTGCTGTTGCCCGGTCCCTCAGTATTTCGAGGACCTCATGAGCCGAATAATTCCGGAAGAGAAGAAGGTCCGGCTGAAGACTGGAACGGGTGCTTTCGTCCAGGGTATTCACGAATTTCGGATTATTGCTCAGCAAGACCACGTTGAAACGGCGAACACTCCTGGAAAGGAAGTAGAGTATATCCTTGCGAAAGTCTTTTTCGGAAAGTAGATCCACTTCATCGAGAACAATCACGGCTTTGCCTGGAATCTGTTCCTCAAATTTGCAACACAATTCCGAGTATGAGTAACCCCTCGGACGGACCTTCAGCATATGAGCCAGAGCCTTGAAGCTGGTATTATGGACCCTGCAGTTTGCGGCGTAAAACGGCAGAGAGAGCTTCCGCGAAAACGTTTTGGCGAGATATTTGAGCGTGAGAGTTTTTCCGCTTCCCCTGGGGCCGCCGATAACAATATGTCTGGGAATGCCTGTCTGGTGGTATTTCACCAGCACGTCAATGATCTTTCTGACCTCCTCACGGATCAATGGTTTATCGGGAATGTGATTGAAGTCGAAGACCGCAAAATCTTTTACCCCGGAATTGAGCCGCTCGACTTCTTCCCGGCTCTCTTCAATGTACGCTTCAATGTTGTTGTCTGGCATTACGAATCAACCTCTTCTACGTATAAAGCGTACCCGCCCCTATTTATACCTTTCGGTCACTCATGAATGGGCATGGTCCGGGTGTGCTCCACGATTCGACGCAGTTGCCGATATGATTGCATGTCAAGCGTGACTTTCTTCCTTGTGATCATTTCCTGAATCATGAACACATGCCCTGCAAGAAGGGAACGTTCAATGCTCAGCTGTTCTCGGGCATCCATCATTCCCGATAGAGAAATATGATCGTCAGACCGAAGTTCTGATTGTTTGAGGGCAAGAAAAGCATTATCTGCCTGCACCTTTTCGAAGTGAGACTGAAGGGCAGAAATCAATTCAGGAAGTTCTGTTGGTGAAACAGAAGTAAGCGGATACGGGCTTAGCCTATTCCTGCCGATTTCCCATTCGGACCGCCTGGCAAGAGTCATTTTATCCTGACAGTATATCGCCTGCCGCAGTCCTTGCATTCACGGTCTTTTGCTTTGCTCCCGTCTGAATGCAATCTGTATCCGCGTGGCCTGCTTCTTCTACTACTGCATTTCGGACATTTCGTTGGTCTTCCTTTTGCCATTGGCATCACCTCGGCATAACAAGGGCATGCCAACTATATAAAGCTTTGCATCGGCATAAAAAGCATGTTGCTACTCGTCTTCGTCGAGAAAAGACCAATCATCATCGGGCACGTAGGTCGGATCGCGGGGATGGCAACTGACAGTCTTGTAGACCGCGTCGGCTGTCTGGGCCAAATCAGCAATCTGGTCATACATGCCGGCTATCATTCCCTTGATCTCATGCAGTCGTGTGTCAATGCCGTGCAGCATGTTCTCAAGCTTCGATTCAAGCGGTGTATATTTATCTGATGTCATTCTGGAGAGACAACGTTTGTTAGGTATTTAAGTTTATGGGAACGAAAGTCACACCATACAGTAACGACGTTTCTTTGTTTCCATTATACCTGTAAGGCCAGTTTGCTGGCATAACGTTAACACCAGAAGTGGTTATGACACTCCCACTGAGACCACCGCCACGTTGAAGAGGACCTATTATTGACACAAGTCATGTAACAATCGTTGAAACTCTGCGGACTCACTGAGGAGCTTCTTGCCAACGTTACATAATCGATCAACGGTTTCAGAAGGCAGAGAAAAAGACGTTTTAATACTTTTGAAGAAATTGCGTTCTGCCTCATCTTTAATTCCGTCAAAACTCACATTAATGCGATAAAACTGTACATCATTTCGATCTCCGCCTGGCAATTTGGCATCAGGGCAGTTCTTCCTGAGTAGTTCTTCAAAATCTTTTCTGGTTCTTGCGTCCTGAGTTAAACGGTCAATATCCTGCTTCAACATCAACATGCTATCAAAGGAATAATTCTCCATCGGCTTAAAAGCCACAACCGATAGAACCGATTTCAACCCTGGCGGAGACTTTTGCTTGTCCCAAGAAACAACGGATTCGTCTTGGGCATTTACGGTGACAATAACAATCTTCTGTACCTTTTCCATATTCCTCATCTGCGTCAGACTCCATCCGCCATCGGTTGATTCCAATGAACGCAGAGTTCCGCGTAATCCAATATTATCAGAGAGACCGCCGTCGAGGAGATGAATGTATGGACGACGATTAGAGTCGCCATATGATCTGACATCCAAAGCTTTCCTATACCGTACCGGCGCATTTTCACTGTCATGTAAAGCAGGTTTCACCCATCCAGGTTCACGATAATCAGGTTCATGAGAATGGTTGCGAAATGTAATGGGGCAAAATAGTCCAGGAAACGCTGATGAAGCCGCTACAGCCCGTGCAACAGAAACACCTGACAGGTTTGAATACAACCAGTCGAATTGGTCCTGAGAAAATTCAAATCGCGCGCCCAACGACATATCAGTGGCATTAATGGTAATAAAGGGGCGATGCCCCTTCTTCGCCAGATCACCAAATGTGTGATAATCGAAGATATACCGGTCATAATATTCTGCTGCCATATCAATACGACTGAATGTTGGTGATGCCAAGCGGACCCAGTTGATTGGAGAGAAGAGACGCCATTTAAGAGCACCCTGAATATCTTTCTTAAGAAAACGTGCTTCGAAATCACTGAAAATGCGATCCCCATATAGAGCATAATAGGCCGCAGTAAAACTGCCACCAGAAACAGAAGAAATTACATCCACCTCATCAAGTAGGCGTCTGGGCTTTCCGTCTATATACACTACGGTGTTGGATAATTGCCGGAGAACACTGTATGTAAGCGCTGCTGCACGCGTTCCCCCTCCAGAGAAGGTCAGGACAACAAATACTTTATCGGAGTTTTCTGCCGTAGCTGGAAGATTCTCGAAACGATATCCATTTTTGTCATCAAAATGGCTGAGCTTGGGATTGACCGGATAATATGCGCAACCTGCAAACAAGAGGACGATACTAAGCCAGAGAATCGACTTATTTCTTCTCAAAGATCACCTCCTCAGGTTTGACCATCGTCGTATTTTTGATTACGCGCGTAACCTGTCTCGGTTTGTAGTCCTTCGGATCGGCCAGTTTGAAAATGTGTGTACCTTCCTCAACATCCATGGTTTTGTTGGTCTTCCCGTTTCCTTTGCCATCCATAACCACAGTCCTGGACTCGGGGAAATCGACAATCACGTATTCCATAAATTACTTTCCTCCAGGAATAATGTCATTTTCACAACAGATCAAGAAATTCGGCATACAAGACCGGTTATAACGCTGACAAAAGCGAATTAACGGCAATATCAAGAAGTCTACATACCAATTTCTGAATCCTCGCCCTGGCAACAATTGACTGAGTATTCATAAACACCAGGGCCTCCTTCTTCTTAGCTTCCAAAAGACTTTTGACCTCCTCCTCGGACAACTGTCCTTCGGCTTTCAGTGATAGCCAACGAACTGTACTGGCGGCTGATTTCTTCACAAAATCGAGACTATCGCCGCTGGCTTCTTTAAGAAGACCTTTAAACTCACTTTTGAGTTCCTCGATGGACTTATCCTTAATCGCATCTAGAATCTCATTGATGTCTTTCATATGAATCTCCTATAAACATTCAGTCTGTCGATCCAGCCCTGATTTTCTCTCCCTTTATCGCCTGATCATACGATGACTTGCGAATCATTTTCAGTTCTTCTGCATATGTTTTGCGAAAGGTCTGACCCTTCCTCAGCCACTCAACGTCATCATTGAATGTGCCATGAAGCACTTTAATGTTGAAAGTTCGCGATCCATCTTTCATGCCGTCTGCATATTCTTCTGCCTCGCGAAATTTCAAATCGCCAGCACTGGCAGCTGCCTGAATATTCAGCTTGTCGATTGATTGCGACAACTCAGAGGTAAAATCATCAATGAATTTAATGTGATATGCTTTCAACTGAGTGAGATGCTCATAACTCGTCGCTGAATAATTCGATAGCGTGATACATCCAGCCAGAAGCGTGGCACATGATATTGTCAGTATTGTTTTAAAAGAACAGACAACTTTCCGCATATATTGCCCCCTTCTCTGCTATTGCTTAATTAAACCGTCGTTTTCAAACAGACAAATGATCCTTTATCCACTTACTGTATTCCTGCATTGCCGGTCTTGGAGAGAAACTCGCATCCTCGTTCAAAATACCGAAATACATGGGCGTGACGACTTTCGAGTCATCTAGGACTTCATAAAAGAACACCTTCTTCATCCAGCTCCGCTTCGCCATGCTATTCAAAAAGGCAGGATATAATTTCCCTTGAGCAGTCAGGCCGATTTCTTTTCCGCCGGCACCCTTCCATTCACGTCCGGTTTCAGTAATCCAAACTTCCTTCTTTGATGATCCACATCCCTCAAGAATAGACTTTAGACTCTCCGACCATTTATCTCCTATACGAGAAGTTCCATCGAGTTGCCGGAACACATCCTGCTCCATCCTGTTCCAAAAAAAGAATTCGACAGGTTTATCTGGCCAGCTATATATATGGTGACTAATTATATCAATACAATCTCTTGCTTCTGAATTCTGAAGAATACGCTTCAGCCATATACACCAGCTACTACCAGCATTGTTCTTATCGATGTAACTCGACAAATCAGGTCCAAGCACTTTGCAGGATGGATCTGCATTCTTGGCAGCCTTTGCCCCAACGATCAGAATCTTAGATATGTACTCATCAAACGTACCGCCGAAGAAACTGGGCAAGTTTGGCTCATTCCAAATGCCCCAGTGCTTAATATCGTTTTTGAAGTGAGTCACAACATTTGTCACAAACCTACCCCAATCCTGGGCGTCAACTGGAGGGTATTGATGTTCTTTGCTTCCATTCGCCCATTTCGGGGAATATGCCAATGTCGCAAATATATTTAGTCCGAGTGCCTTGGCCTTCTGGACTACTAAATTTGCCTGATCAAAATTACACTGCCCTTTGCTAAGTTCGATACTATCCCAGTTCAGATCAATTCTGACCCAAGCAATCCCACTGCCTTTGCAGCGGTCCAGAATTCCGAGCCTATTATATGGTAAGTGCACATTGATACCGTTCTGACTATTTTCTCCACTCATATTTCTTTTTCCTTTATCAATAAGCAGGTTTAGTTTAAAGAAACGCGCTGGTGTTCCCTGCAACCGAACAACACAGCGCGTGTTCGCGCACAACTACTTGCCGATATTGCTGTGAATGAGGTCATTGACTGACGCCTTTCCAGTTTCTTTCAAGAGAGTGCCTACATGCATGTCTTTGCGGACACCGAAATCGCGGTCATACTGCTTCTCCAACGTGGCGACGTGCTTGTCGTCCCGTGTATCACGCAAGTGACCGTTCTCATTCCGAGATCGATAGCCGCGCATGCCTAGTGCATCTTTTGCCATGGTTTTCACCTCCTTTCTGTTTTATTCTCATATGTTCATAGTTTTGAAAAATGTGAAAACAAGAAAACGGCTGCGCCAAGAGCGAAGAGACTCAGAACTTCGGCGCGAAAATATAGAACTGCCCGGCGATGCCATTTGCATTTTTCTTCTAGGATGGCGCCAACCGAGATGATTTGATTTTGATACTCCTCTGCAATCTCGGACTCCTTCATGCCGACAACAATCTTCCTGGCATATTCCTCCGCAGTGGACCGCGCGGGTGGCGTAAAGAATGGAAACAGCACTGTGAATCCCGTGGAGGCCAAGGGTGGTCGAGCAGTGAGACTGTGTATGGAAGCTATGATACAACCTATACCTGAGATCGCAAATATGAGCAATGCGATGCCAGCAACGATGCACCAGGAATCAATTGCATGACCATTGAAGGGTGCTTTATAGACACCGATAGCAAGACATGTCTTTATCAACTCTAGACCGGCACCAAGCAAGAGGCAACAAAGGCCGGTGAGAACGCCTGTTTTTGTGTCGACGAATCTGATGGTTTCCTGTGCATTCTGGTAACCTCTTTGTGCATGTTCAATCGTTGTTGATAGCAGAGCATTCTGCATCTGCGATAAGTCGTTCTTGTGATGAGTCATTTACTACCTGCCTTTCTTTGTCTTGCGTTTCTATTTGAAATGTATTCCTGAACACCTTTGTCGAAATGGCTGTAATAGTCCCATTGAGCCGGCCAATGCGTAAGATGTTGACGATGGGCTATCAGATGTCTTACGCACAGGCTGTCAATTGAGGCAAAGCACCAGGCCACTGCCGAGGAGAGCAAATACTCATGCGAGTGCGAATGAGATTCTAGTTGGGAAAGTGTATCGGCCCATTCCGTGGCTAGAACATAGCACAGCTTAATATCTGAGCTGGCGTGCCAGTCTAATCCGGGGCGCATGAATTGCTCATGGACTTGCACAGATGGAGGTGATTCCATCCATTCTGGCGAGACGCTGATGGTTATTCTGGCGCTGACATTGCCAGTTTCTCCATGAGTCCAGAGAGGGAGCCGCCCGGCGATGCGAAATGATAGCCCTAATGATGGACTTATCTTTGTAGCATATAGAGGGCCGACTTCCTTGGGATAATCAAGCCACTCTTCAAGTCGACAGGCAAAGGTTGGTGCAAGTATTTGTGACGATGAGGTCATATCTGAAAGTGCGGTTTCGGAGCCGGAATGTGAATGTTTGGAGCCACCAGGTAATGAGCAGGACTCTGATTTTCAGATTTGCCTGCATCAATGTCAGCTTTCTGTAACTTGGGCAAAGTTATGTTTGAGGCTTTCCAATACACGGTTTCCTCGATCTGCGAGAAGAACTGTTTTGTTCGTTTGGGAAGAAACCCATAGTCCGTGCGTTCAATGACCACATCATTTCCCTTGCCGCGCTCTTGTGCTTTCAGCGCTGTCGTTGTCGACCAACCTGTGGCAATAAGATATTTGCGACTATCAGCCTCTATCGGGGCCACAAGGCACA
>MHBM01000018.1 GCA_001804885.1 Lentisphaerae bacterium RIFOXYA12_FULL_48_11
GTTTTTCAAAGTGTTCCTTATTTTCAAAAGGATAATGAGCCTGAGCATAAGGCATCGCACCACTTTCAAACCAACAGTCGAGCACTTCTGGAATCCTCTTGAGGCTCCCTTTCCCTTTTTTTGAAGGAATTTCAAGCTTATCGACATTATGTTTATGCAAATCACCGACCTTGCAGCCGCACAGCTGTTCCAGTTCTTTGATAGAGCCAACACATAAAAGTTCTTCCCCGTCCTTACTTCGCCAGACAGGCAAAGGCGTTCCCCAATACCTATTGCGTGAAATCGCCCAGTCCCTTGCACCTTCAAGCCATTTCCCAAAACGACCATCCCGGAGATGTTCAGGGACCCAGTGCACCTGCTTGTTGGCTTCTATCAGTCTGTCCTTTATCTGTTCAACTTTGACAAACCATGTAGAAATAGCCCGGTAAATCAGAGGCGTATCACACCTCCAGCAATGCGGATAACTGTGAAGAATTTGAGAACGGTGAACCAGTTTTTTCTCATCCTTAAGTCTTGCGAGGATAGCATGATCTGCCTTTTTAACTTCCTGCCCGATATAGTCTTTAATTACGGCTGTAAAACGACCTTCCTCGTCTACTGGACAAACAGCCGGAATTCTCTCCATAAGTCCAAGACGATAGTCATCCTCGCCAAATCCAGGAGCAATATGAACAACTCCTGTACCGTCTTCTGTTGAAACAAAATCAGCGCTGACAACCCTAAAGGCACCTTCTGCCTTTTTGTCGGCAAAATACGGAAAAAGCGGCTCGTAAGTCAGACCAACAAGATCAGCTCCCTTAACTTCGGAAACAGATTCGTACTGCTCGGGTTTCTTGTAGTATTCAACAAATCGATCCTTGGCCAAGTAATATGCGGCATCCTTCTCTTTGACCTTCACATACGTTATATCCTTGCCCACAGCCAACGCCATATTAGAGGGAAGAGTCCACGGGGTTGTTGTCCAAGCCAGAACATAGCTATTTGGCTCCTTATCCAGTTTAAACCTGATTGTTATGGCTGGATCCGTGACATCACGGTAACCCTGATTCGTTTCAAAGTTCGACAAAGGAGTAGAACATCGTGGACAGTAAGGGAGAATTTTTGATCCTTCATAAATGAGCCCCTTCTCCCATAAGGACTTAAAGACCCACCAGATTGATTCCATGTAGGTCGGCTCCATTGTCTTGTAATCCCTGTCAAAATCAACCCAGCGCCCCATCCTTGTAACAATTTCACGCCACTCGCGTGTATACCGGAGAACTATGCCACGACAAGTCTCATTAAATTTATCAACGCCCATCTTCTCAATTTCCGTCTTGCCGCTGATCTTGAGATCCTGCTCAACTTCATACTCAACCGGAAGGCCATGACAATCCCACCCAAAACGCCTGTCAACATAGTGTCCTCGCATTGTCTGGTAACGCGGCACGATGTCCTTAATGGTACCTGCCAGAAGATGCCCGTAATGAGGAAGCCCAGTAGCAAATGGCGGCCCATCGTAAAATACGAATTCCGGGCACGTTTTTCTTTCTGCCATGGATTTAAAGAACGTAGAATCTTTACCCCAAAAGGAAAGAATCTCACGTTCCATTTCTGCAAAATCTATTTTATTCGATATCGGCTTATACATAACACAGCCTTCCTGGTAAAAATGAGCTGATAAAGTACATCATAGAACTGCACCTATCAATAACTCTTTATACTCAAACAATTCATCAGGATTTGCAGCGTCAAGTCATTGAGAACACAAAAGATCCACCGACTATCTTTTAACAAACACGTGATCGCGGTAATAAGCCAGTTCTGCAATAGACTCTTTGATGTCAGATAGCGCCCGATGCAATTCTTTCTTCTCGGGAGGCGAATATTTCTTGCCGTACCACCTGGAAACAATCAATTTTACAGAACTCACATCAATAACTTTGTAGTGAAAGAAATTGTGCAGGGCGGGCATATATTTGACAAGGAAACGTTTATCCTGTCCGATTGAATTTCCACAGAGAGGAGCTGCCCCCTTTAAGCAATAATGTTTGAGAAATGCAAGAGTCTTCCTTTCTGCCCTCATAAGACTTACCCCCTCGTTACGAACACGATCCAAAAGCCCGCTTGCTCTATGTGTTCGACGGCACCAGTTGTCCATTTTCTTTAACTCGACTTCACTTTGCTTAATTGCCAGGACTGGTCCTTCAGCAATCACCGCAAGATCACTATTTGTAATAATAGATGCAATCTCCAGCAAAACATGTTTTTCCGGATCAAGCCCGGTCATTTCGCAATCGATCCATACAAGGTAATCATCTCTGCGATTTGCTTTTTCCGTCATACTATTTCCCTTTTATTTTATTCAGGACTAAAATGGTCATAATGCTCCATATCTTGCTTGAATTAAGCATCGCCGATCCATAATATAAGAAACACTATTAAATCTAACAGAACACCCAATATGAGGAAACTATAATGGCTGGCATATTCAAAGCTTACGACATACGAGGTATTTACGGCAAAACCATTAACGAAGACATTGCTTTCAAAATCGGCCGCGCTTTTGCCACCTTTCTTAAGTGCAAGAAAGTAGTGATCGGACGAGATATGCGCCCCCACTCTGAGCCACTTTTCCTGGCTATTTGCCGTGGTTTAACCATGCAGGGTGCAGATGTTATTGATTTGGGAATGTGCTCAACCCCTATGTCATACCACGCCAACGGGATGCTTGGAGCTGATGCAGGTATAATGATCACGGCATCACACAATCCTGGAGAATGGAACGGCATGAAGCTCTCCCGTAAAGGTGCTGTTCCAATAAGCGGAACCACAGGCATTCAAGATATAGAAAAAATCGTGAACAACAAGACATTTGACCCAGAGTCTAAAACACCTGGAACTGTTTCGAAATACGACGTAATAGCCGCATATTGCGCTCATGTTCGAAAACTTGCAGATGTCAAATATCCACTTAAAATCGCAGTTGATATGGCAAACTCCATGGGTATTTACGAAGCCAGAGCCCTTTCTGGAATTGTTGAAATAGACCCTATGTTCGATATTTTAGACGGAACTTTTCCGAATCATGAGGCAAATCCTCTTAATGTTGAGACGCTCAAGGCTTTGCAACATAAGATTCGTTCAGGCAAATATGCGTTCGGCGCCGCTTTTGATGGCGACGCCGATCGAGTCGGCTTTATTGACGAAAAAGGTGAAATAGTAGCGATGGATATGATTACTGCACTGATCGCCCAGGATATTTTGACAAGGGAAAAGGGCGTCATATTCTACGACCTTCGCAGCAGTTGGGCTGTCAAAGAAGTGATAGACCAGAATGGTGGAACCCCGATGATGAGCCGTGTAGGTCACGCATTCATAAAACAGCAAATGCGTGAGAACAATGCTATATTTGCGGGGGAACTCTCAGGGCATTATTATTTCCGCGATAACTACTTCACAGAAAGTTCATCCATGGCTGTCATATGTGTCGCCAATATAGTCAGCAAGAGCAAGAAACCTCTCTCAGAGCTCATCAAGCCTATCAAACGTTATTTCGCTAGTGGCGAAATCAATTCAGAAGTCAAAAATACAACTACGGTACTCGATATCCTGAAAAATAAGTTCAACGACGGAATAATGATTGAACTAGATGGCGTAAGTGTCGAATATAAGGACTGGTGGTTTAATGTACGTGCATCCAACACCGAGCCTCTTATACGCCTTAATCTTGAAGCCAGAACTAAAGACCTCATGGAACAGAAGCGTGACGAACTGATAGATATTATCAGGAGATAGCAGGCCTATTTCCCGACATAAAGCTGATCCTGCAAAGTATGTGCTACAAATTTCTGCGACATGCCGACCGCAGTGTGGAGTGGTGCTCCTTTTGCCAGGTATGCCGTCAAAGCCGCAGAGAATCGACAGCCGGTTCCATGCGTACTGCTCGTTATAACGCGTCGGACACGAAACTCGGTTATATCCCTCCCGCAGCAAAGGACATCAAGAACATCATCCTTATTCAGTCCTGTCTTTAAATCCAAGTGTCCCCCCTTAAGCACACATGCCGCACCAAATTTTTTCTGGATAGTCATTGCCGCATTTTTCATTTCATCCAAAGTCGTTATCCGGCTGTTAGCGAGCTGTTCAGCTTCAGGAATATTTGGTGTTATAACCGTTGCTAGCGGCAAAATTTCTGAACACATGGCAATAAAAGCATGTTTCTGGATCAGTCGTCCACCAGACGTGGCAATCATTACAGGATCAACAACCAGTATGTTCAGCTTTTTCCTGGCAAGTTCATGGGCAACAACACGAATAACCCCCGTAGAGTAGAGCATGCCTGTTTTTACAGCCTTAACTGGAAATGCAGAAAAGACCGTCTTCATCTGCAATGCAACCATTGCAGAATCAATGGCATCAACGCCGGCAACTTTTGCAGGATTCTGCGCGGTTATACAAGTAATAGCCGTTGTGCCGAATACATTCAGCGCAGAAAAAACCTTCAAATCAGCCTGAATACCTGCTCCACCACCACTGTCAGACCCTGCCACAGTCATAACAACCGGTATTTTGTTTGCGGTTTTCACGAAAGTCATCCTGGTAGAAGGTAAACTATATTTTTATCTGACCTGCTTTGGCCAGAGACTTTGCCTCAACACTTTGTATTTCGGCAAATCCTTGTGAACTGACAGGATTCAGTCCTTTGCTGGCTTCCATGGAAGAGTCTTCTTCGTTGTAGAGAGATGCGTGACAATCAGTCAGACTTATGAAATGTATATTCCCTTTATACAACTCGACAGTGACTGTTCCGGTCGCAAAAGAAGCCAGAACATCAACTGCCGACTGTGCCGCCCTTGTAGTCGGATCATAATACCGTCCATCATAAACCTGACGTGCTATAAGACCTGAAAGATCTTTAAATAACTCCATGGCCCGGCGATCGAGAACAGCATTGTAAATCTGCATCAGACAGTATCCCAAAAGCTCCATGCCAGGCGCCTCATATACCCCACGGCTCTTCGTACCAATAATACGATTTTCAAGAGCATTCTTGATGCCTATTCCATTCCGTCCCCCTATCAAGTTTGCATCCATCATTGCTTTCAAAGGGATCACTTTTTTTCCGTCGATTTTGACCGCATATCCCTTTTCGAACCTGACACTGAATCTTTCCGGTTTATCTGGCGCATCCTTGGGCCACACACCCATCTGCGGCTTAACAATCGTGCAAGCCGTTTTCATGCTCTCAAGATCTTCTGCTTCATACGATATACCGGCCAGATTGGCATCTGTCGAATAACGTTTCTTGGCACCTAATGCAGCTTCGATCCCGGCCTTGTTAAGGAACTCCACCATCTGTTTTCTGCCTGGAAATTCCTGAAGGAAACCCGGATCACGCCACGGAGCAAACACTTTCATTTCTGGTGCAAGCACATTGGTATAACGCTCAAAACGCATCTGATCATTGCCACGCCCTGTAGCGCCATGAACAAGAACCGTACATCCCTTCTTCTTCATCTCCGGCAAAAGTCCCTTAACTGTCACCGCTCTGGCGATACCAGTAGAATTCCAGTAGCCACCATCATACATGGCCTGGGCCTTTATTACTTCAAAGCATGCTGCAGCCATCTCATCTTTGAGGTCTACAATTACCGTACTGGCGCCGCAGGGCGCCATCTTTGCCGAAACACTCTTGATATTAGGCTCGTCCGGCTGTGCGAGATCGGCAACAAAACATGTTACGTCGATCCCCATGTCGACGAACTTTCTGGTCAATGTTCGACTGTCCAATCCACCAGAAACACAGATGCCTATTTTATCCTTCCGCACTTCTTCCAGCCTCATGCGCCTGCTTCCTCCTGGGCGGTTTGAGAACCATAAATTTCAGCCAATGAATCTTCGATGATGTCCAAAGCTTCTTCGATTTCACCATCCTTGACGTTTAGAGGAGGGAGGAATCTGACTACTTTCTCGGCAGTAGCAAGCGCGATCAAACCCATTTCGGTCATTTTGTCAACAAGAGGCTTGACCGGCTCATCGAACTCCATACCCAACATAAGGCCTCTACCCCTGACTTCCTTGGCATGTGGATACTTCTCAATGAACGCTTCCAAACCTTCCTTGAACAAATCTCCGGACCTTGTTGCTGCATCAAGAAGTTCTTCTTCTTCAATTACCTCAATCGTTGCCAATGCTGCTGCACAGGCAAGCGGTGTACCGCCGAAGGTGCTTGCATGTTTTCCAGGCTGGAACACATTGGCAAGCTTCTCATTGCTGACTATGGCACCGATCGGATACCCGCTGCCAAGCGCCTTGGCCAGGGAGAAACAATCAGGCTCGACACCTGAGACCTGAAATGCGAACCAGTCACCGGTCCTGCCCATGCCACACTGCACCTCGTCACAAAGCATGAGGAGATCCTTTTCGTCACAAAGCGCCCGCACACCCTGCATGAATTCATCCGTTGCCGGAATAATTCCACCTTCGCCCTGTACTGCCTCCACCAATATGGCAACAGTCTTGTCGTCAACCAATTCCTTGACTGAATCGATGTTATTGAACTCAGCATACACAAAACCTTCGGGCATTGGTTCAAACCCCTTCTGGATCTTGGTCTGGCCAGTCGCCGCAGCTGTGGCAAGAGTCCTGCCATGGAAGGAATTCTTCATGCTGATTACACGGTACTTGCCCTTCTCATGGCCCCACAGCCTGGCAAGCTTAATCTGGGCTTCATTCGCCTCGGCGCCTGAATTACAAAAGAAACATTTGCCTCCAAAAGAAAGACTCGAAAGCTTCTCCGCCAGTTTTGCCTGGTTCTCATTATAATAAAGGTTGGAGACATGAGTCAGCTTGGCAACCTGATCCTGTATAGCCTTAACCACCGCCGGATGCGAATGCCCGACATTCAACACCGATATACCGGAAAGAAAATCAAGATAGACCTTCCCGTCAGTATCCCATACCTTCGTCCCCTTGCCCTTCGCAAGCACAAGACTCTGCGCATATGTCTGCATTACATATTTACCGTACAACTCTTTGATTTCTTCTGTCTTACTCATCCCTAATTATCTCCGTTCCTACACCTTTATCGGTGAATATTTCCAGTAGAAGCGAATGAGGCATCCGCCCATCAATCATGTGAACTTTCTTTACCCCGGCACGCAATGCCTCAACCCCGCTCTGAACCTTCGGGAGCATGCCGCCATCGATTACACCTTTATTAATCAGATCTTCAACATTTACAACATTCAAAGTAGTCAAAAGAGAGTCAGGGTCTTTGCGATTACTCAGCAAGCCAGGCACATCCGAAAGGTACGCTAACTTCCTCGCCTTAAGCGCCTTTGCAACAACTCCCCCGGCAGTATCAGCGTTCACGTTGTGAATCTTTCCGTCAGGGCCGACGCCAAGAGGTGTGATGACAGGAATCACACCCTTTTCCAGCATTAAACGTATCGGACCGGTATCGACGCCAAGAGGCTCTCCAACATAACCAAGGTCAAACTCTTCTCCAGTCTCGGGATTGATTGCTCGTTTTCTTATCACCGAAAAGATATCCTCACCATGCAAACCTTCAGCTCTTGCACCCATCTTCTGGAGCATTGCAACGATACCAGGATTAATTTCCTCGTTCATTACTTTTTGCACAACACTGATCGTTTTCTCGCATGTGACCCGTAGCCCCTGGATAAACCTGGCTTCGATTCCGTGCTCCTTCATACTGCGCGATATTGCTTTTCCACCACCATGCACAACGACGGGGAGCATGCCGACACACTCCATGAAAGTAATATCCGACAGCACGCTTTCAACATTGTCCTTATTCTCCATCGCGCTGCCACCGAATTTAATTACTATGATTTCACCACGGAACTGCTGAATATACGGCAACGCTTCAATAAGAACTTCGGCTTTTCTAATAGATTCCTGCATTCTTTTCCTTAACCCTTGATACCGGAATTACAATCTCAAAGACTCGTCAAGTCATGTACTCAGCATTGATTTTCACATACTCTTCACTGCAATCACACGTGTATACAAAATCTTTGCCTTTTCCCAGATTCAAATTCACTTCTATGGTAAAAGTTTTCTGCGCAATGATCTTTTCAAGATCTTTGATTGAAACACCAGTAGCCTTGCGTCCGCCTTTGACAGCCATGAGATCATTAAAACTTATATCCACCTGGTCTTCTATAACTTCTGCACCTGAATAACCTACGGCATCAATTATTCTCCCCCAGTTGGGATCACCGCCAAACCAAGATGTCTTAACCAGAAGCGAATTTGCAATGGCCCTAGTTGCCATTTTTGCCTGCGTGTTAGACACAGCCCCGCTCACTGTCACGGTAACGAACTTAGTTGAGCCTTCACCATCCCTCACAATTTTCATGGCTAATTCTTTAGCCACAACATTGACGGCATCGCAGAACACGGCCCATTCAGGATCCTTTGAATCCAAAATCTTGTTGCCTGCGAATCCATTCGCCATGAGAAGCACAGTATCGTTACAGCTCTGGTCACCATCAACTGAAATCCTGTTGAAACTTTCTGCCACTGCCGCACTGAGACAAGTCTGGAGCGCTTTTGGCTCAACAGCAGCATCTGTGGTTATAAATGAAAGCATGGTAGCCATGTTCGGCTCTATCATTCCGGCGCCCTTTGCCATGCCACCAACCCTGACAGCTGTGCCATTAATCAAGACCTCTACCGCATACTGCTTATCCACTGTATCCGTGGTCATAATTGCCTTCGCAGCGGCATTTCCACCATCCACCGAAAGAACCTTGACTGCTTCCACTATGCCCTTTTCAATCTTATCCATAGGAAGTGGAATTCCAATGGTGCCGGTTGAGCAAACAAAAACAAGCTTTTCATTAATGTGAAGAGACGTGCCGGCTATCTTTGCCATTTTCATTGCATCGTGAATACCCTGTGGTCCAACACAGGCATTGGCGCAACCACTGTTAACGACAATCGCCTGGGCCTTCCTGGAAATAAGCCTTTCCCTGCACAACTTGACATGAGCCCCCTGAATCTTGTTTCGCGTAAATGTACCTGCAATGACCGCAGGCTTATCCGATAAAATCATGGCCATATCAGGCTTGGGATACTTTATGCCCGCCTGAACTGCACCAGCTTTATAACCCTTTGGCGCTGTCACGCCACCCTCTATTACTACGCAACCATTCATCTTTAAAAACCTCAAAACATCAGATTAAGACTGATTCCTTTCCATCACAGGCCGGACAATATCACTAATTACCAGACGAAAGTCGAACAGAAAAACATCTTTTACATGCCGGTATTTACAATTCGCCCTGTTAACATTAAAAAACTTCAATTCTCACCCACCCCCTCAGGTCTAAACACAGTGACAAGCTTTGCAGGTAACTCAATAAGCAGCTTACCGATCATAGTGACCGTTCTGATAGAGTCCTGTTCCTTCAACGAAGAAAGAAAAATATTGGCTGCGACTAAAAGGACAAGAGATGTACCAAACATGATCATGAAAGGATCCAAAGAAGTATGGGCATGCATAAATTCAATCAAAAAACCCCACACAATTGGAGCCGCCCCGCTGAAAAGGGAAACAGTAACCTGAAAAATCGAAAAGCCAACGGTTTCACGGCCTTTCGGACAACTCCCGAAAACAAACCTTAGCATTGGGATCCCATAACTTGATCCAGCCACTCCGAAAAGAAAATAAGCACATGCGATGGTAGGCACATTCACCAGGTCCTTCCTGCTGCCGACGATGACCCAGAAAAACAACAGGATCAAATTACTGATAATACCAAGCCTGATTATCGGTCTGCTCCCAAATCGGTCACTTAGGCGGCCCAATGTCGGCGCCATAATCAGAGAACCAGCCGTTGATGCTGCACTGACGAAAATTATGGAGTTATCAGCCATTAAGAAGCGGTCCGAGAGGTAAACAACAAGAAAACCAGGAATCGCCGACAAGGCAAAACTGTGAATGGAGGCAAGCACAGTTATTTTAAAGAAAGGTTTATGCTTCCAGATGCCGAGCACTTCTGCAAGAACTGCAAACAGCCCTATGTCCCTGGCATTTCTAACAGGTTCACCGCCTGGTGCATTCTTGAGAAAACCCAGACTCATAATGCCCGCAATTGCCGCAACTACCGTAAGCAATCCGAACTGATATCCCGCCGCAGACTTGCCCAGGAACATGGATGTCGTCAGAAGCGTCACAAGCACACCTGCATTGATTATACGACTCTCAACTCCAAAATAAGTGCCCCTTAACTTCTCCGGAAGGATCTCCTTCAACCATGGATACCATGAACCTGAGGAGAAGCCCCTGCTGATATTGTAACCGAGCATCACAAGAAACATTACGGCAACAAGAACAGGCGATGGCACTCTCCCGACCAGAAATGGCAATGGGGCAAGCAAAAACAGCAGGTACGTCCTTGTACGCCAGCCGGCGAGCATAAGCCGTTTATATCCCCAGTGTTCGGCAAGCGTAGCCGCCGGCAATTGCAGTATATTGAAAAATGGAGTCAGCGATATTAACAATCCAATTATGGCTTCGGATGCACCAAGGAATTTTGCCATAAGGACCATTGGAGTCCCGATTGCAATTGTAAAGTTTATTGAATTAAAAAACTGGAACCCGAGCAAACTCTTGACATGGCGTGGAAGGCGCCTGCCTGATTGCTCAACTTCGTCCTTTTCACTTTCCTTGGTGTTATCCATACAAGATCCTGTTTCATGCAGAAATCCGTTAAGAATATCTATCCGGAATAGGCTATGCAAGGTGAGAAAATAACGGGTTTAAAGGGGTATTACTATTTGACATCCGATGTAGTTTTAACTAGTTTCACGACGTTTTGATTTACTGGCAGGCCAGAACTTACAGGTACCTGCCTGAACTGGAAGGGAGAGTGATCTCATACCGTGATTCAAGTGAAACTTAGAAAAGGTGAAGCCGTTGACAGAGCGCTGAAAAGGCTCAAAAAGATAATGGACAAGGAAGGCATGATGAAGCAGGTTCGTGCCGGTCGTTACTTTGAAAAGCCCAGCGAAAAGAAACGGCGCAAGGCAGCACGTGCAAGAGCGCGCATGATGGCGACAACCACCATGATGTAAGTAATGATTTGGTTCTCTTTACGGCTCCCTGCCCATGGCAGGGAGCCTTTTTTTCGTTATGACATTTTCTATATCAACCCATTGGATAGCAGGAAAGAGCAGGTCCGGCGAGGACATGATTAACCAGGTTCTTGCCGCCGGCTTTGATACTATTGAACTGGGTTATGACACCACGATCGATCTTGTACCTGATGTCAAAAGGATGGTGAGTCAGGGTACAATAAAAGTCTCAAGTCTTCACAACTTTTGCCCGGTACCCGTAGGTGCTCCATACGGTCATCCCGAAATCTTCCCCCTGACAGGGCTGGATAGCAGAAGCAGACAAAGCGCGGTAACGCATACAAAACGAACGATCGAATTCGCCGCAGAAATAGGTGCCAGGGCAGTTGTAGTACATGCGGGTAATGTTGATATGAAACACATGACCCGTGACCTCATTGATATGTGCCTGCAGGGGCAGCAATATTCACCGTCATACGACAAAATAAAACTAAAGCTGATGATGCACAGGGAAAAAAAAGTCCAGGAACATCTCGACCAGCTTTATCGGTCACTAGACGAACTCATCCCATTTCTCACACAGAACAACATAAGGATGGGAATCGAAAACCTTCCATCATGGGAAGCAATCCCATGTGAAACAGAAATGGAAGATATATTCAGGAGATTCGACTCCCCATTCCTGGGCTACTGGCATGATATGGGGCATGGCCAGATCCGTCAGAATCTCGGTTTTATTGGACACAAACGGTGGTTTGAGCGACTAAGCCCTAAGCTCGTAGGAATGCATATTCACGATGTACGTCCGCCAGCCAATGACCACATTATGCCGCCAGCGGGAAAAATCATTTTTCAGGACTTTAAAAGCGGAATTCGATCTGATACTATTCTCGTTTTTGAACCGGCGCCAGGATTACCAGTTGCCGAAGTAGTTGAAGGAAAAAGAATTGTGGCAGAAGCATGGGATATTCCCATAAGCAAATAAAAGGGAAAATTATATGAAAAGAGCTCTTATTACAGGTATTACAGGACAGGATGGATCCTACCTCGCAGAATTTCTTCTTCGTAAGGGATATCAGGTTCACGGCATGGTAAGGCGAGCAAGTACTGAGAAATTTGAAAGAATATCCCATCTTATCGACAAAATAGAGCTCCACCAGGCTGACCTCCTCGACGAACTCTCCCTGATTGACACATTCGCAGAGGTTAAACCTGACGAAATATATAATCTAGCAGCAATGTCTTTCGTACCGACATCATGGAGCCAACCTATCTTAACAGGCGAGTTCACTGGCCTCGGTGTCACACGTGTACTGGAAGCCATGCGTAAGGCATGCCCTAAATCTAAATTCTATCAGGCTTCCAGCAGCGAAATGTTCGGCAAGGTACGCGAAATGCCACAAACTGAACTGACGCCATTCTACCCCAGAAGCCCGTACGGTGTCTCAAAGGTTTACGGTCACTATATCACTGTAAACTACCGCGAAAGCTACGATCTGTTTGCCGTTTCCGGAATACTTTTCAACCATGAAAGTCCACGCCGCGGCCTTGAATTCGTTACCAGAAAGGTTACCGATGGCGTTGCCAGAATTAAGCTGGGCCTGCAGAAGGAACTGCGAATGGGCAACTTGGACTCAAAGAGAGACTGGGGTTTCGCTGGTGATTATGTAGAAGCAATGTGGTTGATGATCCAGCAAAAACAACCGGATGATTATGTAATTGCCACTGGCATCGCACATTCTGTCAAAGATCTGGTAAAGGTTGCATTTGAACACGTCGGTCTCAACTGGAAAAAACATGTCGTCATAGACCCAAAGTTCATGCGCCCTGCAGAAGTGGAACACCTGCTCGGTGACAGTACCAAGGCACGAAAGGTTCTCAAGTGGAAGCCAAAAGTAGACTTCGAAGGCCTGGTTAAAATGATGGTTAACGCCGACATGGAACGGGTCGCCAGAGAAAAAAGCAACAGTATTTAACCGGCAAAACATCGAGGAAATCATAGATGCGAGTACTTATCACAGGAGCCGGAGGATTTGTCGGAAAACATCTGATTTCCGAACTTCTTAAATACGGACACGAAATAATTGCTTTTGATGCCACTTTTAGTTCAGCCATCAAAGGTGTGAGCCGGCAGGTAACCGGAGACTTGCTGGATGCCAACCGCATGGATGATCTCGTATCCTCAACTAAACCTGATTCATGCGTTCACCTTGCCGCAATGTCGTTTGCACCAGCGGCAAAAGATAAAGCTCCTAAAATGTTTTCCATAAATGTCGTCGGAACATTACGCCTTCTGGAAACCTTCAGAAAGCACGCAAGCGAAGCAAGGATACTGAACGTATCCACAGCCCATGTATACGGCGGCATAAAGACACCACTCCCCATCAAGGAGGATATGCCCTTGGTTCCTGTCAGCCTGTATGCAATTTCAAAAGCTGCAGCCGACGAAGCAACGCTGGAATATGCCAGAATGCACAAAATGCATGCAATGACGGCCAGACCTAACAATCACATCGGCCCTGGCCAATCACCCCAGTTTGTCATCGCATCATTTGCACAACAGTTAAAAAAAATGTCGGCATCGGGTGGAAAAGGCACTATACGTGCCGGCAATATGGAAAGTATCAGAGATTTTACCGATGTTCGCGATGTTGTCACCGCCTATCGATTGCTTATCGAGAACGGTAAATCAGGAACAGCCTACAATATCTCCTCCAACAGAATGCTTTCAATTCGTAACGCCTTCGAGGAACTGTGTCAAATCGCCAAGGTTCAACCTGTCGTTGTAACAGATAAAGAACTCTTCCGTCCCACTGATTCATCACCCGTCCTGGATATTACCCGCATTCATGGGGACACAGGATGGACACCGAACATCCCCCTGTCTCAGACTTTCGAAGATATCCTTGCGGAATTCTAAATGATGAAAAAAACTCTTATCACCTTGCTGCAGGTCGCACTGGGCATGGGCCTGATCGTGTTCTTTTTCATGACCATCTCGCACAGCGGGAAACTTGAAGACTTCAAAGCTACAGTTCTACTTGCTGCCGAAAACTGGCGCCTGTTAACAATCGGCACACTATTGTTTCCCCTGTGCCTGCTTTCATGTACTCTCCGGTGGTTACTCTTGCTGAAGGTTCAAAACTTTAACATTTCCTTTTCCCGTGCACTCGTTCTGTATTTTATCGGTCATTTTTTCAGCTCGTTTATGCCAGGCGCCACGAGCGGTGACTTGATCAAGGCGGTATATGTTGCGAGGGAAACACCAGACAAGAAAACTGAGGTTGTGTCGACTGTCTTCATTGACAGAATCGTGGGCCTACTAGGGCTCATAATACTGGCTATTCTTATGATGTGCATCCGGCTGGATTTCTTTCTGGCTCACCGTGCAACACGATTGGCTCTTATTTTCAACCTCGGACTGCTTACAATTACAGCCCTAGGCACCTTTATTGTTTTTGGGAGAAATCTCGTAGAGAAGTGGTCTTTTTTTTCGCGACTGGAAAAACGTACACGCCTGGGTGCGATTATTACAAAAGCATATAAAGCCTTTCATCTGTGTATCAGGAATCCCGTGGTCCTAAGCAAAACAATTGCACTATCATTTCTGAATCATGTCATTATTGTCTGCGTGATCTGTTTTATCGGAGCATCGATCGGTGTCCACCTTGGGTTAATCGATTACTTGACGGTTTTCCCTGTAATCAATGCCATAGCGGGACTACCAATAACTCCAGGTGGGCTTGGGATGAGAGAAGGTGCAGCAATATATCTTCTGGGCGCATTAAATGTACCAGCCCCCTCTGCTCTTGCACTTTCGCTGCTGGTATATCTCATAACCCTGTTCTGGGCAATGGTTGGCGGTATAATTTACATGATATTTGTGCTCAAAACCGGGTATGACGCGAACAAGGAAATCAAAGCAAATAACCTAAACAGCTAACACTTCGAACGAATAGCCTGCAATATGTTACGTGCCAGTTCCGGCAAATGAGGATCGCGTGCTCCCATAGTCATAATAGCGTCGCCATGCGAGGCAAGTTTGCTTACGTCTTTGACCAACTCCTGAACATCTGCCATGTACACAACGTTAAGATTCATTTCCTTCAGAACATTAACCAGGTTTTCAGATTTGATACTCCTGTCGGCCGTACCGCCAGCATCATAAACCGGCAAAATATACAGGCAATCATCCGGTCTGCAAACTTCAGCAAACATGGAAGACAGCTCATCCATCATGCTCGCGAGCGGTCGATAACCATGAGGGCGCCATATGCCTATAACTCGCCTGTGGGCCTGCGATACTGCAAGCCAAGCGGCTCTGATCTTCGCTGGATTGTGTCCGTAGTCATCTATGATCGTAACCCCTCGGGCCTCACCAACCTTTTCAAGCCTCCGCTGTATTCCTTTAAACCCCTTTAATGCACTCCTTACGCTATTCAGGGAATTTCCCAACCGTTCGCACATGACCACCGCATGCAAGGCATTTTCGGCATTATGCCGGCCTGGTAATGGTACTACGAATTCCGTGTCGTGATATACAAAACTGCTGCCCTCATCCGACACCTGAGGATTGAAGTCTTTGAACAAGTCAGGCTGCTCGATAATGCTGACAATACCTTTCTTAACCTGGGCCGAAAATGTCTTAAAAAGCTGAACACTTTCGGAAAGCTCAAAGTGATCCTTTGAAACATTCGTAATTACAGCCCAGTCGGGATGATACCGCAGAAGAGATTTATCACTTTCATCAGCCTCAATAATCCATAAACTAGATGCTCCATATCGCATATTCCCAAGATGCGAATCATCACACCAGTTCAGGACCGGCGCACCATTAACCACAACCGGATCAGCACCCAACGAATCAAGAATCCACCCGATCATTCCGGTAACAGTACTCTTTCCTGATGTGCCAGTAACCGCTACACAACTGTTTCCTTCGGTAAGCCTAGCCAACATATCTGCCCGGTGAATCAGCGGCACGCCAAACCTCTGGGCTTTCAATACATCGGGATTATCATTCTCTATGGCGGTACTGACAACGATCCCTGCCGTATCCTGATTAACACCGCTACCATCCTGCGGCACAAACTTAACCCCGCAAAGTTTGAGTTTCCGGATAACTTCCAAGTCATTACCGGAGTCGTTATCACGGTCGGATCCTGTAACAGTATTACCCTGGGCAAGAACAACTTGAGCAATTGAACTCATGCCAACCCCTGCAACACCGGTAAAATGATATTGTCCTTTCGGAATCATTTATCTCCACGACGTCGATATATCTCTATAGAGGCACTACGCGCCATTTGAAGCGCTCCAGGCTTTTCAACTTTAACAGTCACTCCTTTCACGCCAGGAACGGAAAGGCATATTTTCGAAACACAATGTGCCAGCTTTTCAATCAGAAAATATTTACTCCGGCAAACATGCGATAAAATTTGATCAGAAAGAGTTTTATAATTTACAGCATCCTTTAAGTTATCTGTCCGGCCAGCCTTGCTCGTATCGCATTCAAGCACAACATCAAAGATAATCTTTTGTTTTTTCTTTCGCTCAACGGGCTTTGTCCCTATTATGCAAAACAATGTTAAACCGCTGATATGCATCTTATCCACAGGAACTCCTTTCAGCTCACATCTGCAACAGTACCGACCAGATGCTGCCCTCCATCAACAAAAATGACCTGCCCCGTTAGTGCATCGGACTCCAACATAAACACAACAGCCTTGGCAACATCACCAGTACTGCATCTGAATTTCATCGGAATCTTGCCGGCCAGATCGCGCACCCTGTCTTTTGCCCCTTTTCCACCCACAGTTCTTTCATCATGAACAGGTGGCGGCAGTATTGCTCCCGGGGCCACCCCATTAACCGTGATATAAGGCGCCAGCTCCAACGCAGCGCTCCTTGTTAATTCAGCGAGCATTTTCTTTGAAAGAAGATACGGGAGGCAACCAACCTCCGCACCGGCGATTCTCCGATCAAGAAGATTTATAACTTTCCCTGCTACTGCATCCCCCTCCCCTTTGCAGTCATGAAGTACCATCCGTGCGAATTCCTTCATTAGCATCATGGGGGCAAGTAGATTGACCTCAATTTCGGCTTTAAGCTTGCGATCTGTTGAGGACATCAACCCATCTTTATGGAAAACAGCGGCATTATTAACAAGAATGTGTATTCTTCCCGCTTTTCTTTCGGCGTCTTTCAGAATCCCCTTGCAACCAGTTTCGGCAGATAAATCTCCTTTGACCAGCCATGAATTGACATTCTCGCTCTTGATTTTTGTCGCAAGAAGTTTGGCATCATCAACCGAATGGTTATAATGAATGACAATATTACAACCCTTCGATGCCAGTTCTTCGCAGATTGCACGTCCTATCCGCACTGCACCACCCGTAACTAAAGCTGTCTTACCACTTAAATTCAATATGTCCTCCTTAACGTTTAATATGGAAATATATAATATAATAATGCATAATGCGAGCATATGAAACGATACATTTATTTCTTAATTATTGTCAGCATCTTGCTTCCTGTTTTAACTTTACAGGCAGAACCTGCAAAAAATGACGTTGTTTATGTCATCCCGGTTAAGGACATGATCGAGCGTGGCCTGGTTTATGTGGTCCGCCGAGGTATTGACGAGGCAATCTCCGAGGGAGCATCGGCAATTATCCTTGATATGGATACACCTGGAGGACGCGTAGACGCTGCAGAAGATATCATCGACATAATCGCCAATACAAAGATCAGGACATATACATTCGTCAATCCAAATGCAATTTCCGCAGGAGCCATAATTTCCCTGGCAACTGACGAAATATATATGGCGCCCGGAAGCCGTATCGGTGATGCGATGCCACTGCTTATGTCGCCGATCGGTTCCCCGCAGGAGATGCCGTCATCGATCGAGGAGAAAATGGTTTCATTTGTCTCTGGACTCATACGCGCAACCGCTCAACGCAAGAATCATGATCCTAAGCTGGCAGAAGCCATGGTCCGCCGCGGTCCGGAATATAGAATTGAAAATGAAGTTATTTGTCCTTCCAACCAGATATTAACCCTGACAAACGTCGAAGCTGAACGAATGGTCGGTAAGGAAGAAGAAAAGCGCTCCCTTCTTTCGATGGGAACAGTGGAGAATCTTGATGCACTGCTGGATAAAATAGGACACCCAAAAAGCAGGATTGTCACTTTGAAAATAGATGCAGCGGAGAAAATTGCACGTTATATCGAAATGTTCTCAGCCATATTCCTGATAGGAGGTCTACTAGGCCTTTACATAGAATTCAAAACACCGGGAGTGATTTTGCCAGGCATAATAGGTGTTATACTGCTCGCCATCTGGTTCTGGGGTTACCATATTGCCGGACTGGCCGGGATGTGGGAATTGGTAATGTTCATAGTTGGGGTATTGCTACTGGTGTCAGAAGTAGTGTTTTTCCCTGGCACTGTTCTGCCTGGAGCCATAGGAACCATCCTTATTTTCCTGTCCCTGCTAATGGCAATGGCAGGTCATCATCCCGGCATACCATGGCAGCCGGACTTCAAGAGATTACCTGTTGCAGCATCTAAACTTGGATTTCAAATAATTATTACATTTGTAATTGCCTGGCTGCTTGCACGTTTCCTGCCTGAGACCAGAGTATTCCAGAACCTCATGTTGCTGACATCAGAAAACAGGAGCGACGGGTACCATGCCTCCAGCGAGGATAACTCCCAGCTCATCGGCATGGTGGGTATCGCATTCTCAGAACTGAGGCCGAGCGGCACCGCAGTCTTTGGCGAAAAACGTCTCGACGTCGTGACACGTGGGGACTTCTTAGAAAAAGACTCAAGAATTATAATTGCTGAAATCCACGGAAACCGTATAGTCGTAGAAAGAAAGGTTTAGGAAATCTATGACGGGCACACCGGTTAATCTTTTTATTATCTTTGTCGTTACAGGAGTGATTCTGATTGGGGCAGAATTGTACACCCCCGGGGCAATTCTAGGCACAATAGGAGGTATCGCCCTCTTCGCTGCAGCAATTACCGGTTATGCTGCGTTCGGCATGGTCGGAGGAACTTATGCGATGGCAGGCATAATCATCCTGGCCGTAGTAACAACAATCATCTGGATGAAATATTTTCCTTCATCCCGGATTGGAAAGAAAATAATCGTCGCACAGGATCTTTCTGCTTCAAAATCAGCCAGCGATTACAGTGAACTCCTCGGCAAAGAAGGGGTAACCAGTTCCGAGTTAAGACCTGCCGGGTTTGCCGTTTTCAATAACAAGAGGATTGATGTTGTGACCCAGGGCGAAATGATTGCCAAGGATACAAACGTCAAAGTTGTTAAAATCGATGGTAGTCGTATTGTTGTTCAAACATTAAAATAAAACAAAAAGGAAGGAAAGAGATTAGCTATGAATATTGTCCAGATAATTACAGGAATTGGCGTAATATTGGTAATAGCTTTTGTTATCGTGGTTTTCATGTTTCTCAGGGTATGGGTAAAGGCTTTGGCTTCCGGCGCAAAGGTATCAATCTTCCAGCTCATAGGAATGAAACTCAGAAATGTTCCCCCATCGCTCATCGTTGATGCACGCATCAGTATCATTAAGGCAGGCCTTGATCTCACCACAGACCTGCTTGAGGCACATTACTTGGCCGGTGGTGATGTTATTAACGTTGCCAGGTCCTTGATCGCCGCTGACAAGGCAAACATAGATCTGAAATTCCAGCGCGCAACGGCAATTGACCTTGCCGGTCGAGATGTTCTTGACGCTGTACGTACAAGCGTTATTCCAAAAGTTATTGATTGCCCCGATCCCAAAAAAGGCGGTCCAGCCATGCTTGACGCCGTGGCAAAAGATGGAATTCGAATGGTTGTAAAGGCCCGTGTGACAGTACGTACCAACCTGGAACGCCTTGTTGGTGGAGCAGGAGAAGACACCATCATCGCCCGTGTCGGCCAGGGTATTGTAAGCGCCATCGGCTCATCAGCCACCTACAAGGAAGTTCTCGAGCATCCCGACAAGATCAGCCGCAAAGTGCTTGAAAGCGGTTTGGACTCCCAGACAGCATTTGAAATTGTTTCAATCGATATCGCCGATCTAAGCGTTGCCGGAACAACTACCGGTGACGTTGCCAACGTCGGTGCCATGCTTGAAACTGAACGTGCAGAAGCCGACAAGAAACTGCGCCAGGCTGAAGCTGAAGGACGCAGAGCCATGGCCGTAGCCATGGAACAGGAAATGAGAGCCCGCGTACAGGAAATGCAGGCAAAGGTTGTCGAGGCGCAGGCCGAGGTCCCGCGTGCAATGGCACAGGCTTTCAGGGAAGGAAACCTCGGAGTCATGGATTTCTATCGCATGCAGAACATAGATGCCGACAGTTCAATGCGCAAAGCTATCGCCGGCGATGAACGTGACGAGAAATCGAAGTAATAAATAAAGGTATCCGGGGTATGTTTCATAACCCTTATATAGCATCTGGTGGTGGGGATATATTCCCCATCATCATTATCATTGTCGCAATAATCGCTCAGATTATTAAGGCGGCAAAAGGGACGAAGCCTACGATAACCCAGCCCGACCAGCGTCAGAGTGATGGCGGTTATACAGCATCAGAAGATGAACTTAAGAAATTCCTCGAAACCTTGTCGGGTAATATACCGGAGGTGCATACATCACAACCGCCTGCCTTACCTCCACCTATCCCAAGGTCTGAGCCGCCGCCTATTCCTGCGGTGAGAACCAGCAGGCCGGTTGCCGTCAAAAAAGCAAAAGAAACAGGCAGGGAGACGTCTACATACGAGATGCTGGCACATGAGCCGGAGCCTGCACATTTCTCTCCATCTCTAGTGCCGTTAACTGCGGCTGAGGTTGCAAACATTAAGAAAGCAGACACGTCTGTTTTTCTTCACAGGGGAACCCATCCATTCATGACAAAGATTTCCGGGGAAATAAGGGGAAGAGAATCTTTGAAGAAAGCTATTCTTCTGCGTGAAATTCTCGGTCCATGCCTTGCACTCAGACGCCCGGGAAACCTTCCATCCGGCATCTAAATCCTACGATTAGCATTGTAGTATCGGTAACCATAATAATAAACGGCTTTTCTTTGGTGTTATCATACTACTCTTGCCATATCTTCACCAGCATATCCCGCTTTGCACCCCACTTCTGAGCCTGATCATGGTCACGAAAGAAAATATCGATATGTTCGCCCTTAACCATCTTGCCTGTGTCTTCCACCCTACCGTAACCATACCCTTCTACATACATAACCGTTCCGAAGGGATACCTGGATGGATCTGCGGCAATTGTCCCATATTTCGCACGTGTACCACTGGCAGATATACCCACGTTCTT
>MHBM01000019.1:0-312 GCA_001804885.1 Lentisphaerae bacterium RIFOXYA12_FULL_48_11
CCAATTTTAGGCAGGCGGTCGGACCGGATGGAGAGATGACTGAAATCCTGCACTGCCTGGCGCAAGCTGCTCATCACCGCCTGGCGGTTGAGTGGGATCGTCCCGTTTTCAAACGGGGTCATCCATTTATCTGCCAATGCCTGCGCATCTCCTTTGATCCGTTCGCGGGCAACCGCGGCATGGTACAGGCCTGAGATCCCATCCGTATACACCATGCTCAACATGGCTTTTATGACGTATTGGGCGATATTGAATTTAAACTCCGGCTGGGGGTTAAACGATTTCAACCGGGTAGAAAGCGTGACGACAGGG
>MHBM01000019.1:459-6213 GCA_001804885.1 Lentisphaerae bacterium RIFOXYA12_FULL_48_11
CCAACATTAACAGACGCGCCCTTGATGGAGTGTGCCTGACGTTCGGCGCCGGTGGCAGCGCCGTCTTTCAGATAACCCTCCAGTACTGCGATCTGCCGCGGGATATCGTCCAGAAATACTCCAACAACTTCTTTTGCCAGGTCCTTGTCATTCATCAACCGCGACATCATGCCGGCATTGTCGAAAACCGGAATTTGAGATTTGGCGCTTAAACCTTCTGGCAATTGTTCCCCGGCGTCTTCTTCTTTCGGCAGCCATTTTTCCAGAATCTTGACGAGAGCCTTCGGCGACACCGGTTTGGTGATGTAGTCATTCATGCCGGATTCCAGGCAACGCTCCCGGTCGCCTTGCAGAGCATGGGCAGTCATGGCAATGATTGGCACCTCATGATTACGAACTGAGGATTGCGGACTGCGGATCTGCCGTGTTGCCTCCAATCCGTCCATCACAGGCATCTGCACATCCATCAGCACCAGATCGTAGGAAAGTGTTTCGAGAGCATTGATGGCTTCCGATCCGTCGGCCACGGCGTCGGCGCGCAGACCAAATTTCTTCAGGATACCAAGCGCCACCTGTTGATTGGTGATATTGTCCTCTGCCAGCAGGATTCGGGCTGTACCCTTGGGCATCTCGCTGACCGTCTGGCGTGTGTTGAACCGTACCGCTTGCTTCATATTCTTACCTGCCAGAACAACAGACAGACAGTCGAAGAGGTCCGACTGCCGGACCGGCTTGTTCAAACAGGCAGAGAACCCGATCTTCTCCATTTCCCTGGCATCGCCACGTTGGCCCATGGATGTCAACAAGACCAGGTAAATATCCTTCAGTTTTGCGTCGTCCTTGATGGTACGGGCCAGAGCCACACCATCCATCCCCGGCATCTGCATGTCGAGAACTGCCGCATGGAAGGGATCGTGAGCATCGAAAGCTTTGTGAAGGGCCTGCAGGGCTGTAGGACCGTCCGGGGCTTCTTCCATGCGTACGCCCCAGGCATGGAGCTGGGTCATCACCACTTCGCGATTCGTGGCATTGTCATCCACCACCAGGATATGTGTTCCCTTCAAGGAGGCCGTTTGCTGTGGAGGAGGTATCGGTCCCTCCGGCCTGGCAAAGCACGCTGTGAACCAGAACTCTGATCCCTGTCCGGCTACGCTCGTGACCCCTATTTCGCCGCCCATGAGGACGGCGAGTTGTTTCGAAATGGCCAACCCCAGACCGGTACCACCGTAATGGCGGGTCGTCGAAGAATCCACCTGTGTAAACTTCTGAAATAACATCTCCTGCTTGTCCGCCGGGATACCGATACCCGTGTCGCGCACCGCGAAGCGCACCACGACGGAAGAGTCAGTGGCCGATACCAGGCTCGCCCGCACAGAGACTTCACCACGCTGAGTGAATTTCACAGCATTGCCGGCCAGGTTGAGGAGCACTTGACGCAGCCTGCCCGGGTCACCGCGGAGATATAGTGGCACATCAGGGGCGGCGGCGCAGATGAACTCGATGCCTTTATCGAGGGCTCGCAGGGCCACCACGGCGGCGAAGTCGTCCAGCAAGGTGCGCAGGTCGAAGTCCAGCGTTTCCATTATGAGTTTACCCGCCTCGATCTTCGAAAAATCCAGAATGTCGTTGATGATTGTCATGAGGGATTCGCCGCTGGCACGGACAGTCTCGGCATACTTGCGCTGTTCGTCGCTGAGTTCGGTATCCAACAACAAACCCGTCATACCAATGACTCCGTTCATAGGAGTGCGGATTTCATGACTCATGTTGGCAAGGAACTCGCTCTTGGCGGCGGTGGCGGCTTCGGCGATGTCTTTCGCCTCCTGAAGGGCCTTTTGTGCAATTACCAACTTAGTGACATCCTCGTGCGTCATCAACACCCGGTCGTCGGGCAACACAACGCCATTGACGCGTATTATCTTGTCGGCCCCATCCTTGCAGCGTACCGTAAAGGTCTCCGCCTGCATCCTCCAGAATCCATCGTGTTCCGCAAAATCAGCCTTCCATGCCGTTCGGACACGTTCCCGGTAGATCGGGTCCGGATATGCCTTCTCATACCAGGTATTCCTGTCGACGATATCGGCGACCTCATAACCAAACATATGGATAAAAAAGGGATTCACATATTCGTAAGTCATATTGGGACGAACCAGCGAGATACCGATGGGCGAATGCTCAGACAGTATTCTGAATTGTTCCTCGCTTTCGTGCAGCTCCATTTCGGATCGCTTTCGCTTGGTGATGTTTTCGTGGGCTATGACCAGTCGGGTTGCCCCCTCGCCAGCGAAGCGCGTCACCCGGCCGATAAACCAGCGCTCTTCCTTGGGGGAGTGACAAGGATATTCCAAAACAAATTCATCCTGTACGCCCTGCAGGACTGCACGGATGCCAGAGGCGAATTTGGAAGCTTCCTGTGAATTCGGTCCGGTAGCTGCATCACAAACAGACAGGTAATTCGCACCCTCGGCGATCCCTTTTAGTGGGGCCGAATTGGCTTGGGCAAATTGCCGCCATGCTTGATTTACGGTGATGATGATCCCCGTTTCGTCCAGAATGGCCAAGTGCGAGGAGAGCGCATCAACCGTGGAACGCGCGAAGCGTTCCGATTCCCTCAACGCTTCCTCCGTCCTTTTACTTTCCGTAATGTCGCGCGTGATGCCCCGCATATAAGTTGACCGGTCTTGCAAGTCGCACTCGAAGCGGCCCGAGGCCTGCAACCAATGTATGCTTCCGTCAGCAAACGGCACGCGAAACTCCATGGAATACGTATCCTGCCTGCCTTGCTCCGTGGCTTGCAAAGCGGCAATCACGCCCTCCCGGTCATCCGGATGGATGTCCTGGATGAAAGATGCCAGGTCCGTGTGGCGGAATCCGGCGGGTTTTCCAAACACTTTCTCTACAGGCCCGATTTCCGTAAGCATATCACCTTCCAGCTTGCCGACCCATGCCACAGCACACGCAGCATCCAGAGCCAGCCGTAACTGTTCTTCGCTCTCGCATAGCAGTTTCTCCGCCCTCTTTCGTTCCGTGATATCGCGCACGGTGGCCTGCAGGATCTGCCTATCGCCCAAATGAAGGGCCGTTAGCCAAACCTCGGCGGGAAAATCTTCTCCCGTGCGGCGGCGATGGATCCATTCAAATCGATCCGTCCCATTAGTAAGGGCTGTCATGATATGCCGGTCCGCCGCTGTCTTGGAATCGACCCCTTCGGACTGGCTGGGCGGAGACACATCCGCGAAATGTAGGGCCGCGAACTCCTCATTTCCGGTATAGCCGAACATCTTTAGTGTGGCGGCGTTGCAATCAATGAAGTGGCCGTCTTCCAGAATCATCACTGCATCCGAAGAACCATCGAACAGCGCACGGTATCGAACTTCGGACACTTCCTCTTGTCGTTTTTCGCGCAGAGTGCGACTGTGCAGAACGATGAATACCACCAATAGAACCACAATCAGGATGGTCACTGATATCGGCATCACACAGTACCCGGCAATCCGCCAGGCCCAATCCTGTGCATTCATATCCATACCGAACACTGCGATACATTTCTTCGTTTCCAGATCCAGTACCGGGATGAATCCACTGATCCACGTACCCCAGCGATCTGTCACCGGTCCCTCATTCACCTCCCGCCCCGTAACAAACACCTGCCGGCAGGTATCCGGAACTTCCGTGTACACCTGTCCTGGAGGAGAGTAGTCCGGAGAGTCGGGTGGTTCAGAATCCAAAAAGAAGAACACCGTGCCATCGGGTTTCTGCCCCATCACGTAAACGAAACGGCATTGTGAATGGGCAGCGCGCATCAAGGCCAACTGTTCCTTGAGTCGAAGGTAGTCCGGCAAGACAAGATCCTTTTCAGTTCCGGAGAGGTTCTGGATACGTCGCCAGTTGACGGCACTCTGGCCAAGCCTGGCCTCAGAGAGAAGCTGTGCGCGCATGCGACTGTCCTGCGACCTCACCGTCCAGACAGTGAAAGCCGCTCCAGCCGTCAGCACAATCAGCGCCGCGCAAAGTACACCCCAGTATATCCGGGTCAGTTCAGGTGTCCGATCAGGCACTGGTTTCATGATTCCTTTCGGTTTCTCAGGCATTGTTCATTCAATGGCGATGCGATTCACGGGAACTACTGTAGTCTACCGGGGTTGTAATTCTCTATAGGGTGTAACCCTACCTGAGTTCGGAATGTATGACGGCAACCTGCCCGCCAAAGCTTCTCAGCAAAGGCTGGGTCCACAATATAAACGGTAGGGTTACACCCCATAGGAGAAACTGTGCTCATGAGGTATTATTGCATCATGAGAAAGATATACACAGAGGTCATACGTCCGAGACACCCAGACTACGGAGAATGTACACCGGAAATCCGGGATACTCAGTGTGCCTTCGCCATTCTGAATCTTGTACCCTGTAAAGATTATGTGGCGCCATACATTATCAAGGCCCTTTGCGACGTAATAACAGGTGTGGGAGCCGTTCGGGTTGATGCGGATTGCAGTAATATTCGCATTCTCTATGATGGGAACGTGTCGGCCCTCGAACAGATTGAGAAAGTTTTAAAAATCCATGGTCTCAGAGTTAGTCATCCCGAAGAAATGCCGTCTCCGTTGTGCCTCACGCAATCCTTGATGGGAGCCGCATGAACGTCCTTCTAATCTACCCCGAATTCCCGGACACGTTCTGGAGCTTCAAACACGCACTTGAATTCGTGGGCAAGCGATCCGTGCTGCCACCCCTTGGCCTGCTCACCATAGCAGCCATGTTGCCGACCAAATGGTGTCTGCGCCTCGTGGATACAAACGTAAGAAGACTGACAGACAAGGACCTGAAATGGGCTGACTACGCATTCATAAGCGCCATGATTGTCCAGCGTGAATCGGCACGTCTGATTGTGGCAAGGTGCAAAGAGGCTGGACTCCGTGTCGTTGCAGGCGGTCCGCTGTTCAACAGCGAACATGAACAGTTCGATACCGTCGACCACTTTATATTGAACGAGGCAGAACTGACACTTCCGTCCTTTCTTGAGGATTTGGAACATGGCTACCCGAAGCGAATCTATTCATCAACGGAGTTTGCGGATTTAAGACAGACGCCCATTCCCCTATGGAACCTGCTGGATCTCAAACGTTACGCCAGCATGAATATCCAGTTTTCGCGTGGCTGCCCGTTCAACTGCGACTTCTGCAATGTCACGACCCTGCTCGGCCACCGCGTCCGTATTAAGACATCGGTACAGATCATCGATGAACTTGACAGCCTGTACGCATTGGGGTGGCGCGGCAACGTTTTCTTCGTGGACGACAATTTTATCGGGAACAAGCAGTTTATTAAAACCGATCTGCTGCCGGCATTGATCGAATGGAGAAAGAACAAGACCGGAAACATGTTCTTCACTGAAGCTTCCATCAATCTTGCCGATGACGAACACTTGATGAACCTGATGGTCGAAGCCGGATTCAACCGGGTGTTTATCGGTATCGAAACCCCGGACGAGAATTGCCTGACCGAGTGCAGCAAGGTCCAGAACGGGAACCGCGACCTTGTTGAAGATGTGAAACATATTCAACAGGCTGGTCTTCAGGTACAAGGCGGATTCATCGTCGGATTCGACCACGATAATCCTTCCATCTTCCAGCGGCAGATAGATTTTATACAGAAGAGCGGAATCGTTACGGCCATGGTCGGCATGTTGCAGGCCCCTACCGGGACACGGCTCTACAAGCGCATGGAGAAGGAAGGTCGCATTTGCTCCGAAAC
>MHBM01000019.1:6223-21315 GCA_001804885.1 Lentisphaerae bacterium RIFOXYA12_FULL_48_11
AACGTGGATGGAACGACCAACATCATTCCTGCAATGAGCATTGAAACACTGAAAGATGGATACAGGCAAATACTGGATCACATTTATTCCCCCGAGCATTATTACCGGCGTCTGCGAACTTTTCTACGCGAGTACAGGCCGCCTAAAACACGAGGACATATCCAGTTCTCGGACATCCTCGCACTCGTGCGTTCGTTCTACAGGCTTGGTATTGTTGGAAGGGAACGATTCCATTATTGGGCACTCCTGCTTTGGACTCAATTCCGGCACCCCAGGCTTATCAATGAGGCTGTAACGCTCGCAATTTACGGCTATCACTTTCGCAAGATCTGCGAAAGGCATGTGGTGTAGATAAGTAATAGATTACAGATGTTTTGGAGTGCGCGGGGCTTGCTTGCCAAGCCGCCGTACTCCAAATGACCGACTGCGTCGGTCATAAAAGTAATAAGCTTAATGTGCCTTACCTTAGGGTAACGTGTATGGCCACAGGCGGATCAGTCAGTGATTGACGATAGTAGAATTTCGAATGGGTTATAGCACAGGAGTTGATCATGTCCGTTGAGTTCAAGAATTACTACGATGTTCTCGGTGTGGCAAAAAATGCGGGCGATGCGGAAATCAAGAATGCCTTCAGAACCCTGGCACGCAAATATCACCCTGATGTTGCAAAAGACAAGGCCGGCGCTGAAAACAAGTTCAAGGAGATTAACGAAGCCAACGAAGTTCTCAGCGATCCGGATAAACGGCGAAAGTATGATGAACTGGGAGCAAACTGGAACCATCCCGACCGACAGGCGGCACCGCCACAGGATGGATTCGGCAGCGGTTACGAAGATGCTTCGGAATTTCATTTTGACGGCACAGGTTTCAGCGATTTCTTTGAACAGTTTTTCGGTAGTCGTGGTCGTCCATCCGGTGGTTTCAGTCGAACGTGGCGGAACAACAAGGGAGACCAGACAGTCGCACAACGCGGACAGGACATCGAGGGCGACATCCTGGTAACGCTTGATGAAGTCCTGTACGGTTCGACACGCACAATCAAGTTGCAGCGCACCGATCCGCGAACTGGACAATCGTCCACGCAAACCTTACAGGTGAAAATTCCACCCGGCGTCAGGGAAGCGCAATTAATCCGCCTCACGGGAAAAGGACAGGAAGGTACCAGCGGAGGCGGTTCCGGCAACCTCTACCTGCGTGTGAAGTTCGCGAAACACCCCGACTTTCGTGTGCGCGGGACCGACCTGTATTATGATTTGGAACTGGCGCCATGGGAAGCGGTGCTGGGCGACACTGTCCAGATCCAGTCTCTTGACGGAATGGTGGCCTTGAAAATTCCGCCTGGTACAACGACTGAACGGGAATTACGTTTGCGCGGGAAGGGTTTGCCCTCAGGCAACGGAACTCGAGGCGACCTTCATGTAATTATCAGCATCCAGGTTCCATCACAACTTACTCCTGAACAGAAAGTCCTTTGGGAACAGCTGGCTGCAAAATCTACATTCAATCCAAGGAGGAACGCATGAGCAGACGATTTGATCCTGATATCCCATCGTCTTCGGCGCTGGACATATTTCAGCCGAAACCAAATATTTTATACAGCCTCGAAGCGGCCGCTCACCTTGCGGGTGTCCCCCGCCGTTCCATTCTTATATATTATCGCGCTGGTCTCGTGCGACCTGTCTTTCAACCGCCGTATGGGGTCATGGCATTCACGGAAGAGGCGATCCTTGCTGTTCGACAAATCGAGCACATAAGGGTTACTCACGGAATCAATGTGGCCTGGATCAAAACCATATTCGATCTGCTTGATGAAGTGGAACGCCTGCGCGCCGAGGTACGTTTCTTACGTAACCGCTGAAGATGTGACCATGGTTCAATCATGCACCTTACGGTCAAAAACCTGAGGTTCCCGTCACCCACGGTAGGGTTACACCCCATAGCATCCATATGATCACTTGGATTATATTTGCATTGTCTATTAAGACACTGGAGCGGTTGAAATAATACTTTAACCGGAGGGGTGTAGCGAATTGCGCATGGTCAAGAAACGCGAAACAGGAATAGTCGGGTTAGGGCAAGGAAAAGTATGAACAAGAACACTTCAATTGTAGCGATATATCAATCGCACAAAGCTGTCGAAACGGCCGTCAAGGAACTAAAGCAATCCGGTCTCGACATGAAGAAACTGTCGATTATTGGGCACGACTATCACACTGATGATGTTGTCAGCTACTACAATACCGGGGATCGAATGAAAGCGTGGGGTGCAACAGGCGCCTTCTGGGGTGGGCTGTGGGGACTTCTGTTCGGTTCCGCGTTCTTTTGGATTCCCAGTCTGGGCTCGCTGCTGGTGGCTGGACCGCTGGTCAGTTGGATCGCAGGGGCCTTGGAAAGTGCGGTCGTGGTGGGCGGACTGAGTGTGATTGGGGCCGCTTTATATAGCCTGGGCATACCAGAAAACAGCATATTACAATACGAGGCAGCGCTCAAAACCAGCAAGTTTATTCTGCTTGTTCATGGTTACCCGAACGACACGATACTGGCCAAAGAAATTCTCAGCCACACCAAACCAGAGACATTGGACCACCATAAATAAACTCATTGGCAAGGAGACGTACCATGGCAACAAAGATAAAAATCGTCACTGCAAAAGATTTCCTTGAGGTAACCCCTGATGGAATAATTAACCTGGCCACAAGTAAACAACTTCTCATAGATATTGCAAAGGCGGATACGCCCCCCGCAGACTACGAGCTTTTCGTTGATTTCCGCGACACACAATCCGATTTATCCATAACCGACGTATATATGCTTGCCGGCGAGCTTTTCAAGCATGGCATGACATTTCGCAGGAAAGTGGCTCTGCTCGTTGTTCCGGGCATTAACTTTGACCGCGCTCATTTCTTTGAGACATGCTCACAGAACCAGGGTTTTTCAGTTAATGCATTCACGGACTATGAAAAGGCCATGCGCTGGATTCTCTCAGATGAAGATTCACCAGCCAATAATGCCCCACCCGAACTGTAGTGCATCACAGCGTGATGCAGATATTACCGCAAGCAGTGCGGTACTACATAACAAGGGAAGAATATTCGGCAAGAAAAGATATGCCTGGTTCGTGATAAAAAGCGGCATTGGCAGACAAAGGAGGAATGAGTGAGAACAAAAATAGGTTTATGGATAGATCACAGGAAGACTATTATCGTTGCTATTACGGACAAAGGCGAAGAGACAAGACTGGTATTATCGAAGGTCGAGAAGCATCTCCAGCGTTCCGGCGATTCGCCTCTGAAGGGGCGCTACGAATCGCAGAAAGTACCTGCAGATGACAGTCGCCAGAGGACATTCACGGGACACCTCAACATTTACTACGAAGCGGTAATTGCGTGTCTTCGCAATGCAGAATCTATTCTGATATTTGGCCCTGGCGAGGCAAAGGGCGAACTGAAGAAACGTCTTGAAAAAAACAAAATGGGTGGACGCATTGCAGGTGTCGAAACTGTCGACAACATGACTGATCGCCAGATTACGGCAAAGATTCGACAGCACTTTGCAGAATAGCGATCCATAACAGGACCGAGATGAAACCATCTGACAAAACAAGGATATAGATTTATGCCTGACAAAGAAACAACGCTGTTCATCACTGGCAAAGTAATATCGCCGGGCCTGGCAGAGGGAAGAATTTTCATACATCGCGACATGCTCCGGCATCTGGATACCCCTGTTGCCATTGAGACGGAAAGCGTCGAACAGGAGTTAGACCATCTCGAAGATGCCACAGCAATGATCACAGAGGATCTCCTTGTTCTGGCAACGCGGGTAGAAAAGGAAATGGACTCGAGACTTGCGGCCGTTTTTGAGACCCATCAACTGATACTGAATGACCCCGCACTGAAGGAGGAATTGAGGACAGAGATCCGGGGTAATCTGGTAAGTGCAAGCAGTGCCGTAAAGGCGGTATTCCTTCGCTGGGAGAAACGCTTCTTGATGATGGAATCGCGGATGGCGAGACAAAAAGGTGATGACATGCGCGACATCTCTGACCGCCTGTCGAATGCTCTTGCGGGGATCAAAATACACCCATTGGAACAAATCCCTCCCGGCAGCGTACTCGTCGCCAATCGGCTCCTCCCATCCGAGACCATCTTCCTTTCGCAGAATTCGACAGCAGCGGTACTTCTGGAATACGGCGGATCAGGTTCGCATGCAGCCCTGTTTGCCCGTGAAATGGGCATGCCCTGTATTGTAAACATTCCGATGATATTAAAGAAAGTACCCGCAAACGCCTGGGTCCTGGTTGATGCGAACCTGGGAGAAGTGATCGTTCACCCGCAAGAAGAACACAAGGCCGGCTTCCAAAAGAAGGTTTCTGCCATGCAAGAAACTTTTGTCGCGGCACAAGAAAGGGCCAAGAAGCAGGCAGTCACCCTGGATGGGGTCACCATAGCCGTGTTCGCCAACGTGGGGTGTTATGCTGACACGGCAAGGGCCATGACGAATGGCGCAGATGGGATTGGCTTATATCGAACCGAGCAGGCTTATATGGGACGCATGACTCCACCTGATGTTGACGAACTGCTTGACGAGATGCGACGGACGCTGGAACCGGCCAAAGGGAAACCCGTCTACGTGCGCCTTTTAGATATCGGCGCCGACAAACCCCTTCCCTTCATCGGTTTCTTAGCAGAAACGAATCCAGCGTTGGGACGCCGGGGAATTCGGTTACTGCGCGAGTACCCGCATCTTTTGGAGACACAATTACAAGCTATGCTGAAACTCTCACAGGAGTTCGACGTGCGCATTCTGATTCCCATGGCTTCGCTTCCAGAAGACATCGTGAAAGTAAAAGAATGCCTCACGCGACTAGGCGAGGAAATGGGAATTTCGCCTCTTCCAAAGCTGGGGGCCATGATAGAAACCCCGGCCGCTGCACTTTCAGCCCTGGCCATGGAACCGCATGTTGATTTCCTAAGCTTCGGCACAAATGATCTCACGCAATATAGTTTTGCCGCCGACCGTGAAAATGCGGCGGTAGAGCAGTACTTCAAGGATTCTGCCGATGTTATATTCAGACTTCTGCGGATCACCCATGATGACGTACCAGATATGCCTCTCTCAGTTTGCGGTGAGCTGGCCGGACGTGCAGCACATATTCCCAAACTCCTGCAGTGCGGCATAAGATCGCTCAGCGTTGCTCCACCATTGATTCCGATAATCAAGGAAACCATCCGCGAATCCTTGTATAATGTAACTAATAGCTGTTGAACGGGACACCATGTTGTGCAACGCCTGCGACATTGGGAATAGAGGGTATCGCTGATTTCGTTGGCCATACCTCAACTAGCATGATCGACCCGGTTTACACGTACCTGCGTTCCAGCTTCTACACCGACGAAATGAAGAAGTTCGACATCTCGCCAAAGAAAAACTAGCCTGCCTTGGAAAAAAGATTGATTTCAAAAAGAGCAATGAATATAGTGCCCCCCTTGCGTTCTTGGAGGGTCGCTGGAAAGCCAAACCGTCACGAGAGCGTCACGGAAATGAGTGTTGCAGAACTGAGAAAAAACAGAGTTTGCAATTACTACATTTCCAACGATTTACAACATGGCGAGATAGCTCAGCTGGTAGAGCAACGGACTGAAAATCCGTGTGTCGTCGGTTCAATCCCGACTCTCGCCACCAGCTTTTCCTAAGGAATTCGACAGTTTTCATTTTCCTCAAAAATCTCCGTGGCTCTTTTCGTGGCTCTGACGTTGGGATGAGAGAGTAAAATTCCTGCCTAATGTTGCCGTAGTCTGCCGTAGTTTCCTTGAAGTTGCCATAGTAGGGTTTCTGAAGAATTGTCATCTTACGCCACCCCCGCCTTCTCATTACTGCCAAATATATTCAACTTGCTCATCTGCTTCTTGCGGTATTCAGGACTCAAATGCCCGTAAACTTCTTCAATCATCTTCGTATTTGAATGCCCAACCCACCGAGCAATTGTGAAGAACTTGATCCCCGCCATTACGCAATATGAGATGAAGAAATGTCTCAAGGTATGCGGCGTCATGTTTGGCAAGCCTGATTCCGTCCTAGCAAACTCAAACGCCTTGCTGAAACAATTAGCCCGCTCAAGTTGCTTATGAGGGTTGTAAAATAGCCAGTCATGAGGAAAGCCCTTCTCTTCAGGGTGCCGCTTCTGTCTTTTCTCAAACTCTGCCTGCCAATCTTTCTTCCATTTCAAGAGGACTGGTTTCAACTCGGCACTAATCTCAATTACCCTGAACTGAGAATTCTTGAGCTGGTGAGAATCCTTGGGGCGTATATGAATTTGGTCATTCTCAAAATCAATATCCTTCCATTCCACATAGGTTGATTCTGTAGGTCTGGTTCCCGTAAGTGCCCGAAACCAAATCCAAGGAACAAATACATTGGCGGATGCTGTTTTGCCTGCTGCTGTAATAAATCTTCGTAATTCTTCTTTTGACGGTATCCAGTGCTCATCAGTAACAACCTTCAAATTCGTCACGCTCTTTGCAGGATTGAAATCGGCTACATTACATTCAATGGCGTATTTGTAGAAACTTCTCAGGAATGTCAGCTCAAGATTGATGCTACGATTCTGCAACCCGTCCTTGAGCCTTTTTGCAACATAATCATGGATGTCGCCTGTGGAAATATGGGTAAGGCGTTTATTATTGAAATACTTGAGAATGGGGTGAGACCTGAGTTCTTCCCTGACAACTGTTCCTGCTGCTCTATTTGTTTTACGATGCTCAAGGAATTTTGGAATGAATAGGTCAACGGTAATATTCTCGGTCAGTATCGGGCGACTTTGTTTTGACTTGAGCCTTGCCAGTAGTTTCTCATCGGCATCCTGAGCGTCCTTGTAAACAGTAAAGACCCCGCCGTTATGCCGTTGCTTCTGGTAGTTAATCTGCACATACCACAGCGGCTTTCCATTCTTCCATTCTTTTTTCGGTCTTTTGTAAACGCCCATAAATTACCTACTAAGCTGCTTTGAGCCGGGGAATAAACTTATGTCTCTCAAACCACGCATCTAGGTCAGCTTTCTTGTAAAGATTCGGACAACCTTTCAAATACGGCATATCAGCTTGTTTAACTAACCAAGAAACTGACTTACGCATATATTTTGCTGCTTCTTTTGTTGTCATGTAATAGGACTGAATATTTAAGGAAACATCCCCCGCAACCAACGCCGGAGCCTTATCCAGCGTTGGTGCAGGTTTCTCAATAAGGATGTTTGCTTTTCTGTTCATTTCTCTTGGAATCGCCCCAATCATTCTGTTGTTTTATTTGTTCAGTCTTACCGCTTTGTTGATTGCTTGCCTCCAATCTCGTTTAAGGTTTCGAACCGCCCCCTCTTCTATGCCGCTCCATATGGCTGACGAGTCGATGATGAAGAAGATTTGACGGAGGAGACATTGCTTATCTGCACGATTGAATATCTTCGGTCTATAGCGAAGTTTAGATACCAAGCGTCTTGCAATGTTATGAGGCACATTTGGAGCATGACGATTGCATTTCCTGCATTTTCTTTCGCACGTATCGAAGAAGATGTTTAGCCTTGAATAGAAACCTCTTTTTCTCACTACCTTCCGGCTGTTCCGTGGCGTTATATCAATATCTTCCGGTCTCATACGTCGCTCCAATCAAAATCCCAATCAGACTCCACTACAGGCTTTTTCTCTGGCTGTTCATTTATATTCGTTGTCATTACTTTCTTCCTTTCAGTTGTTATTTCATAAATCTATCTACCGCCCATTTACATGATACAATTTCCCGTCAATATATTTTCAAGAATCTGAATATATTTATTCACAGCTTTTATACCTCCAGCCGGAATAATGATTTTACCTTTCATATTTTGTTTTGAAGAAATCCTGACACCTTAATACCCATCATTAAGGCTGTTTCCTCGTTTTCCTGAATTACATAAAACTTACCGTCATTAATAATCCCTATAGGAATCAGAGGATGCTCAGTATTCCGAGTTACGATTGGAGGGTTATCGCAGACAGCCAAGAACTCATTGTTCGCCATGAGACGAGCCTCCAAACAAGAATCATCAACTGCCTTTGATGACGGAAAGTAGATAGCAATGTTGAAGGTCGTGATAGGATTGAAGAAATCTATTTCATCGCCAACAAGGATTCCAGCCCCGGATGGCAACGAATAAACGTCTACCGCATTCTGCAATATGTTCCATGCTTTTTCCCCGTATACCATGTCGTTCAATTTCGCTACATCGAAACGTACAACCTTGAGGACTCTTTCTGTTTTATATCTTCTCATCGTATTATTCCTTTCTGTAATGTTCTGTTTTGTAATTCCATTCGCTTCAGTTTCCATTCTGCTCATTCGTCGCCTCATTCGTTTTGCTGCCTTTATTCTTTTTTTATTATTTTCTCTTCTACTCATCTTTCTTACTCCTTATTTTGTATCGCTCACGTATCTCTATCTAATTTGACTAACTGATTTGTTTTTTGGGTTGCCAGCCCGTTAATTTGGCTTTCTACTTTTCCTTTCCTTTTCTTAATAATCTGAAAATATCTATTCACATTAATTTCCATTTAAGCGGCTCTACGGAATTCGTTATCGACCAACACAACGTCACTCTCTACCTCGTTCCCCCAGGCCGCCCAACCCTCTCTTTTCTTTCTCGCAAACAAATCGATCCGTGATTCGCCAAATGCCTCCGCTAAACGATAGAACTCATCAGGTTTTGCGGAATGTCGGCCAGACCTACTGGATATAAGGGTTGGGAATGTTGGTCGCCGTGGATACATCTCAAGCTTTCCCCTGTATCCAAAAAGGACAAATTCTGTGCGATGGTGGAATCCGAACAAACTCATTCCGTTGCCCTTGTCCCACGTTAACAATCGCTGATACTTAAATCCCCATTGCCTCATTATCTCAAAAGAGGGTTCGATATATTTTTGAATCGTCCAGAGAAATAGACATGAATTCTCGGCGGCCAATGTCTGAACTGGTAAGAATTTAATTTCTTCGAGCGACATAGTTGGATAATCAAGGGCTGCGGTTTGGTTTGGTCTGCATTTACGAACGACCTTTTTAAGAAACCACGGCGGGTCAGCTACAATTACTGAGTAGCTGCCTTTGCTTATTCCGCCGTATGTCTCTTTCATTTTCATTCTAATAATTTGTAATTAATACTTCCCCGACTTTGCCCCTACCCTCGCCCTTACAATTGATATTTCTGCGGGCTTGAACGGGAGCAATATTGAAATCCTTGTAGAGTTTTCTGATTAGTTCGCAGTCGGAGTTGGTCTGCATAAACATTACATTCTTGCGGTTCAGCTCTACGCAAACCCTATGTAATCTTGCTTGGTCGCTATCAGGAAAACCTATAGAGGTGTAGGCTGAGAATCCCGAAGGATAAGGCGGATCAATAAAAGAAAAACTATTTCCAGACGCACGGGAAAGAACTTCAGCGAAATCGCCTTGAACCAAAACTGCATTTCTCAGGGCATTACTAACGGCATAGATATTGGTTGAGTTAACACTGATTGAGGAACGTTTACCCCAAGGACTGTTTAATTGTCCTTTTGAGTTAACCCTATAAAGACCATTAAAACAGGCTTGATTGAGATACAACATTCTACCTGCAACCTGAGCGTCGTTAAGGTCTTTAGGATTAATACTTCTCAAACCAAGGAAATAACCCTGAGTATGAGATAATGCGTGTCCCCATAATTCTTTAACTACAGCGGCGGGATTATCTTTAATGGCTTGATAGGTCCTGATTAGTTCGCCATTTAAGTCGTATAAGAATGCTTTTCCCTGATATCCGTTATTCCGTAGGTCAAAGTAATGAGCACCGCCGCCTAAACAGATTTCATGATATTTGCGAAATTGTTTTGGACGATTCTTGCCAAGCTCATCCATTAACTGCCTTTTACCACCGACCCATTTAAGGAAGGGCTTAGGCTGAATAAGGGTTTCGGTTGGTGGTGCAAGGATTGGGGTTCTCATACATCCAACCCCCTCTCCGTAGGCTGCTCAAGTCCCAACCGCTTTTTGAGACTGTCTTTCCATTTGATGAGGGAATCGTTCTTGTAGGTTTTGTAGAGCTTCTGAACAAAGTCGTCATCTTGCAGTTCAATAAGTTCAGTTGCTCTCTTCTGAATCTTCTTATCGCCGGGGACGTTGATTGAGAGTGCCTGCCTAAGTTTATTAGCCAATCCCAACCAAATTGAATCGGTTACGAAAGGTCTGCATTTCCTAATAACTTCGTGGATATTTCCGTCTAGCATTGGTTCGCAGGATAGAGATGTTTTAAAACCCTGCTTATGAGCATACTTGAGGGCATTTAATCTTTCTTGGAATGAAGGTGCTCCCGGCTCCCAATATTTCAGGGTCTTGTTATTTGCTGAACCAATCGTGAATCTGAATAGTATCTGCTTTCTATATTCCTTAAGCTCGGAACAGAGTTTCTTGATACATTTGAAATTGGGTTTACTGACAATTAAAACCTTGTTGCCGGTACTGAGAATGGATTTGAGAACCTTAATGCAAGCGTCAACATTTTCAGGAACTATATCGTGGGACGTGGGAAACATTATTGTCCCGGAACGTTTGTTGAATTTCTTGGATAATACTTCTTTTCTGATTTGAATGTTCTTCCAAGATTTCGGGGTAGACCTGTCAAATCTTATGGCGAATGATTTGGCATAGCAGTACTGGCAGTCGTTAGAGCAACCCTGACAGCAATTGATATTAGATTTCGCCCATTCTTTTGTTCCATGAGGGGCTTTGGTAGGCACTGTTGGGGGCTCAGGTTCAGGGTTATAGAAAGTCGGTTTGTAATTCGGGTCATTAGAACAAACTATTAAAACCTCATTTGTATCCCGATTGTTTGCCTTGTTGGTAATTGGGCGGTGATATTTTATAGATTGAGTAGTTACTGTCCTGCCATAAACATTTGCAATATTCGCAATTTCTTCTACCGCAATATCCGAAGTGGTATTGTAAGAGAAAATAACAAGCGGAATATGCTTTGCTCTCTTTAATATCTCAGTAAACCCCAAGAGAGAAGACGCTCTAGTAGTAAAATCAGTATAGGGAATAGTTACGCATTTCCCATCATAGCGATTTCCAATCTCATCAGCCTTGTTGGTCAGAACTTTGGAAATATCGTCCCAAAAACTGTAATTATCCTCGTAGCGGCTTCCACGGCAAACATATGGACTATCGACATACAGGACATCCCCTTTGACCTTATTCAACAATTCAACTGAGTCCTGATTGTAGACCTCATTATCTTTGCCGTTGTCGCAAACAAGCTTTGGTAATATTTCTTTGGCATATCGGATTACATCTTCCTGCAAATCAACTTCCCAAAGCTGCATTCCCCCCGTTGGCATTTCATTGCTTGAGAAATGCGTTGCAGCAAAACGGAAATGCTTGTTGGTACATATTATCGGGATAAGGACTGCAATATCCCTTTTGATTGGGTCAGACAACTTCGGAATGTTTGCGGTCCAATTGTCAATGAACGTAGCATTCTTCTTGCCGAAAATATGCCCGTATAGTTTCCGTGCAGAAATTCCCTTTCTTGCATTGGGAGCACACAGCATTTTCAAATCTTCATCGCTCAACAAAGTTCCGTTATTAGCGATGAATACTTTGCCCTTAAGATAACTATATCTGAGAATGTCGTTTGTAATTACTTTTACGCCCAACATTCTCTTGGCGGAATACCCCGTAACCATTGCCCCGCCGAACAAATCTATGAAGACCTTTGCATGTTTAGGAATTACAGCGAAAATATGATTCATTAATCTCGCTTTGTTCCCGTAGTAATTTCTAGGGAAGCCTTTCAGGTATTTAGGAATAGTAAGTTTCATTAGGCAGCCCTCCTTTCTTCTATTATTGGATTGTTAATGTTGAGTTCAGACGGATTTACAAACCCCTGAGCGATTACAAAATCCAAGAAACTAACAAGGTCGTTACGAATGTCCTTGGGCAGTGTCTTGTTGCCTTTTATCCTGTTGAATTCTGACAGGTAGGAATAGCAGTTACAGACAGAACTCTTGACCCTTTTGACCGAACTCTCGTAATCAATTCCATTTTCGGCATTCTGTTCTGTAGGTGTCTGAGTTTCGGCCTTTACTCGCTTCTTAAGTTTTGAAACCGAATGACCTTTATCTTCAGCCTCTTTCAATAATTCAACTTTCTTGTCGAAGTTTGCGTCTGCATGTAGGACAGCTAATATATGAGTTAAAGATACATTGACGGACTTACCCTGCTCCTTCATTTTAAGAGACAGTTTGTATGCCCCCTCCAATTTTCTGAGCATTGACTCGCCATACTTCAACCCCGAACTTTCCGCCAAGAGTTTATGAGCATTGACGTATATGGTCTCATTTTCCGTAACCTTCAAAACGTATGTTCTGACCTCAGCCCCCATTTCCCACCATGTCTTGACGTTTATTGCATCCAATTTTTTGACCGTATCTTTAGTCAAGTTCGCATACTTTATTCCTGCCTCTTCTGTTGCTTTATCTACCTTTACTTTCCAACCCCATTTTTTTGTTTCTGTTTTCATAGCTGTATTCTTTCTTTTGTTTGCCGCTCTGTCGTTATTGCTGCTACTTACTGATTTCTGCGTATTCATATTTATTCTTATCCTTTCTTTTTTAAGTTTGTTTATGCCGCTGAATTGAAATCGTTGGTTTCGTATACTGAATGGAAGCGAATACAATTCCTTCGGCTTCTCGATACCTCTAGGCGTTTCCTGAGAGCCTGCTTCTGCCATTTAGGGACGAATTCGTAGGCTTCAAAAGGCAAGCGACATTCCCTTACCATTGTATTTATTTGGCTCGCCTCAAGATTCGCCCTCATTACCCTTGTCCTGCTTGCGGCCCTGATTTCCTTCCTTGTCATAAGCGATATAAGCTCGGAGGTATCGCAAATCTCATTAACCATGTCTTCTACCACCGCTGCTACCGCTACTGAGTTGAGACTGACTGTATTCATAACTACATCCTCCTGATTTGTTGTTTTGACTGCCTTGCCCAGCGTTTCGTTACATTTCTCTGTTCCTGCTACCGTTGTTTTTGTTTTCATTGCTACCTCTCCTTTATTTGCGATCAATATATAATAAGCAGCCCCACATAACAAGCGTAACTCATTGGTATGCAACAGCTTGCTAGGATACACCCTTATTTGGTTATAAGGGTGTATCCTTATTCAATCTGGCTGGATGTAAGACAAAATCACAGAGCAGGGATGCCAAAAGGGATGTCGGTAGCACGAATATTTCTTACTAGGAAAAAAGAAATAATGGGATTCGAGGGAGAGACAGCCGTTCTTATAGATAATGGACAGACACAATCCTATCCATGCCAATAAACGGATTTGGTTGTAAGACTCTCAGCACGGATCTATGAGGGATGAAGCAGATTAATCAAATATTGAACAGCGAGCTAATAATCAGCAAGCAGTCATCATCTTTGACTACAATCATCTGAAGCGTCATAAGGTTGACAAGGATACCATTAGATAATTCGTCTGTAGTTCAAAACTAGATCAGAACCTTTATTTTGCCATTCAGAAAATTTATTCGTCACCACTTTAAATGCATTTGCACTACTAATCTGGCCCCCGCAGTATTCCTTCGGCGTATGGTTTTTTACAATAGCCTCAGCAACTTCTTTTGCAGACTTTCCGTGAATGTTTATGGCATCATAGGCTTCGATATATTGGTCATACTTTCCAAAATGATTTCGCTTCTTCGAAATTGCCTTCGAATAGTTGGCATCGTGCATAAACATACTTACACGTAATGCAGTAATGTTATCATTAACTGTAGAAATAGGAACTTCATCATTGATAAGTATAATCCTAAAGCGATGATTTTCTTGATTATCACCATGCGTCAAAGATTCGACTGCCTTTTTCCATCTACCAAACGTTCCGCCCATCAATACCACAGGTAGAAATACAGGATGTCTCAACCCAAGTTCCGTTATGGCAAAAGTTTCAAATCGAAGTATTCCGGTATATTCAAAATATATTTTTTCAAAATCTACACTTAACTTACCATGAGCAGGCGTCTTCTTTTCAGCTTTAACAGGAATCTTCCCTGAATATGAAAAGAATGGTTTTGAAAATGGAGGGACAGGCAATATACGATAATCATTAAGGAATTCCAATAATTGGCTTTTCATAACCTTTAACTTATTCCCATGAGTGGATTGTATCTCTTTCTCCAAATAAGTCGTTAATGTCTCATCAGGAGGATGAAGATAAGTAGACAGTTTCTCGCACATTTTGGCTGTCGTAGGAAATAGACTTAAAAGCTTCTGACTCGCTTTAACAATATGTTCATTCCTGCGAGCAAATTCGTGGCGATAGTAAACACCAGCCATTGTTTCTCGCATAGCTTCTTCTGTTGTCGTTGCTCGTGAGCCCATAATTTAAAACAATAGTGCATTCTTCGTTTGAACTGCAACCGGGAATTTGTTATTTCTGATTTTGTGAAAACACCTTTAGACATGGTGATACAATCGGTTTTGAATGGGGCAGAATCCATTGAAACTGCAATAAAGATAGCCGGGATCGAAAAAGATATTCACTGGAGCTACCCTGCACGTCAAGGAATCGAACGGCTGATTCAGGCACAACAACGGGGCAAGACGGCACTTGTAGAAGAAAAATACGTATTCCACAAAAGCATTGTATATTCTCAGAAAAATCAGTCTGACCCAAAAGAAGAACCTAATGAGAAACCTTTAGAAGAAAGAATAGCAGACATTTTAGCGAAAGATCCCAGAAAGAAAAAACTAACAGAACTCCTTCTTAGTATAAGCATTCCTTCCAACAATAGCCCGACCGATAATTCGCCTGAGAGCATAACCGAAGCAATTGATATTCTTTCTATGCCGTGGAGAAAGGAAAATGATTGGAGATTCTTTGTTCGTTCTTACAGAGATGAAAACAATGTGGAATACCTTACCCTTCAAGAAGATATTCCAATAGTGGTGAAGGATGCCATTGAAGGTCTATGTCATACCGTAGAGCGAGAGCGATTACACAGAGAGAAAACTGCAAGCAAACTT
>MHBM01000020.1 GCA_001804885.1 Lentisphaerae bacterium RIFOXYA12_FULL_48_11
ATCTTCAAATGTGTAGTAACGAATCAGCGATTTATCGGCAACCATTGCATCTCTGTGTTTCTCCCAGGCTTCATGTGAACTGCCGCCTGCATCCGCAAAAGCCGAAACAATCGACATCAACAACACTATGCCGCTTATCCTGACTGCTTGATTATTCATGGGAAATTCCTGTTTAATAATGATTCGTTAATCCGGAAACGCCTTATTGCCACAGCGACACACTGTGACCGCTAACTGAGTTATTGCACCATAATAGGGTAGATTTTGCAACAACCAGCTCCACTTGGTGTAATTCAAAAATGTGGGCCAATTTTCCATTTTTCCGCGTCTGCGCGGAATGGAAACCGCAGTTCGGCCACCAGCCTCTGGCCGGATTTCTCAGGGCAAGAAACATAACCTGATGTAGTGCGGCACTGTGTGCCGCAACCGCCGCACACAGTGCGGCACTACAGTTCTGCCCGGCCGCTGTTTCAGGTCAGTGTCGTGGCGGAAGCGGGCCGGATTATCCCGTGAGGGACGTTGCCCCAACAGGACTCACGTCCGCGAAATGCCACCTGCTTCCTCTTCTACACACAAACAGGTTCATATCAGATCTTCCAGGGATCACGCATTGAGCGGGAGAGCATCTGCTGCCCGGAGATATCGCCGACAACAGACTCTGTTTCAGCATCCCATCGTATTTTCCTGCCCAACTGCATTGCAATATTGCCAAGGTGTCCTACCGTAATCGAACGCTGAGCAACCTCTATATTCGAAATGGGTGTCGCGCGATTCTTCACACAATCGAGGAAATTGCGGCGATGGCTCTGTCTGTCTTTCAAATTACGGACCATCCCGTTATTCAACCGTTCCCTGAGCAGGCTCTTGGGTTCGGCATCGATCTGGTTGCGGTCAACATGTATCCAGCCCTTGTCACCAACGAATCTGACACCATTGTCGAAAACATCCTCGCTGGCCACAATCATTCTTGATCCATTGGCATAGCGGCATTCAAACCGGTAGGTAATTGCCGTGTCCCAAAGTCCCTCTGCCGGAAACTTACCCACACCTTCGACTTCAACCGGCCCGGTATATTCCGTATCCATACCCCACTGCGCAATATCAATGTGATGCGCACCCCAGTCCGTAACCTGCCCGCCACCGTAATCGCTTATCCAGCGGAAATTGAAATGACATCGCTGTTCCGTATATGGCGCCCACGGTGCCGGCCCCAGCCACATTTCATAGTCAAGCCCCACGGGTACAGGCATTAAAGGCTGGGATGCCGTTGTCGGCCCGAATCCTATACCAACCTCGGCGTACTTCAACCGGCCAATATATCCCTTGCGGACAAGTTCGCACGCAAACTGAAAATGCGGCACCGATCTCTGCCAGCTGCCTGTTTGCCATACCCGGCCATAGCGCTGTACCGCGTTAACCATCGCACGGCCTTCGACCACCGAGTAAGCCAGGGGCTTCTCGCCATAAATATCCTTGCCGGCCGCCAACCCCATGATTGCAGGAATGGAATGCCAGTGGTCCGGCAACGACAGGCAAAGCAGGTCAATATCCTTCCTGGCAATAACTTCCCGGAAATCATTATACTGGGCACATCCCCGATCGTTGTAATGCTGATTTACAATATTCACTGCTTCCTGACGGCGCGCGGCATCAACATCACAGACTGCTGTCACCTGGCAATCGCTCTCAGTCAGGAAAGCCTGCAGGTTGCGCAAACCCATGCTGCCGATACCGATGACTGCCATGGTAAGACGATTGCTCGGCACAGGACGGGTTTCGCCTCCAATTGCCGAAGCGGAAATCAGCACGGGCACACTGACAGCCGATGTTACAGCACTCTTCAGCCATTGCCGTCGGCTTATCATACCTTCCACAAAAGATTCTCGGCTTTTCATGCTTATCCCCTTTGTTACAGGGTTTAATCTCTATTTGAGATTTTACAATCCGGAATAATTTCGTCAACGAGCAACAGATATCCGCCTTAACCGGAACGGATCAGCCCGTATAACGATCCTGAAATCCGCATTGCAGTTCTCGCCATTGGCAAAACGGGCGCCATCCAGCCGGAAAGCTGCTGTTTTCCAGAGATTGGAACCCTGCAAGGTGATTACAATCGGACTTTCGGTGTATGCTCCGCAAAACTGTGCATTAGTATCACTGCCGTCAAACTGCAGACTGAACCGTCCGGCACCACCGTCATGGTACTCCACCTCAACATTCGCCGTCATCGTCTCGTCACGTTTAAATGATTCGTCTATCTGGAAATACATGTAGCGTCCACCTGTCTTATTGGTAACCGACAACAGGTATGCCACCCCATTAAGAACATCAGGCCTGACCAGACCATCCGGTACAGTCACCAATTTTACGCCCTGCCCGCCATTTGTTGTACTGCAACTCATTTCCACTTTTCCTGCAGCCGTAAAAACACCATTCTTAAGAGCCGGAACTTCACCCCTCCGGAACATATCGGTGAATTTCCGAGTAAGGGTTATGAAGGTCCGCCCATATTCCCGGGACTCGGCTATATCAGTACCTTCATGAAATTCATTCCATGTCTCCAGGAAAACCATATTTGTCGGTTTTCGTAAAAAACGCACCCAGTTCCGTTCATAGAAATTTCCATCTTCACGCGACACAATCAAAGGTTGACGCCCGGGAACAGCGCTGTGATCATAACCCGGACCAAGTGATGCCACAGCATGTCTCTTCAATCCAAGGGCCCCACCCCATGCATAGACACTGTCTGTATTCACTTTCCATGACATTTCCCTTACAACGAATGGGGTACGTCCGCCAAAATCACGCGCAAATGATTCCTTAAGATAGTCGAAACAAATCTGATCATGCGCGGACGCAAAACCCGCCGAATAAAGGAAAACGACAGGACGACCGTCGATCATCGCCCAATGAGCAGGAGGAAACAGCGAGAAGAAATCACGAATCGTTTCATAGAACCATTGCCGACCTTCTTCTGTCGTCAAATCCACCCGGCTACGGGCACTATTCCACTGGAGCGTGGATGTATCATAGAACAGGCCGATAAGCGGAGGATTCTTCCCTTCAGCAACAAGTCCTTCACGCGCAGCTACAAGTTGTGGCAACCCGGCAAAGCTCCAGGTCTGCTGCTCAACAGGCCTGCCCTCAAGCCGCTGCGACGGTTCACCCCAGTAGACCGGCAAAAGAACATCGATTCCAGCGTCCATCATGTCAAGTAACTGCTTGCGGTGCCAGCTCACAGAACGGAAGGAGAATCCCTCCAGTGACAATGGATGCGTGGTTAAAGCATCCGTACCATTGTGATTCCGGATATGGGCGCCGGTTTCAACATCGTACCAGTAGAAGTACGGTGTAAAGACAATCTTCTGCCCGTTTGTAAAACTCCGCGAACCGGCAAAATCAGAATCTTTCAGATGCGTATATGGTCCAATAGGCGGATGAAACAAAACCGCTGCGGCAACAAGTAGCATCAAGGTTGTGCACATAATACCCAAAGCGTATTGCGCCGCAGTCAGCGGCGCAACGAGGAAACTGCGTTGCGCATGCTATTCTTCTTTATCCGCCATGCCTGGCATGACGGTGGAGAACAAAGCTACACCCCTTTGACTTCCCAGCCCTTGCGATAGGAGCGCTTGATCAACTTCTGTGCTTCCGGCGAGTTAGTCACCTTCATGCGTGCTGCATCCCACTTTAGCACCGTCCCTGGTACCCGTATCGCCACAGTCCCCAGAATGATCGCTTCGGCCATCGGACCGGTCTGGACAAAATGCGACTCAGCCATCTCGCCGCCCAGGCACGCATCAATGAAATGATGATAGTGATTCCTTCCCTTGAGGTCGGGCTTCCTGTAATCCTTAAATTTATCCTTTGGTAACAGAATCGCTCCTGATGTGTGCGGCACAAGGAGTGCACCATCAGTACCGATCACCATCGCAGACTCCGGCGGATATTCCTTAAAACCCGCATCTTTTGCAATCGCTTGCACATCATCCGGCGGATACATAAGACCATCAAACCATTCCACTGGAAGTTCGCGGCCTTCAGTCTTGTCGCTCCCGGGGAACATCCAGGTGATGTGATCACTCTGCGGCCAGGTATCACCACGCCGTTCTCGCGAATTCTTCCACGATTCTTGAACCTCGGCAACCACCGATACCGGCGCGGTTAACCCAAGTCCTTTCCAAACCGCATCAAACACATGACACCCTATATCACCAGACCACCCTGTCCCGAAATCCTGCCATGCACGCCATTTCACAGGATGATATATTCCGGACGCAAACGACCGTTCAGGTGCCGTACCAAGCCACAAGTCCCAGGATAAGCTGGCAGGCGCCTGTTCACCAACTGCCGGGCGGGGCCCCACCAGCCTGTAGGCATCAATCGCACCGGGCCGGTTAGAACATAGAATGACCCGCTTGATTTTTCCTATTGCACCTTCTCGCAGAAACTGAACAGCCGTCCTGTCACCAATTCCGGAAGCATACTGGGTACCAAGTTGTGTTACGACGCCCGCCTTTTTCGCGGCCAGGGCCAGCGCACGGCATTCTGCCACATCATGGCAAAGCGGCTTCTGACAATATACGTGTTTGCCCTTGCGAATCGCCGACATTGCAATCAAAGCATGCATGTGGTCTGGAACAGTGGCATTTATAGAATCAATCTTGTCCCCTTCTTTGGCCAGCATCTCGCGCCAATCCGTATATTTCCGCGCACCAGGCACCTTGGCCGCGGCTTTATCCAGATGATTACTGTCAACATCGCAGATTGCAACAACCTGTGTTCTGGGATGCGATAGAAAATTACCAAGGTCCCCTCCGCCCATCATCCCTCCAACCCCAATACACGCATGATTAAGTTTTGAATTGGGAGAAATCTTCCGAGGCGCTGTTGTTGCACAGCCGGAAAACACACCCAACGCACCAACAGCAGCCGACATTGCGAGGAATTCTCTTCTGTTCATGGAATAGTTCATGATAATCCCCTTAGATATTTCGTCCCAAGTTCTCAACCAACAACTGTATTGAACAGTAGAATAAACGTGTTCAGACGTCTTGTCCCGGAGTCTCATTCTCTTGTATTTCCGCCTCACAACAAACTGCAAGATGCATTCGGAAATATACAGGATGTGGCCGGATGTTTTACAACCATTCGGTTTTTGTGTCTGTTCCACCTGTAGGGACAGGCAGCTGTTACTTGGCTATTTTTTCAATAGACTTTATACCGGTGATTTTCTTTTCCCCGAGAACCATACAGGTCAGCTTAACCTTGACCCCTTCATATTCTTTCAAGTTGACCGCATCATCCTTCTTTTCTCTTGGGAGAACCCATTCTTTCTTCTTGGCATCAGTAAAAACACGGTACGGCTTGGCTTTCTTGTTCTCATCCTTGCTTTCCCTGAGTTTTTCTTCCGAAACAACACCAATCATAGTCACCTCGCGGCACTGCATATCACCCTGGTCTTTTACAGCGCTCTTTTTACCCTTATCCTTAGCCGCACCATTGGAATCAACAACACCAAAAGCCACAAAAATCATCATACAGACCGCGCCCATCAACAATCTCTTCATAACTGTATCTCCTTTCCATCAGAAACAACCCATATCCAACTATTTCGTCCGCCTATCAGGGAACATCCATTCACGAATGACTTCACCTGACGAGTTCTTGAGCTTCATCCATTCTATTGCATATTCACCCGGACCCGTTCCAGTATCCATCCTTAGCAGACCGGCCACATTTTTCTGCGGCAGTTCCACCCTGTACTCGTGCCATTTGCCGTCATGATGAATACCAAAAGAGACTCCACTTCCCGGAACGATCTTCTTTCCTGGTCCAGCACAGAAGACCACCCCATTCCCTTCACCCTTGGACTGCATCTTTATCTCAAAAATAAACGGCCCCTTTGGCGTTTGAAGATCACCGACTGTAACTAGCTGCGGATCGTTCCCCGAAACCTTAACAACAAGGTTGTTGTTCTTTAGCGAGATTGTCGCATGCCCATTGCCACCCTCTTTCCATCCGTCTGCAGAATCAATTGCATCCGGCCGGTAAGCTGGATTCTTCACCGGCAGAACAGCCTTCGACTCCAGGAGAAACTTCTCGATCAAGGCATCCATCTTCGTAACCCGTTCGGGATATTTCTCAGCCAGGTTATTCTTCTCCCCGATATCATCCTTCAGGTTATACAGTTCGTACCGGTGCTGCTGATTCTCCCCATCAAAGAAAATACGGATAAGCTTCCAGCCTCCCTTGCGCACATACACCGACGGAGGCGTACCTTCCGGCACTTTCGGTTCATGCGGGAACAGGCAGAAAATGGTATCTCGTGAGAGTTTTTCACCTTTCAGAGTGGGTACGATGCTGATCCCGTCAAATTCCTGACCAGGCTTGCGCACAATGCCAAGCATTTCAAGAATCGTGGGATACCAGTCGATGCTCTGTATTACCTGATTGCTGGTTGATCCTGGCTTGACCACACCCGGCCATACAACGAAACACGGCACGCGCGTCCCACCCTCGTAGATAGTCGCCTTACCGCCGCGAAGAGGCGCATTACTGGTCGGCGGAACATCCTCAACCGTGTTGTACATGTTACCGCCGTTGTCTGAGAAAAAAACAATGATCGTATGGTCAGCGATTCCAAGCCTGTCGACGGCTGAGAGAACCTTGCCCACATTGTCGTCCAGCGACTGAACCATGGCCGCGTAGGTCGGACATTTCTGCGGGTTGTTCGGATCAACCTTTGCTTTATACTTCTCGATGAGTTCCTTTTTTGCATCAAAAGGCGCATGCACCGAAAACTGCCAGTAGTTCATGTAAAAGGGTTTGTCCTTGTTCTCCTCAATAAACTTGATCGCTTCGTCGCCCATGCGATCCTCGAGATGCTCACCGGGAGTACGTTCCTTGAAGTCCTTGAACTTCCATGGAGCAACGTAGCTTCCTGCGGGACCGGGCCCGGGCCAGTGCGGGATGTCGACGTCAAAGCCCTGATACAACGGATCATATGGTTCAGGTCCCAGATGCCACTTGCCGAAATGCGCAGTAGCGTAACCGTTCTCCTTGAGCATCTCTGCCACTGTAAGATATTCATGCTTAAGCCTTGTCGCGCTTTCACATGTTATCGCTTTCTTGGTGGGCGGCGCCTTATCCTTAACTGACGCCTCAAACGTTTCCTCTTTAACATGGCATACCGGGGCTGTGATACCTATCCTTGCCGGCCACAACCCCGTCAGGATTGACGCCCTGGTCGGAGAACAGAGAGGATTGGCTGAGTAAGCATCAGTGAAGTACATTCCCCTCTGGCGTAAACGCTCTACGTTAGGCGTCTCGTAAAAAGTACTGCCTGTTGTCGAAAGGTCACGCCATCCGAGATCGTCCGCCAGGATAAAAATGATATTCGGTTTTTTCCCGCTCTCCGCCGATTCAGCAGCCGCAGGAATAAACGAAGCAAGGGTTCCCGCCCCGGCCAGCCTGAGGAAATCTCGTCTCTTCATACTCCTGCCCCTTAAGTTTTCATCGTCAGCTTCGCTTGTTCTTCTCTCGCGGCCTGTATTCCGGATTCGGCCTTGGATAGAGAGCGCCCGTATCCTTGATAAATGCGTCGATAAGTTCGTCAAGTTCCTTCACCCTGTCAGGTATCTGCCCGGCCAGATTCTTTGTCTCACCAATATCATCACGCAGGTTAAACAGTTCTCGTGTACCTTCATATTTATCAGCCCGCTCCTCGAAACGCCGGATCAGCTTCCAGTCACCCTTCCTCACGCTGACCCCCGGGACAAGATGCGGGAACCAGATGAAATAGGCATCACGGGAGAGCCTGCCGGTTTGTTTCAAAACCGGCGCAAAAGAGATCCCGTCAATCTTCTGCGCTTTCGGCATTGGAATTCCGGTAAGGTCAAGGATGGTCGGATACATATCAATACAACCAACCACCGTATCGCTTGAACTGCCGGCCTTGATATGTCCCGGCCAGCGGACCATGAGCGGAACTCTCACGCCGCCTTCATACAACCTGCCCTTGCCTTCCCTGAGGGGACTGTTATTTGTCGGAGGTCTGTTGCCGGCCCACTTGCGCCAATCGGTCATTTGCGGATCGTCTTTCTTCCTCTTTTTGGTCTTGGCATCTTCTTCGGTCATGCTGTGAAAGTTTCCACCGTTATCAGAATAGAAAATAACGATCGTATTATCCGATAGCTTGAATTCATCAAGTTTGGCAAGAACACGACCGAGACTTTCGTCCACGCTGCGGAGCATGGAAGCCATTATGGGGTTCCCCTGGACACCGCGCGGATCAGATGTTTTCGCAAATTCGGCGGTGTAAGACTCCTTGTGTCCCCACGGCCCGTGAACACCATAATGCCAGAGATTGAGAAAGAAAGGCTGGTCCTTGTTGCTTTCAATGAACTTCAGCGCCTCGTCCGTAACACGATCCGTAATGTATTCTCCGACAGGTCCGTCGGTAATGTTGCCAATGTGAGACTTGCCCTTTGGCTCTCCGTCAGATTGAACGCCATACGGAGAGAAATAGCTTGGCGGGCCCGGATCCGGCGCACATTCAAATGTAACATCAAATCCCTGTTTGTCCGGGCGGTATTCCCGCGTAAGACCAAGATGCCACTTGCCGATGTGAGCAGTGCGATAACCCGCATCGCGCAGTGCTTCGGCCAGAGTATACTGAACAGGTTCAAGGTAATTCTTGCTTTCCGGCATCAACATCGCAACGTTGGGCCCTGCCTTGTCAGGGAGAAATCCATGATCAGCCGGCTGCGGACGCAGATGACCTGTGGCGCTGGTTATCCCATGCCGCGCCGAATACTGCCCGGTCAGTATCGAAGCACGTGTCGGTGAACACAGCGGCTGCGCATACGCGTCAGTAAAACGCATTGCCTGCTTCGCAAAACTGTCCATATTCGGCGTCTGGTAATATTTTGACCCATACACGCCACAATCCATCCACCCCATGTCATCTACAAGAAACAGGATAACGTTCTGCTTCCTTGTACTTTCCGCAGCCAGAGACATCCCCGAGAAACAAGTCGATGCCGTCCACAAACCCAACGTTTTCAGAAAATCACGTCGTCTCATCGTTAGTACGTTCCTTCATTGTTATTGTTGAAGCGCAAATATTGGATGAAATCAAATAGTACAAGTTACATATTAAGTTTAACGTTCCGGAAATGTTTTTATTGTATAAAAATTTTGCAGAGCTACCGGCGGGAAATGTCGGCCCGCACTTTCCCGGCCACTGAGTCAAGTCGACTCACAATTTCCGGTCGCTGACCTGCTAGATCGTTCAACTCGGACACATCTGAATTCAGGTCACACAGTTCGCGGTTCACATTTAAGGGCACAGGAGGGATCACTCAACCACGGGTTGCCAAGAATTTTTTCAGAGCCACAAAATCTTCGTTTAAATACTTGAGCCGACGGGCGATGCCAGAAGCCAAGCGTTTATAGAACTTGGCCGCCATGGTGGCATTCTGATCAAGGAGCGAACGGAGCAAGTTCAACGGGATCACCATAATCTCACACCGCTCCATGGCTTGGCCGGACGTGGAGCGTCGTCCTTGGTCAAACAGGGACATCTCCCCCATATAGGAGCCGCTTCCCAAGGTAACCACTTCATGTTCGTCACCGTTCGCTATTTTCTTCGTCAGACGTATGGAACCCAGTTCTAGGATAATGAGCGTGTCACCTGGATCGTTCTCCCTGAAAACGAATTCCCCTTGTTGGATAATCGATTTTAGGGCCATTCCACTTATGGCGCCTATTTCCTTTTCGTCAAAATCGGCAAAGATGGGGATCTTTTTAACATCAAGGCTCACGACTCCTCCGTCTCAGGGAATCAGCACACGTCCTTTAGACTGCACAAATATAAACAGTTTAAAAAAACAATGTAAAATAGCCTTTTTCAAGTGTCAAGCTCAGCGGCTAAGAATCGGCGCGGTTTTTTTCTGTTCTTCTCTTATTGCCATCATAGCCGCGTCCTCATTGCCTCATTAACGGCGCAACTCTATATTTTCTTAGATGAAAAATGATTTGGGCAACAAGCCCGTTAGATGCGTCCAGTCTTCTCCGTGAAATCAGCCATCCCCACCCCCAACCAGTTTCACTTTGGACCATCCGCATGCACCACACAATCGGAAAACGAGTTGATACAGGGGTTTATTGTCGCGTTGTCCGACCCAGACATTCGTTTAGCGATTTCTTGCGAGAAAATCGATGAAAAATATTGAATAGTCATTGGACCGTTCATGAAACAGCCGGACCATTTTTTCAAGGCGGTTAACCACATCCGCATGCTGCGCCGCGACATTTTCTGACTCGCAAATGTCTGTTTCAAGATCGTAAAGTTCTGATTTTGCACCCAGATGCAGTTTCCACCGGCTATGCCTGAGCGCTTCTTTTTGGTTCTGATTAAGCCCATAAAACGAATATAGGTTGTTACGTCGGGATCGCGCACCTGCCTCGCCGAGCAGCACAGGTGAAAAATCATACCCGTCAAGCTGCCTGCCGGCAGGTAGTTCAACGCCGGTAACCACTGCAATTGTCGGAAACAAATCAAGCGCAGTCACGAAATCGGAGCAAACTTGTCCTGAGGGAACACGCCCCGGCCACCAGACAATAAATGGAACACGAAGGCCACCTTCATATACCGTGTGCTTCGTACCACGTAAAGGCACAGCAGTACCAGGCGTATTGCGTTCGGGACCATTGTCGCTGGTGAAAATAACAAGTGTCCGCCCTGCAAGATCAAGCGAACGTAATTTTTCCAGGATTTGGCCGGCGCTATCGTCAAGTTCCTCGACGGCATCCCCGTATAGACCGCGATTTGATTTGCCTTTGAATCTTGGCGAAGCATCAAACGGAATGTGCGGCATCGCGTGCGCAAGATAGAGGAAAAACGGTCTATCACGATTAACCTCGATAAACTTCAGCGCTTCCGCGGTGTAAAGGCCTGTAATCTCGCAGGGAACAGCCGGTCTCTTTTCTACCACGTTGCCGCGTAGAATGGGCATCCCGCCATCCTTCTCAAAGTATACGGTCTCGTGTTTGTCGAGATTGTGCAGTACACCGTAATAACTGTCGAAGCCCTGCTCACAAGGCAGCATTCCGGGCAGGAAACCAAGATGCCATTTGCCGATACAGCCAGTCACATATCCTTTTGTTTTCAACATCTCGGCAATCGTTACCTCTTCAGGCGGCAAACCGTTCTTTGCATCCGGCCTCAACACACCGGTTGCCAGTCCGTATCTGCCAGGATATCGGCCTGTCATGAAAGCCGCACGCGAAGGCGTGCATAACGGGGCAACAACCGAAAAATCAGTAAACCTCATGCCCTCAACCGCCATCCGGTCCAGGTTCGGTGTATTTATATCCTTTGCCCCCTGGCACCCAAGATCACCATACCCAAGGTCATCCGTAAGTATAAAAATGATGTTGGGCTGCCGGCATTCAGCTGCAATGGAGCTGAGGCAGTACATCATCAAAAGCGTAAATATGTACTTCATCATCTCTTCCTGTCTGTCGGCTCGAATATTCTAATGCAAAATGCGCGCTTATATCACGCGAACACCACGTTCGCGCAAATAAGCCTTCCATGATTCTGCCGTTTCGTGCGCCGGCGGTTTCACGGTGTCCGGAAACTCACTTTTAAGCCCGAAACGTTTCAGCTTACCTCGCCAAAGGTCAAAATACGGCAGCAACTCAACTCCCTGAAGTAGCGGCATTCCGCGACACAAGGCAACTATTCCCTCCAAATAATGTTCGCGAACATTGTGAGCCGGAATCATTGGACAGCGGATCAGGATGTGCGCCCCGGAGTCATGAAGTTTCTTGAGATTGTCAAGAATCAGCTTGTTGTCCCGACCGGTAAATTTATGGTGAAGATCCGGATCAGTTTCTTTGTAATCATAAAGCCACAAATCTACCTGCGGCATTATTTTTTCAAATGAAGACCAAGCCGCATGACCGGACGTTTCGACACAGCAGTGCAAATCACTTCGCCTGGCAGCCTTTAACAACTCTGTAGAGAATTCCGACTGGAACAGCGGTTCGCCACCCGAAAGCGTCAGGCCGCCGCCGGACGGCCTGTAATAGTCGCGGTCGCTCAACACAACCTTCATAACATCCTCCACGGTCATCTTCCTGCCCACCATTTCCAGCGCCTTTGGATCGCAGGCAGCCGCGCACTCTCCACATTGTGTACAAAGGTTCCAGTCAACGACGATTTTACCCTGTCCGCCTATCGTCAGTGCATTGGCTTTACATGCATTAAGACAGGCGGAACATGCTATGCACCTGTCTTCCATGTATGAAAGCTGCGGGCGGGGATTGATACTTTCGGGGTTCCCGCACCAGAGACAGTGCAGCGGACAACCCTTCAAGAACACAGTGGTACGTATCCCCGGCCCGTCATGTATCGAGAACCGCTGAATATCAAAGACACAGCCCTGTCTCATGAATAATCACCTCCCCTGACAATTACCATCCTGCCACACACTATTCCACCGGCAACACCTGACAGCTGAATAATCTGATCAATGCTCGGCACGGGCAATAATTTCCTCCTGCATTTCCGGGGTAAGGTTGACAAAGAACTCGCTGAAACCGGCCACCCTCACCACCAGGTCCTTGAACTGGTCGGGGTTCCTCTGGGCCGCCCGCAGCGTTGCAGAACTTACAACGTTGATCTGCAATTCCTGTCCGCCGTTCAGGAAATATACGTTCAGCATCGCACGCAGTTTCTCGCGCTGGGAAGGGTCATTTATCATTCCCGAACCGAACCGAACGTTAACCTGATAGGCACACTGCCAGCTCTTCACGGCATTGAGTTTGCATACAGAATTGAGAGTCGCCGTCGGGCCGCTCTTCTCGCAACCTGCAGAAACAGCCACGGAGTTTGCCACTGGAGTTCCAGCGAGACGGCCATCCGGCGTGGCGGGTGTATGGCGCCCCATGGTCACCGCACTACTGCGGACAACATGGCAGTTCCCGAACTTGCTCCCGTCGCGCGGGTCACGGCAGATTTCCTTCATCGGCTCGTCGCGGAGCCGTTCGATAAGGCGGATGATGTCGTCCAGGCGAGGATCATCGTTTCCGTGTTTTGGAACCGCCTGTAGTTTTGCGCGCAACCTCTCGTATCCCTTGAAATTCGCGGCACATGCTTTTGCCACTTCGTCCAGTGTTGCCATCTTCTTTTCGTATACCACCTCGCGCACTGCCGCCAGAGAATCCACGGCATTGGCAAATGCCGTGCCGCCGCAAGAGAGAATATTGTACTTGGTACCCTGGACCATATCCTGGCCTTTTTCCACACAGCCGTCGAAGAAGCAGGAAGTCAGCGGTGTCTGGCCCCATTGCATCTGGGCTTTCAACAGCGCCATGTCATAGTTGTAAGACCGTTTCATATCCTCGCGCATGTAAGCCCCGACCGCAGCGGCAAAATTGTCAAACGATTTAAGTTCGCTCACGGCCGGCGCGATGCCGTTCCATTTCCACTGACCTTTGTAACCCCTACCACCTGTCATCGCCGCCTCAAGCGCGGCGAGGTAACTCACGTTGGCGCCGGGATTGAAATAGAACTGGCCCGGAATTCCAAGTTCGTTACAGCCGACAGGAACGTAGTTGAAAGCATCTTCGCGCGACACACCCAGCTCCATCAGTCCTTCCGCAACCACTTTGTCATTCCACAACATCGGGAAACAGGTCGTACGGGGGAGGCGTGTCAGACAGAAATCAAAAAACTTCTGGTCAATTGAGGGATGCCAGCGCATCCATACAAGAGGCTCAGGCAGGGCCATGTTTGCCGCGCCTTCGATCATAAGCCAGCTCAACTTGTTTGTCAGGTCATGCCCATCGGGCGTGGAACCGCCCACGACGAACCCCTGTGTCAAATGATGTTCCGGCCCCCAGTAACTGTTGTCGTACATCTTTACCACGAAATTCTCAACCAGCCGCACAACGCCCGCGTCGTCAATTCGGCCGGCCTTGCAGTCAGCCTCGTAGAACGGTAACAGCAACTGGTCCAGGCGGTCGGGCGTACAGGAATAGCCATGTCCTTCGATGTGGATGGCCTGCTGCACCAGCCATATCAGTTGCAAAGCTTCACGGAAAGTTGCAGGCGGACTGCAGAAAATCTTACCGCATATACGTGCCATCTCGTTCAATTCCGTCACACGACTGGTGTTACTGCAACATTTCGCTTCATCTGTCAGGAACTCGCTGTAGCGCCTTACCCAGGCAGAAAGACCAACAAGTGTGTGTTCCGCTGACATAAGGAACGCGAGTTTGTCAGCACTGGCCTCGCCCTTCCGCCGCTCCTGCACCTTGCGCCGCAAACCGTCGAGCCCGATGCTCAACAGCTCCTTGTAGCCCGGACAGAGATGCCCCTGGTTCGAAATGAGTTTGTAGTTCGCCAATTTCCCGGAAAGTTCGTCATGACTTTTGACGGGCTGCTGGCCTAGCATCTCCGCGCGGTAAAGACCCCACATGTTACGGTTCTTCCAGTAGTCGCAGATCTCTTCAGGCACCTTGCCTTTGAGATAACCTTTCCGATCTGGATTTTCGCTGAGGTAGATACTGTTCTCGCCGATACCGAGTTCAACCATCACCGGCATTGTGCCCGGTTTTTCGCTGATGGAACCAACCATGCCGTCATGTTCGCGCACATAAAGCGGTACCGTCTCGAAATACTCGCGAAGCGCCATCGCCTTCCGGACAATCCATGGCTCTGACTCGTACTTGCGGAAGACACCGGTAAACACATTGGCACGGTGTAACGCGACATCAACAGGCGAATCCACCACCGCACGCCGAAGCGCCGCCATATCCGCGTTCGGGGTTTGCGAAAGGGCGTCGGCCATGCGAACGTTACCGAAAACGGCCAATCCACCTGCCGCCATCCCGGCAGTCGCCAGAAATTTCCGCCTCGTCAGATTTATTTGATTCATCATAATATACTCCTGGTTTATCACCATTATTCCGATTCATCAAGAAATCGAACCGCCATCACGGCGCAACAAATTGCCGAAGAAAATCGCGGCTCTGGATAAGCGAACGCCGGACGGATTCCGGAGAATCCTCGAACGCGCGGTCTTCCACTTCAATGCAGGCACTTCCCGCGTAACGAATGTCCGTCAATGCGGAGATAAACCTTCCCCAGTTTATATCACCCAATCCCGGTAGTTTCGGTGCATGAAATTCAAGCGGCACGGCGAGAATGCCAACCTCGTTCAGTTTATCGCAGTAAATCTTGGCATCTTTAAGGTGTACATGGAAAATCTTGTCCTTGAATTCATATACCGGCCTTACATAGTCAATCTGCTGCCACAGCAGGTGCGAAGGATCGTAATTGAGCCCGAAGCTGTCTGACTTGATTTCAGAAAACATACGGCGCCATATAGCTGGCGTTCGGGCAAGATTTTTCCCGCCGGGCCATTCATCATTACTGAAGAACATCGGGCAGTTCTCAATGCCAATCTTCACTTTGTTCGACTCGGCATGGCTCACAATATCAGGCCAAATGCGCTTGAACATACTGAAGTTGTCGTTATCGTTTTTCAACGGGTCCCTGCCAATGAACGTATTCATCACGCTCACGCCAAGCCTCTTGCACGCCGAGATCACTTTTTTGATGTGTTCGGCATAAAACTTTCTTTTTTCTTCATCTGGATCAAGCGGGTTCGGATAGTAACCCAGGCCAGAAATCACAACTTTGTGTTTTAACAGCACAGCCTGAATCTGTTTTACCGCTTTATCGTTGAGGTCATCCACATCAATGTGCGTGACTCCGGCATACCGGCGCTCCGCCTTTCCTTTCGGCCAGCACATGATCTCAACACTCGCAAAACCATTTTCAGCGGCAAACGAAACAACCTGCTCAAACGAACGATCCGCCAGAATAGCGCTTACAAATCCCAGCTTCACAAATCCCCTCCTCTCAAATCTTGACCCATGCCCTTTTCCTGCTGCTCTCAACAATTTTCTCACACAGCTGAAGTTCTCTCAGGCCGTCCCTGAAAGTAGCATAACACGGCATCACGCTGGCTTCCCCTGAAACAAAAGAATAAAACTCACGGTACAGCTGTTTAAATGTGTCAGGGAACCCCTCGTTATGCCCGCCGGGATAACTTATGTACTTCCGCGTACGCTCCTTTACAAGCGACGGATCTTTAAAGAGCATTTCATTGGCCCTGTCCCGATCACCAAGCCACATCTCGTTCGGCCGCTCGGAATCCCAGGAAACGGCCTTTTTTGAGGCATCTATTTCAAAAGAAAGCCGGTTCTTTCTCCCAGCCGCAACCTGGCTGACCGTCAGCACTCCGCGGGCACCGTTCGAGAACCCCAACACCACGGTTGCGTAGTCCTCGGTATTAATATCCACTGCCACATAATCTTCAGGCCTCAGCAGCTTGCCGGAATATGTTTCCACCGGCCTTGAGGGTTTTTTACGTTGCTTATGAAAAGTTGCAAAGTCCGCCAGTACCTCGACAATCTTCAGCCCCGCGATATGTTCAATGGCATCCATCCAGTGAGATCCAATGTCGGCAACAGCACGTGATTCCCCGGCCAGCGCGGGCTCCAGCCGCCAGTTGTAATCGGTGTCGTAAAAAAGCCAGTCCTGCAGGTAGGAGCCGTGAATGGCAAAAACATCTCCAAGCTCGCCTGCGGCCACCATGCCACGCAATTCCTGGATCAGAGGATAAAACCGGATGTTAAAATTAACAGCGTTACGCAGTCCTGTTTTTTCAGCCAGCTTAACCAGGCTCTCCGCCTCGGTCACAGAAACAGCTAGCGGCTTCTCACATATCACGTGCTTACCGGCCTCAAGCGCATCCTTGACCATTTTGAAATGCATCGCGTTTGGCGTACAGATATGCACCGCATCAATGGCCCTGTCGTTCAACAGTTCGCGGTAATCTTCGTATGCTTTGGGAACGTTCATGCCTTCAGCAGCCCGTTTCAACGAAGCGGCATTCGCATCCGACACGGCAACAACCTCAACCCCACCCACCCTTCTCAACGCCTCCACATGGGCTGCACCAATGAACCCCAGCCCGATAACACCTGCAGAAATCTTTTTCATAACATATCCTCCGCCCGCATTTATTTCGCCTTAAGTGATTCAAGCATTTCAATCGTCGTTGTGCATCCAAAACGCGTACAACCCAGCGCTCTGACCCGGATGGCGCGCTCAAGAGTGCGCACGCCTCCCGCCGCCTTGACCTGAACCGAAGGCTTTGCATGTTTACGCATGAGGATGAGATCCGCATCCTCGGCACCACCCGTCCCGTACCCGGTTGAGGTTTTTACCCAGTCCGCCCCGATCTCATTGCAAATCTCGCAGGCCATTATCTTTTCATCATCGGCGAGATAGCAGTTCTCGAAAATTACTTTGACTTTAACACCCTTCGCGTGAGAGCAATCTATAACGGCTTTAAGATCCTGCTTCACATATGCACGGTCTTTTGACCTGAGCTTGCCAATATTCAGCACCACGTCGAGTTCCTTGCATCCATTTGCAATCGCCTCCTCTGCCTCGGCCACTTTCGCCTTTGTTGTCGTGGTGCCATGCGGAAAACCTATTACCGTAGTGACCAACACATCAGAATCCCTGAGTAGTTTGCCGGCAAATACAACATCACTGGGACGGACACAGACCGTCGCAACCTTGTACTTCGCCGCAATCTTGCAGCCCTCCTCGATATCCCTGTCCGTCAAGGTCGGCTTTAAAAGCGAATGATCTATCATTTTCGCAATTTCATCGTATGTTGCCATGCTATATTCTCCTTTTTTATTTCATCAGTCTTAAGCCTGAACTCCAACTGTATAAACAAACTCGAAATGATCCGGGTGATAATAAAGATTGTCGAAATCAACGACAGCCCCACTCTCGTCGGTGGTTTTGCCTGTAATCTCTATTGTCTTTGATCCTGATTTTAGATCAAGATGAGCCGCAACGCTTGAAGGAGTCGTAACAACCTTAAGCTTGCGGCGGGATTCGTGTATTTTTATCCGCTTGATCATACGCGTAAGCTCCATGTACGAACCGGCAAGCGCCTCGCGATCCTTCAGACTGAAAAAATCCCTGCTTAGAAAGCGCTTTTCAAGAATAACAGGCCTGCCGTCCAGGCATCTCAACCGTTCAAGGTAGATAAAGTTCCCGGGAGAAACCGGCTCGCTGGAAAAAAGAAATATGAATTCCTGTACGTCGGTATCCTGCGCTTCTCGGCAAACAAGAACCTCTGTCTGCGGTGTATGCCCCTGGCTGACACACCAGTCACGGAAGCTCTGGATGAACTTAAGATCATACCCGGTTGAAAGCGTATTAACAAAAGTACCGATACCCCGCCGCATCGAGACATAACCCGCTGACTCAAGCTGCTTGATAACCTTGTTGGCGGTGTTGTGACTGACATCGAACATCCGTGCCATTTCATGCTCGGATGGCAGGCGGGTCATCGGAGGGTACTTGCCGGATTTGATTCTTTCCACCATGATGGCAAAGAGCTGTCCGTTTATCTGCTCACCCCTGACGATAGCCTTTTTCTTCATGAAACAGCCGCATCCTTCCTTGTTACTGGTTAACCACTAACCTAGGACTATATGACAGCAAATAACTTAAAACAAGATGTTATTTCAATTTTTTTGATACCGAGTATAATTCAAGAATCCGGGTAGAACCCCGTTCTTTTCGCGTCTGCGTGAAATACAATCCATCGCTATCTGGCTGCTATCCCCAGCTTTTCCCTCAACCTCTTATTGGCTTTCACAACACAGTCGACAAGCTCAGGATTACGGTCACAGTCAATATCAAAACGCTGGATGTCCTTCTGCTCAACAGTACGGTCAGATTGGTAACACCACCAGTACACCAGCGGAATTCCGGCATCAATCACGGAGTCCAGGGTTCTTTCAACCCATGGTTTTGCAGCCTTCATATCACTATAACTTTCAAAGTAATCAGGAGTTTCCTCCCATATCTTCTTCTCTCCCTTCGCAGCTGCCTGCAAACCCAGCTCCCCCACCATCAGGGGCTTGCCAAGACGGGAAGCAATCGTCATATACCCCTTGTGGTCGAGAAACGTTTCTTTACCATCATCGCCGGAAATGATGTAACCCGGCTTGTTGTTCGGATACGAATGTATGTCCACCACGTCAACCGCCGAGCCGGCATAAAGCATCTCAAAACATTTATACTGTTCCTCAAATGTATCCTTCTTCCAGCCCTTGCCCATGTAAAGATGCCACTGGCTCTCTCTCATTTTCGATCCACCGCTGTTCACAAGGCGCAGAGGATCAACCGCCTTTATCCTGCCGGCAACATCATTGAAAAAACTCGCAACCTCCTTGAGCGTAGGCTTTCGCTCTCCCTTGAAAACACGGTTCCGGTCACCAATATCAGCCGACAGGGTAACTTCGTTGGAAATTTCCCACATCAGCACTGCCTTCCGACTCCTATACCTCGCCACGGTCTCATCAATGTACTGGTAGAGCAGTTTACGGTTCCTCGACTCGGGATTGGCCACCAGCTCACGATCCTGTTCCTCGCCATGGACCCAGCCCTTGCCCTTTTCAAGCTTCGTATCGGTAAACGTACCGGCCCCAAGCGACCACACAACCCGCATGTCGTGCGCATCACATATCTCCAGCATCTTGTCCAGGGCCGCATACAGGTTCCCGCGCTTCACCGGGTCCGAATAGGATGCAGGCCCTTGCGGCCCCCACGGCAGCGCAAAAACGCGTATCGTCTTGAACCCAAGCCGGTGAAGATTGCTCAACGCCTTGTCCTGCGCCTGCACCATGGGATTCAAAGCATCCAGCTGATGCCCTGCGGAAATCTGATCATACAACTGCCAGAAGAGATCAAACTTGTTAAAACTGATTTCGGCAAATGGCTTGCCGTCCAGGAAAAATTGCCCGTTCCTTATTGAAAGCACATCATCCTTGCCCAGCCCTGAAGCAGCCTCAGCCATGACAGACCGGGTCAAACCGGCAACCATTCCAGCACATACGACTAATACTAACACCAAGTACTGATTCCTGAATTTCATACCGTAATGTTTCCAGTTTCCCAGGACGTTTGCACCGCAAATCTTCAGGCTGAAAATCTATCCCTCTATTTTTTCTGCTTCACCGGTTTGCGCGAAATATCCTGTGGCATACCACTCTCAGCAACATAATCACGTGCGGGGAACAGCATCATGGGGATGAGCCTCCTGCGGAAAGGGGCGGCAGGGGCGTGCTAATCTCGGCAAATGGGACGACTATGAATCCAACCTCGCCATAGCGCTCGTTCTTCTTGCTTTCATCCTCCAGGTCACCACGTTCGTAAAGAATACCGACGCTGCCGTCGGGCATCACCGCGATGTCGGAATAACCGGTGAAGTTGGGAGCCGGATTTTTTGCATAGCGGAATGCTTTCGCCCACGTGCATCCATCGTCTTCGCTGAGTTTCAGCGTGCCGTCCGAACGCACAGCTGCATTGGCCGGATTCGAAAACAGAATGTTGCCCTTGCCGGTCACCGGGTTCAGCGAGTGAAACAGCAGGCTGCCCTGGCAGCCGCGCGGCTCGACTAGAGCCTTCTCCAGCCAGGTCTCCGCGAAAGAAGCCCCGCCATCCTTGCTGATGGAAACGACGCGGTGGTTCTCGTCGTCATTCTGGTTGCGACTGTTAAACATCAGGTCGCCGTTGCTTAACTCAACCGCCGTAGCTTCGGACGTCCGTTCACGCTGGACACTCCCGCCTATCTGCCAGGTCTCTCCTCCGTCATCGGAGTATATTGCATGGGTGACCATGCGTACACCCCTTGAGTTATGTCGCGCAGGAACGATGATCCGTCCCTTGTGCGGCTCGCTCCGCTTAACGATTGCATGACAGGGACCGATACCATACCACCCCCACCCCTCCCGGTATACCTGGCGCGTGATGTTGCGCGGCTTAGACCACGTCACACCATCGTCATCAGAGTGCATAACAAACACCTCGCGCGTTGTCCGCTCTTTCTCAGTTCGAATCCATTTATTCCAGAGCCAGACCAGCAGAATCCGGCCCGAGGGCAGAACGACCG
>MHBM01000021.1 GCA_001804885.1 Lentisphaerae bacterium RIFOXYA12_FULL_48_11
TGCCAGCACCGCACGGACAGGGTACAGCCCGGATAGATGCACTTCGTAAGGTGCTGGTGACAGGCCAGAAACCGTGACAGCAACTTTCTTTAAGGGAGAATAGAAAATGATGATGGAAAAAGCGTTACAGGTATTGACGGCTGGAATATTGCTGGCGACAGGAACGGTACAAACAACATATGCACAGGAAAATGCAGTGACAGGAAAGCATCGCCCGCTGGTGGGGGCGATCCGGTGGGATGCGTGGTATGGAAATCTTCCGGAATCGCTGTCTCTTCCTGATCCGGCACAGCGGCCGGGATATGATGTAAAGCGCGGAAAGCTTAATCCAGACCCGGGCAAGGAAGCCCAGCGCGCATTGGCTCATGAAACATGGCGTTATCGCTGGCCGTTCTTCACCACGCTCAACCCGGATGGAAGCGCAAAGGAATTCAATGGCAACAGGACTGAGGTGATCGAAAAGGAAATTGAGTATGCTGTCCATTCAGGGTTGGACTACTGGGCTTTTGATGCGTACCCCGAAGATTGCCCGCTGAGCTACACGCTCAAGACATTCCTGTCCTGCAGGAACCGCGACAAAATGAAGTTCTGCATGTTTCTCGTGATGGGGTCGGCGTACGGTAGTCTTGCTGAAGATGACGCCTTCCAGGCATACATGTTGAAGACGATGTTGGAGCCGAATTACCTGAAGGTGCAGGGAAATCGTCCCGTGATTTACATGGGGTTTTTAAATGACCGCATAGTCAATCTTCTTCTTGACGGAAGATGGCAGAAATTCTGCGGAGAACTTGAGAAACGCGGGATGGGCAGACCCTTTCTTGTGATTTGCCACGGTTCTCCTGTCGCGGCCAAACGGTATTATGATCTGCTGCAAGGTGACGCGCTGAGCAATTATAATGTGGTTGACTCAAAGGTTAAGGGCGGATCATTCGCTGAACTGGCCTCGCATGCCGAAGCATTCTGGGAAAAGTGCGCTGCGACGGGAGCGCCTGCCGTGCCTATCTGCATGGCGGGCTTTGATTGGCGGCCACGCGTACTGAACCCCGTTTCATGGCACGTGTGCAGCGATTGGTATTACAAATCAGGCACACCGGAGGAACTGGCTGCGCATATCGGGAGAGGCGTCTCTTGGTATCGCAAGCATACCGGTAAGAACGGCACGGAACTGGTTCTCATCTACGCGTGGAATGAAATCGATGAGGGCGGCTGGCTGGTACCGGCCCTGCCAGCACCGCACGGACAGGGTACAGCTCGGATAGATGCACTTCGCAAAGTACTAAAGACTGATTTAAAGGGAGAATAGAAAATGAAAAGAATGTTGCATGTACTGGTGACAGGAATATTGCTGGCAACAGGAACAGTGATGGGCGGTGACGCACCGGATTCCAAAAGTCCGTTGATCCCTATGGGAGCGATCACGGGTCGTCCGGACGAAAAGGTCATAAAAGAAACCCTCGAGACCTACAAGGCCGCAGGTGTGGACCAGTACCTGATTTACCCGCGCAGCGGGTGTGAGCTGGAATACATGGGCGAAGAATGGCTACAGGTCTGCGAGTGGTTTGCCAAACACGCAAAGCGCCTGAACATGAATCTCTGGTTATATGATGAATTCAACTGGCCAAGCGGATCCTGCAAGGGAAAAGTCCCCGCGGAGAATCCGGATTTTGAAGCCCGGCAGTATGCTGTGTACAAGACTCCGTCCGGCGCCTTTGAGTGGAAAATCATCCACTCGCCTGGCTGGGTCGACAATTACAGTTTCAAGGCGATGGAGCGGTTCATCGAACTTACCCATAAGAAATACGAACAGCGACTCAATGTATATATGGGTAACACGATCAAGGGTATATTCACGGACGAACCGGCCCACCCATTTCCAGCACAGATTCCTCCGAAACCTGCGCTGGTCTTCCGCTACTTCGATAATGCCGAAGATGAATACAAGGCCAGAATCGGGCGGAACCTGAAAACAGATGTCGAAGCCTACATATCCGATAATACTAAAGATGAAGTCTGGGCAACCTATGCCGACCTGATTGGAACCCGTTTCAGAAAAGCCTATTTCGATCCGATCCAGGCCTGGTGCAACCGTATGGGCATTTATTCCACCGGCCACATGATCTCCGAAAACAGCACGTCCGCTTCGGCAAAGTTCAATGGTAATCCGTTGCATGTACTGAAAGGATTGAACCTGCCGGGAATGGATGAAATCAGCACACGAACAGATCCTGCACAAATTGAGTGGTTGACACTTGCAGTTGCACAGCATGCTGCAGGACGGAAAGGAAACGGCGGACTCGTTGAACTTTTCGCCCTGGGTCCGAGTGACCAGACACACGCGATACATCGCCAGATGATATGGCTTTGCGCAATGCACAAGATGGATCGTTATGTTCTGGCCATTGCCCCGATTGACGCACGTGGCAACGTGGAAAAACACGCCTACTTCAATCCTTTCAGTCGAATGCAACCGTGGTTCCCGGCATTACGCCTGCTGGGCGACGAGTCACGCATTGCCGCACAATTCGCATGCAAGCCAGTGATATGCGATATCGGTATCCGTTACCCACAGGCGGAATCCGCCAGGCTGGCAATAAAGAAAGGTGATCACCCTGCCCTTCTTGCGACGCTAAAGCGTTTCTCGACAGATCAACTTACTTACGACCTGTATGAGGAGAACGAGAAATGCGACAAACCGATGATTTTTTCGTTCGCCGGCAAGACCATAAAGGAGGAGAAGTCGGGTCGTGCATTCGAAACACCGGACGAGGCAGTTGCTTTTGCCAGAACAACGGTACCGCCTGCAGCCCGGGTTGAGACCGCCGACGGAAAACCGGTTGATAATCTCCTGCTGCGCTGTTACCAGGACGGGAGTATCGCAGTACTGAGTCTTTCAGATAAAGAACATGGTGATTTGAAACTCCTGAGAAAAGGACAAGCGGCTGTTTCTTTCAATCTCGTTGCCAGGGGTATTTTCCTGTTCGAAGGATCCATGCCGGTGAAAAGAGAACCTGTAGAAATCAGGCCATTCCCTGCAGACAAGGTTATGGACATCACGCTTGGCAAATGCAATACCCACCGTCTTATTTTCAGCAAGGATGGTTCAGCCCGCGTGACTCTCGATCAGCCGCTTGATGCAATACGGCTGGCGGTTCGAAATTATCCGGAGAGAAGCATCATCACGATGGACGGCAAACCCGTAAAAGCCAAAAGATCATGCGACACACTTCTTCAGGGATTCAATGAACTTTATCTGCAAACAAAACCATTCCGGCTTGAAGCGGGTGAACATGTGTTCCAGATCACCGGCGGAGGTGCTGAAACAAATTATTACCTGCCTGTTGCAGTCATGGCAGGTTCTTTCGCAACAGAAGGAACTACACTCAAACCGCTGCCAGGGACAGCAAACGCGGGAACCCTGTGGAAGCAGGGTCTGGCTGAGTATGCTGGAAACGTGTCTTACAAAATCAATGTAGATGTCCCCGCCCATACGGGCAAAATGAAGCTCAGGCTTAATACTGGCGGACTCTATACATCGGTCTCACTGGACGGCAAACCTATTGGTGAACGCGCATGGAAACCATTTGAATGGAATATTCCCGATGAGGCAAAAGGAACAAAAGCTGAACTGGCAATTACGATCTGCACATCCATTGGACCGATGTTCGGTGATCCCAGTCTGGCTCCAGCCTTGAAAAGCTGGGGTAAAACCTTTCCAGCTTGGCATGCCGATGTCGGCCTGCTTTCTCCGCCGGAATGGATTCTGATGCCGTAACTAGAAACCATTCTTTCCATTTGGTCAAAAAGTATAAAAAATGGGTCAGATCACACATGGTCATGGTCATGATCTGATCCTATACTTCTTCTCATCCCTGCCAGCCAGGCAAAATGGAAACTGTATCAGAGAAGCAGGGAAGGAGGCTGACATGATAGATGCAACATCCCATTCAAATAAGATAAAAACCTATTCCCTGCTGTATGTCGTCATTGTTTCTGCATTAGGCGGTTTTCTTTTCGGGTTCGATTCGGGTGTTATTTCCGGCTGCGAAAAGGCCATCCAGGCTGAATTTCAACTGAACGGTTTCTGGCACGGATTTACCGTGTCCGGTGCGCTGATTGGAACCATTATCGGTGCTTTCAGCGTGGGTTGGCCTTCCGACAAGTTTGGCCGCAGACCGACTCTTATGCTTATGGCTATTCTTTTCCTGATCTCGGCTGCCGGCTGTGCCTTCTCCGGAACACAACCGGTTCTGGCGTGGATGCGATTTATCGGCGGTCTGGCCATCGGTGGTGCGTCGGTTGTCGTACCGCTTTATATTGTGGAGGTCGCACCCGGTCCTGTACGCGGCCGACTGGTTGCCGTGAATCAACTGAACATCGTCTTCGGAATCCTGGTTTCCTATATTTCCAATTATTATGTCGCCAAAGTGATAACGGCGGAGGGGTGGCTCTACGTTGCATGTGAGAACATCGCAAAGGTATTTACCTCGTCACCCATGCCGGTTGAACATGTTATGTGGCGTCTCATGCTGGGTGTGGAGTGTGTTCCGGCCATAGCTTTTCTGGTACTGCTTTTCACCATTCCGGAATCACCCCGGTGGCTGGTACGTGTAGGCCGAAATGATGCCGCACGGAAAGTGCTTGATTTCGTGGGCGATCTTACACCGGACAAGACCCTGGCAGAAATAAAGGAAACCCTTGTCGAGGCGGCACGTTTAGGTCATGTTGATCTGTTCCAGAAACGTTATTTCAAACCCATTGTACTTGCATTTTTTATTGCTTTCTTCAATCAGGTGTCCGGAATCAATGCGATTAATTATTATGCGCCGCGCATATTCGAGAATTTTGTCGGAACTCAATCCGCTCTCGCTGCGACAGTCGGTGTCGGTACAGTCAACCTGATATTCACAATGCTGGCGTTCCTGATAATCGACAAATTCGGGCGGCGGGTGATGATAATTGGAGGTGCCAGCGCCATGACGGTCATGCATTTCCTTATAGCGTGGCAGCTATCGTTGGGCACAGAGGCAAATCCTGTTCTGGCCATCGGTGGCATTTTAGGATTCATCGCGTTTTTCGCCATCTCCTCCGGTGCCGTAATCTGGGTATTTATATCTGAAATTTTTCCGAACGCCGTCCGGGCCAAGGGCCAGGCATTCGGTTGTTTCACACATTGGTTTATGTGTACTCTCATATCATGGGCCTTCCCTGCCGTGGCCGAGAAGGCGGGAACTTATGCTTTCGGTTTCTTCGGCCTGATGATGGTGTGTCAGATCATCTTCGCCATTTTCTGGATGCCAGAGACCAAAGGTGGAACCATCGAGGACATAGAGCACCGGCTTGGCATCGGCCCTGAACATACACCTGCAGCAAAACTAAACTAACAGAGGTGATTCGGCCATGACTGGACGTATACAGCACCTGCTTTCACACGTTCTGGATAAACGGCACACAGCGTTGCGCCGGGATGTTGCCTGGACCCTGGCAGAGCATTTCTGCCGCAACAAAGTCTCCCCCGAAACGCGTGCCGCTGAAGGTTTGCGCACCATGCTGTCTGCAGAGAAACCGGTCTTCCTGCCCGAGGAAACTATAGCTTTCACCCGAACCATAAAGCAGATTCCCGATCTCTATACGAAAACCGAGATGGAAATATTGCGGAAATCCGCCTACTACCATGAGAAAGGTTGTGTCTTCAATATCGCACCAGACTATGCCTCTACCATAAAGATCGGTCTGGACGTGCGACGTGCTGAACTTCAGGCAAGGCTGGTCCAGGCCAATGCCGAAAATGATTCAACTGCACAGGAGTTCCTTTCATGTGCCCTGATATCGGTTGACGCAGTACTCGATCTTGCAGACCGCTACCGGCTGGAGGCAGAACGTCTCGAATTGAGACATATCGGTAAAATTCTGGCCCATGTACCGCATCACGGTGCGCGGACTTTTCATGAAGCCCTGCAGTTTCTTCGCATTCTTCATTACACGCTCTGGTGCGAGGGTGAATATCATAATGGACTCGGAAGATTCGACCAGTACCTCTACCCCTACTTTGCAGCTGACCTTGCCGCCGGCAGGTTGACAGAAGAATCAGCCCTTGAACTGATCGAGGAATTCTTCCTGTCCTGCAACCGCGATAGTGATCTCTACATCGGCGTGCAGCAGGGTGACAACGGCCAGAGCCTGATGTTGGGAGGCGTGGATAAGTCTGGTAAAGATGCATTCAATGCCCTTTCCCGACTCTGCCTGAAAGCCTCATGCGAGCTCAGGGTAATCGATCCCAAGATTAATCTGCGCGTTTCTTCAGCAACACCGCTTTCAATTCTTGAAGAAGGGACAGAACTGACCAGGCAGGGGCTAGGTTTTCCCCAATATGCCAATGATGATGTGGTGATCCCTGCTCTTGTAAAACTCGGCTATTCGCTGGAAGACGCGCGTGACTACGTGGTCGCGGCCTGCTGGGAATTTATTATTCCGGGCTGCGGCATGGATATCCCCAACATCGGTGCGGTTTCGTTCCCGTCCGTCATCGACCGTACGCTCCACACCAGTAATGCAAAGACTTTCGATGACTTCATGTGCGATGTGCGGGCAGAACTGATGAAGGAAGCAGACCACATTACTGCTTCGCTCACAACTGTCAAAATTTTGCCCGGCCCGTTTGTTTCGATTCTCTGCGACGGACGTATTGAAGCCGGCCGTGATTTCTGCGAAGGTAACCATTACAACAATTTCGGTATCCACGGTACGGGGCTTTCAACCGCTGCCGACTCTCTCGCCGCGATCCGCCAGATGGTTTTCGATGAGAAACTGATCTCGCTTGCTGATCTTGCCTCGGTAGTAGATTCCGATTTCAAGAGCCGTCCGGAACTGCTGGCCAAGGCCCGCTTTGGCGTGCCGAAAATGGGTAATTCCGATCCCGCCGTGGATGATCTCGGAAAAGCATTGCTGCACGCCTTCGCAGATACGTGGAAGGGACGAAAGAACAATCGCGGCGGAATCTACCGTTGCGGTACTGGTTCGGCTATGTATTACATCTGGCACGCAAACGAGTTGCATGCAACTCCTGATGGCCGCCTTACCGGTGAACCTTTTGCTGCAAATTATGCGCCTTCCCTGAATGCACGCGTTAACGGACCGATTTCAGTCATCCAGTCATTTACAAAACCAGACCTGGGCCGCGTAATCAACGGTGGCCCGCTTACAATCGAAATTCATGACAGCGCCTTCCGCAGTTCCGACGGCATCACCAAGGTGGCTCAACTGGTCAAATATTTTATTGATTCCGGCGGACACCAATTGCAATTGAATGCTATTAATCGCGACAAGCTGAAGGACGCCCAGGCTCATCCTGAAACACATCGTAACCTGATTGTCCGTGTCTGGGGTTGGAGCGGTTATTTCGTCGAACTCGACAAGCCATACCAGGACCAGATCATTCAGCGTGTTGAAATGACGGTCTGATTATAATAAGAGCATAGCCTATGCGACAATATATACTATAGATCAGAAGGATGCGCTGTAGACAGCGCACACTACAGGTGGAGTTTTCTTGTTGTAGAGTCGGCTGCCTGCCCGCCGAAGCTTCTCAGCAAAGGCTGGGTCCACAGCCGAAATATTGCAATATATCACGCAAAAGCACTTTCGTAAGAAATGAACAAGCAACAGCTTAAATCGACCGGGATTATATTCGAGGTACGCGAATTCTGCCTGCATGACGGGCCGGGCATGCGTACGACTGTTTTCTTCAAGGGCTGTCCAATGCGCTGTGCCTGGTGTCATAATCCCGAGGGCCTTTCTGCAAATATTCAACTGTTGGTCAACCAGTCAATTTGTCAACATTGTGGGGCGTGCAGAGAAGTCTGTCAGAATCCACAGCAGTGTGTGGTATGCGGCACATGCGTAACTGTCTGCCCACAAGGCTGCCGACGCCTCTGCGGGCGATCCATCTCCGCAGAAGATCTTGCCGCCGAGTTGCGCAAGAATGAACCGTTCTTCAAAAAATATGATGGCGGCATCACTTTCTCCGGTGGTGAACCTCTGGCGCAAATCGATTTTCTGGAAGCTCTCGCAGGCCTGCTCCACCCCATCCATCTAACACTCGAGACTTCGGGATATGCATCATCTGATGTTTACCAGAGAGCTGTCCAATCCGTGGATTTTGTTTTTCAGGATTTAAAGCATCCGGATCCCGTACAACACAGGCGTTACACCGGCGTGGAACTGGAACCCGTTCTCGCCAATCTTAATTGGTTGAAGGCGAGCGGACGACCATTCACCGTCCGTATTCCAATAATACCGGGTGTGAACGATACACCTGAAACACTGGATCGTTTCGCAGAATTACTGGAAGGCAGGTCAGGTTTGACGAGGGTAGAATTGCTTCCCTATCACCAGACAGCAGGTGCAAAATATGCGCTGCTGGGATTAAAATACGAACCGCCGTTTGACCCGGCCCGGCCGCTTGCGATCAACCTGGTCCCGTTTGAAGAACGCGGGATTCCGTGTCGCATCAATTAGCCCTGGCAGTCTTACGCGCAACCACAGCCCTGCGACAGGCCAGCGGATTTTTTCCGGTACGCTTTGAAAACATTTTTGAGAAATAAAATATATTCGCGAAGCCTGTATGCTGGGCAATCTCGGAAACCGAAAGATCCGTTTGTTCCAGCAACACGCGCGCGCGGCTGATCCTGATCTCAAGCTGGTAGGCCAGAGGCGCATATCCTGTCTCTTTCTGAAACGTCCGCCGGAAAACCGTGTAACTTAATCCAAGAGATTTAGCTAGTGCCCGGAAATTGATATGCTGAAATGCATGTTCGAGAATATGTTCGCGGGCAGTATTGATTTTCTGGCGTATCGCACGCCGTTCGCCAGACGCATGAACACGTGTAAACAGGATCAGCTGAGTGATCAAAGTGATCATATCGGCAAAGACAAGCGGTGCGGTTTCGGGCGAGGTGTCTTTTGCCACAAGAGCTATCTTCCGTATCAGTTTAACCGTTTCCGGTGTGGCGGCACCGTGTACAATCGGAGAATCAGGCGTGAAGAATGACTGCATCAGGTGACGTGCATAGTCGCCATCGAATCCGACAAAGTTCTCATCCCACCCGGTTTTTGGGTCCGGCCTGAACCGGTGCCACTCACCTGGGAAAAGAATAAAGACATCGCCGGCACGAATGTCCAGGTGTGGACAGGTTGCTGTTTCGAGAATTCCCCTTCCACGGGTAATCGCAAGGAACTGGTACTCCGAAAAGATGCGCCCTTTTTCCCATGCATACAGATATGGGGCCGGATGATGTTTCATGGCCGGGTAATGTTTGCCGGGCGGAAACGCCTCAAATCCGGCATCCACCACGCGTACTCCCCAGATCAGCGCATCACGCCCCCTCGGATTGTAAGCAGTCAGATAGTTTTCGGGTCTTCCATGTCTCATATCCAGGATTACAGTATACAATATTTTACTTCGGCACAACCGTTTCGCCAACCCGCTGAATCCACTGCCGGGTCCAATTGTCATTGGGAAATCCCACTCCCATGACCGAATTTGCTTCAAAAATCAGACCATCCAGCCGGCCTTCTTTCATTAATTTAAGTCCCAATTCACACTGTAATTCCATCATATCCTTCGGTACCGGATAATAATTTTTAAAGTCATAAAGGTAGATGCCGAGTAATTTCTTCTTCCCGGGAAAGTTCTTTTCGATTTTTATGAATCGTTCTTCTAGTTGCGGTAATTCCTTTGAATCCCATGTCCACAGCGTGATTCCATCTATGTATTGGAAAAGAGAAGGGTCGACAGCACCTGTTTCATGTGTATACCAGACGACATAAAGCTCCAGGGGATGTTTTGACTTATCCAGGCCCGCCCGAATTGTCTTGAGTAATTCCCTTGTTTTCTCCGTACGCTCCGATTCCTTCAAGTTGTGAAACTTGCCAAAAAAATCATCCATAAACGCGCCGCAGATGTTCGGGTGTTTTTCGGCCAGCTTGACGATGAATTCCTCCTCGTTGCCGGCCCGGTAGCCACCGCTTCCGGTGGATGACCACAACACCTTTTTCATTGAAGTAAAGGTAAATGCATAATCTTCAGCCTGCTGTGAGAACGGCGCAGGCACTCCATCGCAGTTCACCATGATCATGTTCGGAACATTAAGATAAAGAGCTGCTTCCGCCGGGGTGACTTTAGAGCCAAAACGCGGATGCGGTTTTGCGCACCGGCCAATCAAAGTATCGTCCTGCCCCGCCCGTACGCCGAAAATCCAGAATTTGTCCCTGGCTTTGAACTGCCCTGCATTTTCTATTGTTCCCTGCGCCATTGCAATGTCCGCAAAAGCCATAACTGCCGCCATCATTCCCAAGCCGAACAATCGCACAGCTGATGCACCTGTTCTCATGCTGGTTTCTCCTGATGCTTATAATTTTTCAGAAACTGCCACAAGACGATCAAGTATTGCCTTGTAGTTTTCCGCCTGATTCATTACTGCCGGGGGCGCCATTTCTGCAAGCGGTTTGGCATAAAATCCATCGACAATTTCCTTCATTGGCAGCGGCTTTGCGGGCTTCATCGGTTTTTTAGTGTCACCGCCGGTCACGTGTTCACTGACCCATTGCGTGTATAATTTGAGCTGTTGCAGGTAGTAATCGTTGAACAGTTCATAAATATAGGTCCGGCAATAGCCGTTTTCGGCATTGCCCTTCAAGGCCTGCTCGAAACAGGGATTCACGGGGTTAATGGCCTGGAGTTTTCTCATCGACACATTCATGGAATAATCCTCGTGAAGTGCAAGTATGTCGCGCAAGGCTGTCAGAATTGCAGTAAGCCGTTCTCCCGCCGCTTTGACCGCCGCGGCGTCAGCTTTTCCCTGCATCCATTCTCCCTGTATCAACCCGTACCGGTTCATGGCGTATGCAAAAGTACGGCCCGTTATTGTCCGCGCCAGGTCAATCGCATCGCGATCCACCAGCGCATTGCCTGCCCCGTACGGCAACGCGGCCATCAATCGGTAAATTGACGGGACTTCTTTCACACGCGGCTCCAATTTCGCACACGTACCGCGCAATCCTTCCGTCTGTTTGGACGTCACCGTCCTCTGGGCAATGCTGGCGAGACTGCGAAATACCGGCTGCAGCTCGTCGTGCATCCTGATCAGGGGCATAGCCGCCTGCCACGCCGCAAGCATTGGCACAGACGCCGCCTGGTAACGGTCGCGACAAAAAGACGGCAATAATTCCTCGGGCGTCAGAGTATCCGGCTTCCATGCGTTCTTCGTGAAGAACTCGAGGATCAGGCTGTCGCTGTGCGAGTTTTCAGGCCAATAGACAAAGCCCTTGCACATCGGATCGGCGGCAGCGACAGGCATGCGTTCACGGATCAGGTCATAGTTGCCGCGCAGTTCGTTTTCCCATTCGTACGCATGGAAAATGCCGAAGAACCACGGGAACTTTCCGATTACCCCCCACTGCTGGAAATTGGAATTGTTTTTTCCTGTCGGCAGATCCGACGTGTAGTCGAAAATGAACGTGTTCTGAGGATCCATAAGCTTGAGCAGGTTCGACACCTCTTCGCCGCTCCAACCGGGATAATAGAAGTCCCATGATGCAATCAGCATGGGAGCCTGCTGATAGTGCTCGCGGAGTTTCTCGATGATCCGGCGGTAGGCATAGAGTTTCATTTCATGATTGTCGTCGCGGTTGATGTAGGCCATGCGTTCGGCCAGACCGATTGTATGGAACATATCGGGCTTTCCATAACTATCAACATGAGCCTGAGTAAGCTTCCAGTAATTATCGAGATTTCGATCATCGCGGATATCCATGACAAGCCCCGTTTCCTCTCCATAACCCCTGCTAGCCTGCGGAGTGAAGCCCGGTTTCACCTTTTCCAGAAATGCTTTTGGGGTACGGCTGTACCAGTGGGTCATGGTGCCGGTATCCTCGGGATGTACCAGTCCGCGTGCCCTCGCATACTGGAGGACGTGCTTTCGGAGTTCACCACGATACTGGAGCGACCATGCACTCGTGCGGTCATCATAGGAACGCGCAACCGCCTCGGGTAACGGCGCGTTGGTCGGCGGATACGGTACAATATCAGGAAACGCCTTCTGATAAACGTCGTCCATGCCGATACGCAGCATGAAGAGATTGAGCCGCTTCTTAAGAATCCAGTCGATTTCCTTTTCCCACTGGGCAGGCCCCCAGTGCTCTGCCTGGAACCGGTCAAGACTGCGGTGCGCAAAATAGCGGATACCCCGGTAAGCAAAGCGGGGCGCTTCACTCGCGTCAAGTCCGGTCATTTTGATTTCCGCCTGCTTTGGAACGACATCTCCGTCCCAGTAATAATGGCACCCTGCCTGTCTTTCAAAGAAATCGTAGACCGCATAAAGCGTGCTTCGTCCGTTTCCGCCCGCGAGAAAGAGATAACAACGTCCGTCCTTCTCTGCCGACTTGACCCGGTACCCATCCGTGTCCGCGCCAAGTCCCAGCGGTGGAACAATCTTCTGTTCGACCGCATCACGACAGAAACGGTTCACACTGTCCGGGCCGATCACCACGAGGTTCCCACCCGCTCCAGGCTCTGTGACAATATCAAGCTTTTGGCCGGTCACAGCCTGGTAGTATTTTTGAAACTCATTTGCCGCGATTGTGTACGCTTCCGGCGCGGAGGCAGGTTTGAGAATCCGCCACTCGGCGGCGTTCAATACGCCGGCACACAATAACAATGATAGAATCGCTGTTCTGAATGCAGTTTTCATTCATTATTCCTTTCGTTTGCTGCTCTTGATTACATTCCAACGGTTAGTTATAAGAAAGCTTTCTCGGATCGGAAAAATATCGACGATATTCAGTTTAACTACCTGTAAATCAACTATGACAACATTGAAATAGGAAACCTCTACCTATGTCAAGTTTAGTAATACAAAAATAGTTGTATTTTAATTTTACTATATAAAACAGAATCCCGCCGATTAATTCTCTCTTGCATATATCTTGGCTGCAAAGCAAGATTGCAGTTAACAAATATTCTTTTGAGGAAACTATATAAATGGACATTACTGCTGAACAAAGAAAGAAACTGAAAAGCCGGGGTTTCCTGTCAAACAAGGACGGAAAACATTTCTCAGCCCGGGTATTAACCAGGAACGGAGTCTTGAATGCCAGTCAGCTCCGCAACTTAAGTGAAGCTGCCGACAAGTTCGGGAACGGAAATGTCTCTTTCACCTCCCGCCTCACAGTCGAGATACCCGGAATCAAATTCGAGGACGTGGAAAATTTCCAAAAGCACATTTCAAAAGAAAACATGCTAATAAATTCAAGATCGCGGCGGGTGGATGCCCTAACAATTGTGTTAAACCTGATCTTAACGACGTTGGTATCGTCGGTCACAAGGATTCTTCCGGAGAAATAAAATACAAGATGTATATCGGCGGAAGGTGGGGTAAGCAGGCTCGTCATGGCTCCCTTCTAAGTAGAATTTTCACTAAAGAAGAAGTCCTCGATATGCTGGAAAAAGCCATTCTGCTGTTCAAGAGCAAGGGTCAACCCGGCGAACGTTTTGCTTCAATGATCGATCGTATCGGAGTGGCTGAGACCAAAAAATTACTCTTTTCTGACGATCCCCCGAAGAAATGAAACCTGCGAAAGTTCTTCTTATTCCGCCATGTCATCCAATATGGCGGTATAAACGCAGCGCAAATTGGATCTGCCCATAGTCCCTGAAGGTAGGGATGAGTCGCCGACTCATCCGCGGACGACTCAGCGAGTCGTCCCTACCAACAAAACAAGACAGAATCTATTCGGCTGCCAGCTCAAAGACCGCGGAGTCGTAATCGCCCTCCAGCTTGACCGGAAGGCCCATGCCCATCAATGCGGCACCACCCAGTGTCTTCCCGTTGACGCGTGAGTGATCTCGCTTTTCCCTGTTGAGCTCTGTTACACGGTAACGTTTGCCGGCATCGAGCCCCTTCAGCATCAGCGGTGCCGGGTAATCGCTCATGACCGGCCGGTTCAACCCGTACAGGAATACTACGGCCTTGCCCTTGTCCTCGCTCACGTACATGAGCGAGGCATAGCTCTGTTCCCACGGCGAGACCAGGCGGTAAAGATCACCCTGCTGGATCACCGGGCGCAGGCGCTTGTAGTCAGCTACGGCTTTTTTCGCAAAAGTAATCTCCTCAGCCGCCATGTTCTTGGGATGCAGTTCAAAACCAAGGCGGCCCGACATCGCCACGTCAAAACGAAACTTGAGCGGTGTTGAGCGATGCGTCTGGTGGTTCGGTACTGCTGTCACATGCGCGGCCATTGCGCAGGAGGGATAGAAATGACCGGCACCCCACTGTATGAACACACGCTGTCTGGCATCGGTATTGTCCGAAGTCCAGAACTCATCCGAATAACGCAGGAAGCCGTAATCCATGTGCGCACCACCGGAGGAACATGCTTTCATTATAATATCAGGATATTTGATGCGTAACCGGCCGAGTAAATCATACAGGCCAGCTGTATAATCAAACCAGAGATTCGGCTGGCGGTCCGCACCGAGATAGGTCGAACCAGCATTACTGATTTCCGCATTCGCATCCCACTTGATATAAGCCAACCCGGGAATACTTGTGATCATTGCGTCCATCTGGCCGTAGATATTGTCGCGTAATACTGGATTGGTCATATCCAGCACAACCTGTGTGCCACCGCGGCCCTGACGCAGCGGGCGGGTCTTCTCGCGCAGCACCCAGTCCGGATGGGCATCAACCAGCTCGCTTGTGGTATTGGCCATTTCCGGTTCCACCCAGATACCGAACTTGAGGCCGCGTTCCTTTGCCTCATTCGCAAGCCAGCCCAAACCCTTCGGCAGTTTCTTTTCATTAAGTATCCAGTCGCCAAGTCCGCGCTTGTCGTCGTCACGCGCGTACTTGCCCCTGGCAAACCAGCCGTCATCCACAACGAACATCTCGCCGCCCAGCTCCTTCACACCATCCATCATGTCAGTCAAAGTCTTTTCGTTGAAATCGAAATACGCGCCTTCCCAGCTGTTCAGCAGGACCGGGCGCAGCATATGCCCGTCACGCAGCTGCTGGTCGCGTGCCCACCGGTGCAGGTTACGCGAGATCTGCCCCTTGCCGGAATCCGACCAGGTCAGTGCCATTTTCGGCGAGGTCAGTGTTTTGCCGACATCGAGTGTGTACGGACCGTTGCCGGTGTCAGAACCTGCATTGATTGCCAGCGCATTCACGTAATCGTGCTGGACTGAAATTGACCATGAACCGCTCCATGCCAGTGCGCCGCCTATTACCCGGCCGGTTATTTCAGTTGCCCTGTCGCCAACCGACAGCATGAATGACGGATTGTTGCCGAAAGCCGAACGGACTCCCGATCTCGAGGTCATGCTTACTGTCTGTCCAAGCGCAACCGGCGCTTCGGTAAGCTGGTTCTCAGAAGCCCATTGCCCTGTCAGAGAAAGCAGGTGGAATTCTTTAGCGATCAGGGGAAACACCAGCGCGAGAGAATCCATACGCATTAACTTTACAGGGGCTGATTCTTCATGCCGGATTTCCACCCAGGTTTCAATGACATCACTCGCTTCAACAGCGCGGAAATGCTGTGTTACGAAGAAAGGATAGACGCTGTCCTTCAGTTCAAGAACGAGGTGAGTCACGCCAGCCTTGTCATCGACCGTCTTCGCATCGCCTGCTTTCAATTCAGTGGAAGTAACGCCGTCCGCATGAATCACTGCAAGTCCACCGAACTTGTTCATGGTACTGCGATCGTTGTCACTGCCATACACCGAATAGGTGGCAGGCTTGCGATGGCCAAAGAAATTGCCGCCAACCCAGCCGGACCACGCCAGCGCGTTGACATCGCCGGCTTTCTCGATTTTTGCGCCGTAATGAACCATGAGCCATGTATTGTCACTCTTGTGGAACGACATGGTGCTGTTTTTTGTCTGCAGCAGAAAATCATTCTCAACCGGAGCCGCAGATACAGAAATCACAAACACAGCCATCAGAACTGTCCAAAATACAGCGACTAAACGTTTCATCAATATTCTCCTTTTTTAAGTGATATTGTGCATTGAAATACACAACTTCAGCATAGTCAAGACGGTGATCTTTTAATCTTTGTCCGGATTGCTCTGCCGAAACGGTCGTGTACTGTAGCGCGTCACTGCGTGATGCAACTTTAATAAGGTCAGTATCTTTATCAGGGCCAATTGGTGGCAACTACTCTGTAAAACCGTGGTACACCTGAAGTCTGGACAGTTGTGTCGTACCAGACATTGGTGCCGTTGAAAGATCTTAAAACATTTGTGATCTGAACCCATGAACCAGCATCTATCAGGTTTGTCGATGAATATATTCCGAATGGCGGCAGATTTGTATTACCTCCAAGCCACACAAGACAATTAGATCCATTCAAACAATCTACACGCATTATCTTGAACACCGAATTTGTATCTGTCGGATCGGTTCCTGTAATATATTCCTGCCAGTTGGTTATTCCGTCCAAATCTGCGTCGTTGATTGCAGCACTGTTAAAATTATTTGTCCAACCATAACTTGCCAACCACCATTGTGGAGTCCTATTGGTAGCAAGAATTTCTGCAAAGTTGGCTTGGGCAAGTCGTGCCTGATCCATCACCAAATTAATTGAACTGTTGTTCGTCTGCGCTGCAGGCACATCACCACTCCACCACCCGAAGGTAAAGTAGTTCGATGGCGTGGCTGTAAGATTCACGTTGGTACCCAACTTACACCAACTACTTTCCAGATCGACAGTGCCACCAAATCCAGCCTGCACCTGCAACCAGTAATTTGTCTGCCACAACCATGTGATTGATGAATTATTCGTAATCAGAAACGACACATTATTGGATGTTCCACTATCTGGCACACTACCAATTCCCGCCCAGCCTATAGATACGTATTGAGTATTAGCGATTCCCGCAACAGCATCGACAAAACAAGTCTGAGAACTTCCTTTTCTCAAAATATAGGTCCCCACTGAAGGAGACGGCGAACCTTGATCCGACACAACGTTCAAGTTGACTTTCTGTTCCACTACTAGGGAATGATCCCATCCGGCAGCTATACTTGTCATATTTGTTAACCCAGCTGGAACATTTGTCTGCCCATAATCATTACCCCCCCAAGTCATAATAGTACCATCCAAACGTAGTACCAGAGAATGATTATATCCGCTTGCCACATCTACTACATTACTCAATCCAGCCGGAACATTTGTCTGTCCATAATCATTCCCCCCCCAAGCCACAACGGTCCCATCAGAACGTAGCGCTAATGAATGTTTAAATCCGCCTGCCACATCTACTACATTACTCAATCCAGCTGGAACATTTGTCTGCCCATAATCATTACTTCCCCAAGCCGCAACGGTCCCATCAGAACGTAACGCTAGAGAGTGGGATATCCCGTTAGCTATGCGTGTAACATTAGTTAACCATATCGGTACATTCGTCTGGCCAGAATAGTTATATCCCCAAGCCACTAGAGTCCCGTCTGAACGTAATGCTAGTGCATAGCTTCCTCCGCTAGCGATAGCTATAACATTAGTCAACCACGATGGTACATACATTGGTGGATATCCTGTCCCATTTGAATAATCTCCCCAAGCTACAACAGTACCATTCGAACATAACGCTAAAGAGTGGTATGTGCCTCCGGCAATAGCAGTTATGTTTATTAACCCATCCGGTACATTTGTCTGACCATGATTATTGTTCCCCCAAGCTACTACTTTCCCGTCCGACCTTAACGCCAGAGAATGGTACGAGCCTGCCGCTACGTCTATTGCATTCGTCAGCCACAAAGGTACGTTTGTTTGACCAGCAACGTTCCATCCCCAACATGTAACTATCGTAGGAGGCGTGGCAGCATGGTCCAAGGTTAGTATCACTTCGACCACCTGAGGCGTATTGGTGGCAAACTGATCAGCAATCATCACCTTGCCGTAGTATTTCCCCATCCCCAGTCCAAAAGTGTTTACTCTCACTGTATGCTGTGTGCTCGCGCCCGATGCCAACGACCCGCTCGCGTTACTCACAGACAGCCAGAAATATGATCTAATTGTATAGTTCAGCGTCCCGTCTCCTGTGTTGGTGATTGTTATCATCCGCGTATCAGTATTCGCCTCATTCACCCGCCCCGTGAACATTAGACTCACCGGTCCAACTCCAATCACAGGTCCGTTGAACAAGGCAAGGATTCTCCTCGGCTCTGTCATCGGTACCGTGATCTCAGTACCCATGATCATGCATCCATTCGTTTCACCTTCCCAGTCAAGGAATGAATATCCTGGTAGAGGACTTGCTGTAATAACCAAGTTGCTCCCCTGCTCCTGCCACGCACTTACCACATCAACCGTTCCCGCTCCGCATGTCGAGGTGTCCAGCCAATAATTGGTTTGCCATAGCCATGCAATTGATGAATCGTTAGTAATTGCGAATGTCACACTGTTCGACATCCCGTTCCCCGGTACGCTGCCCGTACCCGTCCATCCCTTACATTGGTACTGTGTTGTACTTATTGTCACCGATGCAACTGAGCATGCAACTGAAAAATCTTTGATAAATTCACTAGTACCAACCCCTGGGACAGGTATTCCATGAGCTGATGGAAAGACCTCAAGATTAAAGCGCTGGCATATAGCTACGGCGTGGTTTTCTTCTCCCCCAATGATTATCGCACTAGTCAACCACGACGGTATATACATCGGGACATATCCAAACCCATTATAGTATTGTCCCCATGTCACCACACTCCCATCAGAACGCAATGCTAGAGAATGGGAGTCTCCTCCAACAATACTTATCACATTGGTTAAACCTGCCGGGACATTCGTCTGACCATTAAAGCTCTTTCCCCAAGCTACCACTGTACCATCAGAACGTAACGCCACAGAGTGGGAGCCTCCTCCAGCCACGGATACTGCGTTACTCAACCACATCGGTACATTCGTCTGACCATAAGTGCTCTGCCCCCAAGCCACAACGGTCCCGTCTGAGCACAATGCTAAGGAGTGGTTTGCTCCTCCTGCAATGGCAGTCACATTACTCAACCACATCGGTACATTCGTCTGACCATAAGTGTTCCCTCCCCAAGCCACCACAGTCCCGTCCGTACGTAGCGCCATGGAATGGTACCATCCGCTTGCTATGGAGGTTACATTGGTCAGCCACATCGGTACATTCGTCTGACCATAATCATTATTTCCCCAAGCTACAACCGTTCCATCAGAACGTAGCGCCATAGAACAATGCCCTGCGCCCGCAATAGCAATCACATTAGTTAACCACACGGGGACATTCGTCTGACCATAATTGTTCCCTCCCCAAGCCGCTACAGTCCCGTCCGTACGTAGCGCCATGGAATGGTACCATCCGCTTGCTATGGAGGTTACATTGGTCAGCCATACCGGTACATTCGTTTGACCATAATCATTATTTCCCCAAACTACAACCACTGTGGGATTAGTAAGTGTGGCAGCATGTTCCAAGGTTAGTATCACTTCGACCACCTGAGGCGTGTTGGTGGCAAACGGATCAGTAATCGTCATCTTACCATAGTGTCTCCCCGTACCCAAACCCAAGGTTTTTACACTCACCGTGTGTTGTGTACTGGCACCCGACGCCAAGGACCCACTCGTGTTGCTGACCGATAACCAGAAATATGACTCAATAGTATAGTTCAGCGTTTCGTCGCCTGTATTTGTAATCGTGATCGTCTGGGGTACTATCGCACTATACATCTTTCCTGAGAAAACAAGGCTCGTTGGTGTAACAGCAATATTCCCCCCCGTAAAATCAGCTATTATCGAACGTGGTCCGGATACAGGAACCGTAATCTCCATGCCGTTTATCACACAACCGTTTGTATCACCTCGCCAACCAAGGAATGTAAATCCTGATACGTTCGTGGCTGTCAGAACCACAATGCTATCTGAAATACACCAGCAACTGGAGGTACTTACCGTACCACCTCCATTAATTTTTATGTCTAACCAATAGTTGGTCTGCCACAACCACGCGATAGACGAGTCATTTGTAATCACGAATGTCACATTATTAGATGTTCCGCTAGCAGGTACATCACCCATACCCGTCCATCCAACACATAAATACTGCGTACTACCCATCGTGACCGCTGTATCCATTGCGCATGAAACCAATAGATCCTTAATCAAACCATTGGTACCAATCACCGGAAAAGGATTTCCATAATCTGATAAAACTAACAACTCCACGCACGAACCAACAGCCAAAGAGTAGAAGTTTCCTCCGGCAATGCTTGTAACATTCTTCAGCCCCGCCGGAACATTTGTCTCACCAGCCATATTACTTCCCCAAGCTACCACCGTCCGATCAGAACACAACGCCAGAGAGTGGTTTCCCCCACCAGCGATTGCGATTACATTAGTTAGCCATATCGGAACATTTGTCTGACCATAATCATTATTTCCCCAAGCCACAACGGTCCCGTCAGAACGCAATGCTAAAGAATGGACATCTCCCCCCGAAATGGCAGTCACATTTGTCAGCCATACTGGTACATTCGTCTGGCCAAAATCATTACTTCCCCAAACTACAACTGTTCCATCAGAACGTAGCGCCATAGAGCTATTTCCTGCGCCCGCAATAGAGGTTACATTGGTCAACCACAAGGGTACGTTTGTTTCACCAGCAAATGTACTTCCCCAAGCCACCACTGTTCCATCAGAACGTAGTGCCAGAGAATGATACCCTCCACAGGCCACGGTCACTACGTTACTCAGCCATGTTGGCACATTTGTCTGACCAAAACAATTTTCTCCCCATGCTACTACTCTACCGTCCGAACGCAGTTCTAAACAATGTCTAGGTCCGCTGGCTATGACAGTTACATTGGTCAGACATACCGGTACATTCGTCTGGCCAAAATTGTTATCTCCCCAAGCTACTACGGTTCCGTTTGAACGTAATGCCAGAGAGTGAGAATATCCACCGGCTACTGTTACTGCATTATTCAACCACGTCGGTACATCTGTCTGGCCAAAATTGTTAAACCCCCACGCCGTAACCATCCTCGGAGGAATAACAACCCGACTAAGAGTTAGCACCACCTCGACCACCTGCGGTGTGTTAGTGGCAATTGGATCAACAATCGTCAGCCTACTCTGATAT
>MHBM01000022.1 GCA_001804885.1 Lentisphaerae bacterium RIFOXYA12_FULL_48_11
TCCGAGCAGTACCTGGTAAACGGGAACAAGCCGGCCATCGAACCGCTGGGCTGATCCAAACAAACCTATCGTCGCCATCGGGTGTTGACCGCATGAATTAGGGCATCCGCTTACATTGACTTTAAAATCGCTCATAAGATCTTTATCAATGCCGGTTTTTGCAAGCGCACCTGCGCATGCCTTTGCAGCGTTTCGCGAAAGGCACAATCCAAGCCGGCATGTTGATGCGCCAGCGCAAGAAACGAACCTGCTGATAGGGGGTGAATCTGTTACGGTAATGCTGAGCTTCTTTAATGAGTCTGCAAGTTCCTCAAGAGAGTCCACCGGAACAAATCTTATAAGAAGATTCTGGGAACGGGTGGTTCGCAATCCTTTCTCCAGACTGAAGTCTTCTGCGATATCGGCAATAATTTCAAGGTCCCGGGTAGAAACCAAACCCAGCGGCAGAGAAATAATAACCGCTGCATATCCCTTTTGACGTTGGAGCATGCAGCGCAGGCCAGCAATCTTCTGCATGTGTGCCCTGACATCAGAAGAAACGGTAACATTTGGTTCTGAAATCAGGCTGGAAACTGTACTGTCAGGCACACCTTCATCCTTGAGTTTGGGTATTTCTGCGCGAAAATCATTTCTGAAATTATCCACACCAATCTTCTCGAGAACAAATCTCAGGCGGGCGCGATGCCTGTTCTGGCGGTCACCCAGCCGGTCAAACAACCGTCTTACCGCTTCCGATATCCGGATTGTATCGGTGGCCGGGATCCATTCCTCAAGTCGATCTGCGATCCTGGAATTTGCACCCATACCACCACCGGCAAATACGGCAAATCCCGGTTTCGAGTCACGTATTTCAGCAATGAAGCCAAGATCGCTTATCCTGGCAAGGGCGCAATCTGCACTGCATCCACTGAAAGCGATTTTGTATTTCCTTGGCAGGTTATAGCTCCCTGTCAGTGGAATAAGGAATCCTGTTGTTTCCTGTACGAATTGCGAAACATCAAATTGTTCGTGGGGGCATACTCCTGCATAGGGGCAGGCTGTGATATTTCTGACAGTGTTGCCACCGCCACCCTTGGTGGTCAAGCCGGCTTCCTTTAACTCCCGCATGATTACCGGAGTGTCGTTTATCTTGATATCATGGAACTGGATGTCCTGCCGTGTCGTAACGTGGAGCTGGCTGTTTCCAAAGCGTCGTGCAAGCCCGGCGATATGGCGTATCTGAGAACTGTTCAATACTCCCCCCGCAACCCTGACTCTTACCATGTACGAGCCGTCTTTACGCTGTTCGTATATGCCGCGTGGAACACGTTTGGCCTTGAAGACTGCAGGCAGCATTGCGCCTGCAAGAAAACGATTAACTTCCCCTGCATAGGCTTTAATATCCTGATCCAGATCGGGCGGCAAATTGTAAGCTTTTAGTGTCATATCGGGTTTCTTTCTATTTTGTAATATTCAATTCTATCTCCACCGGTTTGTTGTCTGAGATCTGATATCCGCGGAGACTTGGAACATCCGGCTTTGCCAGAGACAGAATTACATAGACTGTATCAGGCGTAAACGCCAGTTTCATGTCTTCGTCTGACATCCTTGCAGGAGTGGACGGATGACTATGCCAGATGGCGAGCATCTGGACGCCGGACTTGCGCATGTCTTTTATTACTGCAAATTGTTCTTCAGGAATCATGCTGAAATGTTCCGGTGACGCATCTGCGTTTGTCAACCCGTAGAACTTGGTGATCTTGTTCCCCGTTCCTGCAAGAAGGCCACACGCCTCGTTAGGTACTGCTGCCTTCGAGGCGCTGACCATCTTGTCATAAACTTCGGACAGTATCTGAAACTTCGTCATATCTGTTCTCCGATTCTTATCGGGTCTTTGTGCAATCACAGTTCAGGTCGCATACAGCTTGTTCTCCTTCGATAAGTTCTGTGACCGAAGGGTTTGTGCCACACAGGGGGCAATTAGCATTACGCCTGACTTCTAAAAGCCGAAAACTCATCTTCAGCGCGTTATAAACAAGAAGTCTATTCGTAAGCAAATCGCCTATTCCCAGAATATATTTTATTGCCTCGGTAGCCTGGATTGTTCCAATCACTCCGGCGAGGACTCCGAGCACCCCGGCCTGAGAGCAGGATGGCGCTGCGCCTGCCGGAGGCGGTGCGCCGAATATGCAGCGGTAACAGGTGGTTTCACCCGGTTTCACCGTAATTGTTTGACCTTCAAACCGCAGAATGCCTGCATGTGAATAGGCTTTTCCTGCGAAGTGGCAGGCGTCAGATATCAGGAACTTTGAAGAGAAATTGTCCGTGCCGTCTATGATGAAATCATAATCATTTATCACAGTCAGCGCATTCTCCGCAGTAAGGCGTTCCTGGTAGATACGCACGTTTACATCTTCGTTTATCGCCTGCATGGCTTCGGCAGAGGAAATGGCCTTCGATTTGCCGAGGTCGGCGTTTGAGTGTGCAATCTGGCGTTGCAGATTGCTCAGGTCAACCAGGTCACCATCGATGATTCCTATTGTGCCGACACCGGCTGCGGCAAGGTAAAGAGCAGAAGGAGAACCTAATCCACCGGCGCCCACGATCAGAATCCTGCCAGCCAGCAGTTTTTCCTGGCCCTTTCCCCCGACTTCCGGGAGGATTATGTGTCTGGAATACCGCTCTATCTGTTTCTCGCTTAAGTTCATAACAATTCCTTGATGACTTAATGTACCTGAATTTTATTGTTTTACTTGCCGCCGCCCATGAAATACAGAAATTCAACCTTGTCGCCTTCCTTCAGGATAGTTGTGCCGAATGTTTTCCTGTCCAGGATACTTTCGTTTATTTCTACGGAAACCATGTCCGGCATCTTTACTTTCTGAATGGAAAGTAGCTGCGACACTGTTGTATTGGCTGGTGTTTCAATTGACAGGCCATTAATCTCGAGTTTCATGAATCTCTCCTTGCTATTTCGCGTGGTACGCCGGTAAAATTACTAATGTAATATATTTCGTTGTTGCCGTTAAATACATGTTTAACTGTTGCGTTCTGCGGAACATCTTTCTTCGTATATTCCAGCAGAATCCTGATTGAACCGATAACATCAATACCTTGCAGAACAACTACGGGACCCGGGAAATCCGGGACCAACAGATGATCGCTGGGCCGGGCTATTTTTAAAAGCGTATTGCCTTCATTCTCGTCCCTGGCGGTGATCACAATATCTCCGTTGGGCATTTTCCTGTGCCGGCCTGTTTTCAGCAACGGTATGTCGTTTATCGACGGCTTTTCAACACGGGCAAAGTAGTCCCGCACCCTTTCTCCGAAAATACAGTCGGCTAGCAGGCATCCGCCAGCCGGGCAGGGGTAGTCATTTATGCCCATTCCGGATGCAAGAGAGATCTGTTTCTTGCGAGATCGACCTTCTATGTTCAAAAGCTTTGTTCGATCAACCCAGCCCTTCTGTTCGGGAACTGTTGGTTTCAGATATGCGGCCGAAAGCGGACGAAGAATCAATCCGCCAAGCCCGGATTTACGGTCAATAATGTCAAATGCCGCATGGTACTGGGACATTGGCCGCTGTCCGAGCACTTCGCCTGTAAACAGGAACGACGCTCCTATTTCGCGCATATATTCGACTGATATTTTCAACTTCATGATCCTACAATCGATGCATGGGTTCATGCCTCTACCGTAGCCGTGTTTCGGCTTGCGTATCATCTCAAGGTATTCGTCGCCCATTGCGACCCGTTTTAGCGTGATATCGCCCAGCTGTTTGATAGCCGTAATGACTGCCGGACAGCCGGCGCTCTTCGCCGTGCAGGTGCAGAAAGGCGACCAGAAATTTATAGCATGGACCTCTATGCCTTGTTCAAGCATGAGCCTGGCGGCAAGCGTACTGTCCAAGCCACCCGAAAGAAGCCCAACTGCTTTTGTTTTTCTGCCCTGTTCTAACATGTCATTTTCCTGTCTCGATCAAATGTTTGAAAGACTTTCGTCAATATCGCTGATAATATCATCAGCATGTTCAATCCCGATGGAGAATCTTATGAGATTATCGGATGCCCCGACCGCCAGGCGTTCTTCGCCGGTTAATTCCCTGCAGAATGTGGATGCCGGATGAATAACCAGGGTCCTGACATCCCCGATGTTGGCTGCATTTTGAGCGCGTTTAAGGCTGTTTATGAATTTGAAGCAACTTCCCCGGTCCCTGAGCCTCAATGTGAGCAGAGCCCCGTATCCATTTTCGAACTGCTTGTCGGCAACCTTATGATCAGGATGTGTTTCCAGACCGGGATAGCGGACCTCGACAATGCGCTTGTCAGAGGCAAGGAAACTGGCAACCTTCATAGCATTTAAGGAATGTCTCTCCATGCGGAGGGCGAGTGACTCAATACCAATCGAGGTCAGGAATGCGTTGAAAGGCGCCTGGCAGGTTCCCATGTCCCTGTGGATCTGGTTGCGAAGAAACGCGAGGAACGCAAAATTACCCGTCCGCTTGCGAATGTTGTCAAGATGTCGATATCTTTTGCCGGCCCAGTCAAAAATGCCGGTGTCAATAATGGCGCCGCCGATGGCATTGCCGTGACCGTTTATGAATTTTGTCGTGGAATGAATCACGATATCGGCGCCTGCTTTCTTTGGCTGAAACAGGCTGGGAGTGATTGTGTTGTCCGCCACCAATGCGACGCCTTTTTCGTGAGCAACCTCGGTGATTGCGAAAAAATCGGGCACATCCAGCTTTGGATTCCCTATGGTTTCAATAAAAACAAGTTTTGTTCGATCAGTTATTGCATTCCTGAAAGCCTGTACATCAGTGGATTCCACAAATGTGGTCTTAATTCCGGAACGTGCCAGCGTGCTGTGCAGGAGCGAATAAGTTCCTCCGAATATGCTGTTACCGGAAACTATCTCGTCGCCGGATTCCGCAAGTGCAAGGACTGTCGAGGTTATGGCGGCCATACCTGATGATGTGGATATGGCACCCAGGCCGTCTTCGAGCGCTGTCAGGCTACGTTCCAGTTGAGTAAGCGTCGGATTCCCCATACGGGAATAAACATACCCGGCCTGCCTTCCCGCAAATACCGCTTCGATGGCTTCGGCGCTGTCATACGCAAAAGCCGAGTTCTGGTATATCGGGGTTACCATGGCACCTGCATCTATTTCCGACGCCCATACGCCGTGAAGAAGCTTTGTGGATATATTAAGTTCTTTTCTACTCATTAGATTCCGTCTCCCTTATCACTTACAGTATTAGGATCAATCTGGCCCCATTTTGCTTTCTGCCAAGCTCTTTCATGTAAGTAGTACAGTAACGTTTTTGTCATAAGTTCAAAAAGACCGATAGAGGCAGCCAGGACGAATTGGCCTGTAATGATCCATGATATCAGGATAGTATCTACAGTGCCTGTAAGACGCCATGACACCGCTTTAGCAATACTTCTTTTATGTGTTTCCATTCGCGTTTTTCCTATATCTGGAAATCCAATAGAACTTTCTTCTGCCGTAGCAACGAGAATACGGCTTCAACTGCAGCCCCGGCCTTTGCGCCGGCTTCCAGGTTCAAATCAGGAACAAGGCTGTTGAATTTGTTTTCTCCGATATTGACAACCAGTATCTCGTGCGGGCTATTCAGCAATTGCAGCGTCTTGATATCGTAATCATCCACGTTCGTGACGGAAGTGATGAATATCTGACCGGAATCGGTGAGTATCCTGGCGAGTTCGCCAAGTCTTCTAATGTGTTCCTCACGCTCTTCCGGGCCGTACTTGATGTCCGAATCCAGCCCGCGTATGACGTTTGACATGCGTAGATAGTACGTCTTGAAACTGCTGTGAATAAGTTGTTTCTCAAGCTCGGTTGCAATGATGTCCTTGGTGGTGGTTTCGTCACCGGTAAAGACAACGAACTTGGCCCCGTGCCCGTATATCGCAGCGCGTTCAGCCGGGGAGATGGTACCGCTTTCCCATGAAAACTCACGGTCCCTGACGTAATCATGCAGGGTTGAGTCCTGGTCGGCTACCTTTTCAAGGATGATGCCAGCCCCTGCGATTTCATAATTATCTATGATCACAAAACGGCCGGTAAACTTGATGTCTTTTACGAGGTCGAATGCAACGGGACGCAGGGTCTCGAGAATGCATTCGGCAACATCATGGCGGTCGACCTGTTGTTTGTTTTTTTCTGATGACAGGTCCGATGCATCGATGACGTTGATGATATTCACAAGCTTCAGGCTGCTGCGTGTGGCGTTCAGTTTGATGGTGTATCGCTTCTCGCGTATCAGGGGTGCTTTACCCATCCAGAAGATGTTTGCCCTGAAGCGGGCACCAACCAGGGGCATCGGGTCCGAGGCCTTGACCATCAGCTCGCCTTGTTTAACATATACCTGTTTTGTGAGTGTGAAGCCCGTGGCTTCGCCGGTGCTGGCTTTTTTCTTCTCAGTGGTATTGAAACTCTCGATTGATTTTATGGAAGAGGTTTTACCCGAAGGCAGGAAAACGATCTCATCTCCAACTTTGGCTGTGCCGGATGATATGGTTCCGGCAAAAATGCGCCTGTCATCACCGGCTTCTGTGAATTTGTAGATGTCCTGAACGGGCAGGCGGAATGGCAGGCTGGTTCGCGAGTCCTTCAGTTCGAATGCGTCAAATTGTTCAAGAACCGTTGGCCCCTTGTGCCATGCTATATCCGTGGAGCGGGCACCTATGTTGACACCGTTTATTGCGCTTATTGGAATGAAACTGACGGGGCGCAGGTTCAATCGTCCAAGGAATTCGGAATATTCCCTGGCAATCTCATTGAACTTCTGTTCGTTATAACCGACAAGGTCCATCTTGTTCACGATGACTGCCACCTGGTTTATGCCGAGCATTGACATTATGTAGCCATGCCGACGCGAGTTCTCCTGGATCCCTTCTTTTGCGTCGATCACTATGAAGGCCGCATCTGCGCGAGAGGCGCCGGTGATCATGTTTTTCAGGAATTCGATGTGACCCGGCGCGTCGATTATGATGTAGCGTCTTTTTTCTGTCTTGAAGAAGGAGCGCGCGGTATCGATAGTGATACCCTGTGCCTGCTCATCCTTGAGGGCATCAAGCAGGAAAGCATATTCGAATGGCTTGGCATTCCGGGTGCAGGTGGCTTTTACCTGTTCCAGTTTACCGTCAGGGATCGAGTGAGTATCAGCCAGCAACCTTCCAATGATGGTGCTCTTGCCGTGGTCGACATGACCGACTACTACTACATTCATCTGGTGTTGTAGATTTGAATCTTTCACTACATATATCCTTCTCTGCGTAATGTTTCTAGACCGCCGCCATCTTCCTTGTCCTGGTCACGTCCGGCCCGTTCGGCAATGTTTACAAACTTGCCGGTTTTAAGTTCCTCTACAATCCCGCGGATATCCGTGGCTGTGGAGTCAACCGGCTTGGTGCATGGATAGCAGCCGAGCGACCTGTATCTTTTGCCGTCGCCCCGGTTGAAGTATAAAGGAATAATGGGAATGTTTTCCTTGGCGATATATTCCCATATATCCAGCTCGGTCCAGTCCAGCAGCGGATGCACCCGTATGTGCGTGCCGGGTGCAAAGTCGGTTTTGAACTGGTGCCACAATTCCGGTGGTTGATCGCCTATGTCCCAGTCATTCTGCTTGTCCCTGGGGGAGAAATAACGCTCCTTCGAGCGACTACCTTCTTCATCCGCGCGAACACCGACTATGACGCCGGTGAAGGCTTCGACGTTCTGGTCGATTATGTAGTCTCCCAGGTTGTGATCGAAACGTTTCCTGGGCCATTCGCCCGACAGGGTATGCTTCAAAGCTTCGCTTTTCAGAGCCTTGCAGCACTCGATCCTGTTGAGTTTTCCGTCGGGAAATGTCTGGTGACTGCCAAGCGCGGAAGAGTTCTCGCCGACAAGCATATTGAGATGCCATGCTTTGGCGAACTTGTCGCGGTATTCAATCATTTCGGGGATTTTGTACCCCGTATCGATATGAAGAAGAGGGAAGGGAACATGGCCCAAAAAAGCTTTTCTTGTCAGCCATAGCAGAACGGTGCTGTCCTTTCCAATGGACCACAGCATCACAAGACTCTTGAATTCCCTGTAGGCTTCGCGAAGAATGTGGACGCTAAGTGCTTCCAGTTTTTCCAGGTGTGTCATCTTTTTTCCGCTCCTTACCGGCTGTTGGTTTGAACGACATGATTTCCCACATGCAGTCCGCATTCCTTATGTTCATGATCTTCCCACCACCAGCGTCCGGCTCTTTCTTCTTCACCCGGTTTTACCTCCCGTGTGCATGGTGCGCATCCGATTGATTTGTAACCGAGGTCATATAATCGATTGTAAGGCAGATTATTCTGTTTGATGTATGCCCACACATCTTCCGTTTTCCAATCTGCCAGCGGATTGATTTTAATGATTCCTCCGTGTAACCCGTCTTTTTCGACTTGTTCCAGTTTGTTACGGGTTACGCTTTGTTCCCGACGCAGACCTGTGATCCAGGCTTTGAGATTGGAAAGTGCGCGGGATAACGGTTCGACTTTTCTGATTCTGCAGCACACGTGTCTCGCTTTGATGCTTTCCCTGAACGCGAAAACACCTTTGTCGTTTTCCATTTGTTCAACGAGCTCATTTCGAGGAAAATACCAGTCAATCCTGATGCCGAGCTTGTGCTGAAGGATATTGGCGCACTGATATGTTTCTTCATTGAGACGGCCTGTATCCAGTGCGAATACCCGGGTGTTTTCTGCGTTCTTTGTCAGCATGTGAGCGATAGTAATATCTTCAATACTAAAACTGCACGCGAGGGCGATTTCTGGCTGGAATTCTTTTATCGCCCATTGCAGCAGATTCTGCGTATCTTTGATTTGCATGCTTATTCCCTCTACATTAGCATCTCTATCACTTAAGTAGAGATTAGCATAAAAACAAAAACTAAATAAAATACTCCGAAATTTTTACATTCTGTAGCTCGCGTAAACGGTCACACATATCTTGAATAGATACTTTTTCGAGCTTTTCTCTTACACTGTTATTTATGTCGGACCAAACCTCCGAAAAAGGGGATACCTGTTTGCCGGTATAGGCTTTCCCTAAAGGGGATGATGCTGACAAAATTGAGTCGTCTGTAAGACCTACAATGGAGGCCAAGCTGATCTGCGATGGCGGCAAAGCGAGAAAATAACCACCTTTTACGCCTCTTTGACTGCCGACAATGTCAGCACTCTTTAACGTCAGGAGTATTTGTTCCAGGAATTTTACTGGTATGGTCTGACGTTTGGCAATATCAGCAATCCTTGTTACGCTACCCTTGCCATAGATGGCAAGATCTATCAGTGTCTTCAATGCATATTCAGTTTTTGCCGACATCTTCATAATACATGACTATCTCTATTGTTAAAGTAGTGTATCAGGGCGATATCATCATCGTCAACAGAAAAAATCAGATTTTTTGGTCTATGGGAAAAGCATCTAAAATAGAATGAACCCTTTGCTTCGTTTATGTTTGCGTAGAGGTGTTGCAGCGGTTAATTTCTCGAAAAATTCTTATCCCATATACTTGCTGTTGAGCTTTTGTATGCTCAACGATTCACACAGATATCAGCAGCAATACCCGATCCAACCAATCCGAAACGTTCCCGGATGATTCCCATTGCCATAAAAATGATCCCAAAGTTACCGAAGCCGGCAAAAAATGCATCCAAACAGGATTGGGCCCAATACGAGCAACTCAGAGCAAAGAACAGTCCTGGTGTTCACGCACAACAATTATTTCAGCAGGTATAGCTACGATAAAGAGCATGGCCGGTATGAGCATCGTGAACTGTGGGCGCTGCCCGTCAGTCCTGAGGATCTTGGCTTTTGCGGCGCCGAACAGGTAATGCGTATACATCGCCATTTTAAACAAGTTCGCGCTGGCAAAGAAAGTGATGAAATCGTTTTTGCAGTCACCAGTTTATCACCATTGCCAGATCCGAAGGCAAATGCTGAGCTACTTCTAAAGATCATCCGCGGCCACTGGTCAATAGAGAATGGAAATCATTATGTGCGGGACCGATCGTACGACGAGGATCGGTGTCAGGTTCGCGATCCGAATAACGCTCCTATCCAGCCACTTTTCCACCAGCTCAGACGTCAATCCGCTTTCTTGACGCAACCGTTGCTTCGCAACCCTTGTCTTCTCATTCTCCTTGTGGCACCATCCTGCGCAGGTGACTGGTGCGCAGGTTCAGCGGACTTACCCTGCGGTGGATGGAATTCATGGTTTGCCACGGAGTGGAAATGAAGTTGGCGGAACACCGAAATAGAGGATGAACAACATATGAAGAGACGCATTTCCTTTGTCATGACTGCAGGCCTTGTTCTGTTTCTGACAGCGGCGACGCTGTTTGCACTCGAAGCGGTTGGCACAATTCGACGGATCGACGCCGAGCGGGGCATCATTGTCGTCTTTGCGAACGGCGCGGATCGCACACTTTCTATCACCAAAGACGTGAAGGTACTGGGGGTGGATGGAAAGCCCCTTGCCGACAGACTGGCGGCGAAAGAGTTGAAAGAGAGCGCCGAGGTGACCATTTCGGTCGATCGCGTCGGCAGTGCGCATGTGTTACGAACATTGCAGTTGGGCCGTCATGCGATATCGAACGGTTCCGGTAAAGGTTCGGCAGATGGCCCGCCAGCCATCACCCAGAAATCATCGATTGGCCAGAAACCCCTCACGGAGATGACGGCGGATGAACACTACAAGGGCGAAGACGGCGGGCTCTATGGCGAGGGCCGCAACGAGCCGCCGGATGCGCTCCTGGTGGCAGCCAAGCGGCAGACAGCGCACGTCGTGCCTCGGGATGCGGATGGCAAGCCGGCCAAAGACGGGAAGATCGGCCTCGTCTCGATCAGCATGTCAAACGCGACTATGGAGTATTCCCGATTCAAACAGATTGCCGACAACGACCCGGCAAAGTCGCCGCAGGTGGCGATCGTGGACTGCGCACAAGGCAGCCAAGCCATGGCGGAATGGGTCGAGCCAAAGGCGCGTCCATGGACGGAAGCGGACCGCCGCCTAGCGGCCGCTGGGGTGAATCCCAAACAGGTGCAGATAATCTGGGTAAAACTGGCGAATAAGGGTCCTCGCGGCGAACTCGCGGAACACGGCCGCAAACTCGAAAAGGATGCGGCAGAGGTGTTGCGCAACGCCAAGGCGCGATTCCCGAACATACAAATCGCATATCTGGGGAGTCGCATCTACGCCGGATACGCGACTTCCCGACTCAATCCCGAGCCATATGCGTTCGAGGGAGCGTTCGCGGTTCGCTGGTTGATCCAGGACCAGATGAAAGGAGATGCCGCTCTGCAGCACGACGACGCGAACGGCCCCGCCAAGGCACCGCTGGCGCTATGGGGACCGTACTTCTGGGCAAACGGCATTACCCCACGAAAGAGCGACGGCCTGGTATGGAAGCAAGAGGACCTGGCCAGCGACGGCACCCATCCCAGCGAAAGCGGCCGGCAGAAGGTCGCGGAGATGCTGCTGAAGTTTTTCAAGGAGGATCCTATGGCCAGCACATGGTTCGTGAAGAAATAGGCTGGCAAGGACTTGTGTATTCTTCTTGGGCAATCATCCCCACGTGTTCTTTGGAGCAAGAGAATTGGCCATGCATTCCGCCGTTCCGTCTGCTCCAAGGAACCTGTTGAGGAGACAGAATAGGTATCTTCATAAACGGTTGTTTGCAGGTCTATGTTTGGTCGTTCCTTGATTCTGCCATGTTGGTGTGTCAATATGGAGAAAGAGGTATATTGCTGGGTGCTATATTCTCTTGCCTTCACTTCCCCATAACCTTCGCCATGGCTTCCCGCAAATCCTGGTGCGTTATCGGTTTGCATAGAATCTTATCTACTCCCTCCGGGTATTCACCATCATCCTTCATAATGTCTCCAAACCCGGTCAGGAGAATGACAGGCACTTCCGGAACCAGCTTTCTCATGAAAAGAGCAACAACATCCCCGTTACCCTCGGGCATGGCCCGGTCCGTAATCACCAGGTCAAAAATCCCTGCTTTCGCCTTGTTGACGGCTTCTCGGCCTGTCCCCGCCGCTTCGACAGAATGGCCGTCTTTCTTCAGAAACCGCACGATGAGAGCCCGCGAATTTGCATCATCATCCGCCACCAGTATCCGTATCGGGGTAATGATGAAATCACCTTCGGTCTTTTCCTTTACGGACCGTTTATGCGCAGGCTTTGACGACACACAGGGAAATCGGAGACGAATCGTAGTCCCACGCCCCATCTCGCTTTCGATTGTCATCGTGCCACCGTGTCCTTTTACAATGCCATGAACCATGGAGAGCCCTAGCCCTGTGCCCTTGATACCCTTGGTCGTAAAGAACGGCTCCCCACAGCGTTGCTTTACGTCATCCGGCATGCCGATTCCCGTATCCGAGACGTCAACCAAAACCGCGTCATTCTCCATGGTCGAAGAAATGGTCAATGTTCCGCCTTTCGGCATTGCGTCGACGGCGTTAAGAATAATGTTCATCAATGCTTCGCGTATTTGCGACTCGTTCCCTATGACAGGCTTATCGGCATCCAGCCGTTTCACCATGGATATAGATACTCCTTTCGACTCCATCTCCTTTTCCCATCGCGACCGTGTCAGATCCAGGGCGCTTGAGATGATCTTGTTCAGGTCCACGGATATATACTCGCCTTCATCCTCGGCGTCGCGAATCAACCTCATCCGGTGGACTATCTGCTTGGCATCCTGCGCGGCAGTACTGATATCCTTGATCATGGAAAGTGCATCCGGGGTACCCATCAACTCGGGCTGAGAGAGAAGTATGTCACTGTACCCTACAATCGGCATGAGCATATTGTTGAAATCGTGGGCAATCCCGCTCGCCATCTGCCCAAGCGCACTCAGCCTCTCTTCGCGCACCATCTGCGCCTGCGCTTTCCTCAATTCATTAAGGGCCGACCGTAACTCCTCGTTGACTCTTACCAGATTGCCTTCCGCCTGCTTGCGCTCGGTGATGTCCTGGTTGATGGTAATGGCGCCACCGATGCTCCCGTCGCTTTTGCGCAGCGGCACGGCAGAGTCGAGGATAATCTTGTGCGTGCCATCAAAGCACTCGATCTCAACTTCCTCTTCAATTGAAGTTTCGCCCTTCTCAAAGGCCCGAGCCCCCGCCCATTCATGAGCTTCTATCAGTTTACCGCTGTCGATCCGCCAGCCCTTGTATTCACCAAGCTGGTCTACGCCAACGTAATGTACCCCGGCCCAGATCCGCTGGGCGGCAGTGCTGCTGGTTAAGAGCTTCCCTTCAGCGTCAAAAATCCAGAGCCCCACCGGCATAATATCTACGGCGGCTTGTAACAACGTCTCAATCCCTTTCAATTTCTCCTCCTCCTTCTTCCGCTCGGTAATGTCGCGCTCGGTGGATGCAAGGCCAATCGGCTTTCCAGCATCGTCCATCAGTTTAGTTACCGTCAACCATACATCGAGAATGCGCCCGTCTTTAGTCATCCGCTGGGTTTCAAACGATGTCACCTTTTCACCCGCCAACAGCCGGCGGATGAAATCCTTTTGCTCTTCAACCTTACCCGGGGCCGTGAGGCGATCAATGTTCGCCAAAAGCGCTTCTGCCTCGCTATAGCCATACATCAGTTCAGCGCCGCGGTTCCATACGGTGATCTTTCCATCAAAGTCCTGAATCGTAATCGCATCGTTGGAGTCCTTCACCACCGTCGCAAAGCGCCTGAGGCTCTCAGCCTGCTTGCGTTCGGTGATGTCGCGGATGTTACACTGGATCACCTTGTGGCTGTTCTCCAGATAGACGTTACTGACAAATTCAACCGCAATCCGCCGTCCATCGGTGGTTTCCAGCGGCAAGTTCTCGTACCGGACGTATTTCTTTTGCTGCAATTCTTCGAACTTGGCCTTGTTGGCAACGATGTCCTTGAAGAACCCCAGTTCCCAGACTTCTTTGCCCAGGAATGCCTCGTGTGAAAAACCAAGCAGTTCGATCAGGAACGGATTCACGTCAATGACCATCCCTGTTTCGGCGTTGAGGATCAGGATGCCATCTTTGGCCGCTTCGAAGAGGCGGCGATAACGGACTTCTGAAACCCTTAGTGCCTCAGCCGCCTTCTTGGTCTTGATTTTCTCGACAGTATTCATCGTTCTCCAGATTCCATGACCGCTATTCCACCACAGCCCCGCCGGGCATGTGGGAATACCACGCACTTCGCGGGATTACATAAATTGAGACCAATTATACTTTAACCTGACATAATTTACGCGCTTGGCTGTGCAATGGCTATGGGGTGTAACCCTACCGGTGTGGATTAGTGGAAAAATCAAAAGTGTCGCAGAACAGCGGATGGATGAACCACCGCTGAAACAAGAGGAGAATGAGTCATGAGAAGGGCGGCAAAGCGTTTCATCAACCATATCAAGACGGAACGGGGATTGAGTCGGGAGACAGTCGATTCCTACCGCGATGATCTGAAGAAGTTCATCGAGTTCGTGGAGACCAAGAAGGGAAGAGGGTTATTGCCCGGTGATATCAGTCCCGAAGTGATCCAGGAGTTCCTCGATTTCCTGGGGAGCGTCGGCTACCGGAAGAAGAACGGTGCATCATCTCGGGCCAAGCGCCTTGTCACGATACGAACCTTCTTTAGGTATCTGCATCGTGGAGGATTGATCGGACGGGACCCAGCCGAGGGAATACAGGCCTACGGGAAATTGAGATTTCCAGGGTAATGGTAGGTGATATTCGGGTGGAGTCAGGTGAGAGTGTGCTTTGGGTTCACGGTAAGAACCGATCTGAAAAGGATGAATTTGTTGTTCTTGTGGATGTAGCCGCGACTCCAATCCTGGAATGGCTGGCCAGTAATCATGACCCCGCCTTGTCAAACAAACCTTTGTTTCCATCGTTTTCGAGGCGGAACAGTGGAAAACATCTCACATCAAATGGAGTCAGCCGGATTGTGCGGGACGCCATGCGCAGGGCTGGCATCGTTTCGGACCGCCTGACACCACACAGTCTCCGGCACACGGCCGTTTCCTTGGCAATTGCCGGCGGTGCATCACTCGCTCAGGTCCAGGCCATGGCGCGGCATGCTGATCCGCGCACAACCATGGTATATTTCCACAACCTGAATCGGATCAGCGATGCGGCGGAGAAATGCGTGAAGTTCTGAGAGATGTATGTCCGGCAAGGGCTGTTTGTCTGTATAAATAACTTGAATTACTCTACTTTACTGTTCCTGTTTGTAGTGACTCGTAAATCGTTTTAAGGATGTCTGGTCGATTGCTCGCAAGAAATCTTTCTGCTTGAAGTGCAATTACGAGATTTGTTGCATAGGCGAGATCTTGAGACATCGTTGTCCCAAAGCGAAGAGTGACTCCTTTCAAATCGAAAGCATTAACCTCAATCGGTTGCATATAATCTGGCGATACTTTCGATTCTATTTCCGGGTGAATGAGCTGAAGGCAGTATCTCGGGGTTAATGGATATAGGACATGTGACCCAAGAAGTCCGATTCCAGCGTCTGCGGTGGGGCCCATGTGTGGGTTGTAGATCGTGACGGGATTGTCTGATGTGACGAAAGCGTAGCCGCTAGGCGCTTCGACTATTTCCCAGATCATTCGAGAGATAAGTGTAAAGAACTTTCCCGACTCAACAATGTTGCGAAGCGTCGTGAATCTGATTTCGTCTTTAATCACGATCTCGAACGTCCCTTTAAGGAGTTCATTTGCGACTTCCGGGATTGAGAGCGCGATGTTGGTGATGAAATCTTTCGCAGCCGCTTTCTGAATATCCGCCTGCTTTGGGACGGTTAGTCTTTGAATCTCGATGTGCTGGATAAAAGTGATTAGTTCATCCTCTGTCAGGTCATGACTGCCGCGTATAAGTTTATTTATGATGGTCTTCAGGGATGCTTCAATTCGATTAGCCTTCGCATGCTCGAAGATGAACTCGTCTGTTCCATTTGGAGCGTGACGCTGTCGGAAATAGTCATGTCGACACATAACTTTGTCGGGGCGTTGTTGCCTGATGTGGCCTGTTTTAATGTCAAGAATGGCGACATGGTCAGTACTCGGAATGCAGAAACTTTCCAGATACGTACGTGGCACGGTATGGTGCTTACGCGGAGAGTTTGTTTTTGTATGCGAAGTCACTTACGTTCTCAGCTATGTCTCTATCTTGCCGGAAGTTCGCTCATTACTCATTTTCTTGATATGATACTACGCGGATGTTAGCGGAGGTCAACAGGTAATATGCATGCAAATGGTGATTTACAGGTATTAAGTGGAGAGCGTTATCTATCTTGTGATGACAAGCCGCCCTTTGTCGGTGGGCTACTCAATTCGACTCTGGGAAAGCCATATCGGCACCAAAAGCTGTTTTCATAAATCGTTCACTTACAAAAAAGAGCACTCCAGATGTCATTCTGTTCCAAGTAACACGTTGAACACGTTCGCCTTCACCTTCGACGAGCCCGCCGCGGGCTCGTCGAAAGGTGCGGGGCCTTGTTGGGAGCCTTATCAATCCACTTTCTCATGTGTAGTAGAAGTTCTGGCACCGGCAAATTGTCAAGGTCGCTCTGTGACCAATTGCCAGCAGTCAACTCGTCATAAAGTGCGCCCATGAAATCGTTGAACTCATACCAGATCACGGTTGCGCTTGGCCCTGTCCCAAGGCTTTCCTGAACGAGCCAATTGCGAACTTGAAGAACCACTTTGTCGGGCTTGTTGTCATGCTCTTTGATGTCGGAGTTGGAGAGATCAGATAGGGCTGCCTGAAATCTGTATTTCTCGGCTTCCAGAATCAGGCACTTCTTCCTGGTCCATTTGTCTCCGTGATACAGGCAGCATGCATAATCAAGTCCAAGTTCAAACGGCATATTGAAGCGGAATACCTCTCCAATCTCTTTTGCAACCATTCGGGATAGATCGTGTATTCCATACTGGGAACTTTCAATGAGTTCCGCGATCTTGCTTATTCTCGGTTCATTCGCGTTTGTCCGTTCGATGGCCAGTCTAGGGGTCAATCCGAGGTAGAGAACCGTAAATAGTAGTGGTCGCATCAGATCCGCGTACTCAGGATCAAGCGGGCAATTGACAAATACGCTATGCTCAAATGGCGTCATCGGTAGCGATTACCGTTTGTCGCGAGGTGGGCAAGGGTCTTTGCCATAGCTGTTCCGCTCGCGAATTGTTCCGTCTCGACCGTGAACAAATAGTTCGCCGCGTGAATTGCGCGCGATAGTTCGTGCGTGTTCAATAGCATCAGATTGCTTTTCAAATTCCTTCGACGCGCGAGTGGCCCCGCCAGCCTTTACTTTCCAACCCCCATCTGGGTTGTGGACAACATGTTGTGACTTCATATGGTTCTTTCTCCTGTTTTTCTCCCAACGTTGCCCTTCTCGGGAGCGGTATTCCGCGTACCGAGCAAGGGCGTGTTCGACTCTCTCATTTCTCTTTCAATAATGCCTTCACTCTGTTCAAAACGGTGCTATTGAGTTGCGTCTCTATACCATCGCTCATCACAGCCAATCCTATCTCAGGCCGCGGCATCTCGCCAGAAGAAACGCTACGCCGACCCGGCTGATCTTCTGACTGCCTGTTCGTCGCAACGTGTCCTTTGGAGCAATGTAACATGTTGAAGGATAGAGTTGTTAATCCCCATTAACTGGTCTTTGCAGGTATATGCCGCCGGACGATGCGCGGCACTTTCCGGTTTTGACGTGGACAGTTGGCCCTTCGTAGCCGTAAAGTGGCTTCATGCAACCAATTCCAATTCAAGTTCAGTGTATTGCCGGCCACAAGGCTGATGAGCGCCCAGCAAGTTTTATCTGTGAAAGCGCACATATTGTGGTCGAGGAAATCCTGGATCGGTGGCTGGGAGCCGGCAAAGGCCGGAAAAAGTCCGAATCTGAATATTTCAAGGTGGCAGGAAAAGACGGCCACGATTATCTGCTCAAGCATGTATTGGACTCAGGGGAATGGTTCTTGGAAAACCGGTGGTGACAGCGGTTGTCTACGCGCGCCTAGAGTACGATCGGATAAAGTCTAGAAGCTTTTTCGCATCCATCACATTCACCCGTTTCACCGAATGCTTGATGTTGACCTTGGCATTCGGAAAAACCAGGACGGCAACAATCCATGGGTTCTTGCCGAATAGCCGTTTTGCAAGGTTTCTGACCCAGCGTATGCTGCGCATCACCTGGCTGATGGGATTGGTCTTCAGCTGCCTGCCGTTTACCAGAATGCGTCGGCCGTCACTGGTCACTCTACCCGTTTGCGACTTGGTCTCGGTCAAAACGAACGTGCCGTCGGGTCGAACAACAACATGATCAATGTTCCCATATCGGAACTTGATGTCGTTAAAAATAAGATAGCCATCAAGGAGCAAGCCAGCCAGCGCTTCGCCTACACGCCTCTCTGCCGCCTTCCAGACAGGTTCTTTCGGGATTACCATAAATTATTCAGGAATGTCAGCCTTAAATATCTGCTGGTGGGATATTCGTTTTGCCGAAAAACTTATATAGTTGGGCTACATTCTTTTTTCGATGGCTTATGATGATGACTTTGATGATTGCATGTCTGACCGAGTTTGTACCAGGCCACATTACAAATCCAGGGTGGAGCGACAAATCGGAGAATTTCTTTATCAGCGTCATATTCCGCACATTTATGAAAAGCCGGTTGCCGTTATTGATGATGGAAAAAAACAAAAATCTGGTATCCCGATTTTGCATTGCAGTGTGGCCCGCTCGTCGAGTACTTTGGCATAAACGGCAAGCCGGAGTATATTGAGCGCACCCGCCACAAACTCCAAGTCTATCAAGCCAACCAGCTTGATACCATTCCCCTGTATCCATCCGACATCATTCCTGGCTGGCAGGACAATCTGGTTAATCGAATTGGTTTCACCCTGAAAAATAGACTGAGAGCGTTGCGAACGAATCAATGAATAAGTTCTTGTAAACGCCAGAAAGCCGAACTGGAATTCCATTCTCTTCGGTATAACTTTGTTTCGATTCTTAAAAGTAACGGTTGTCCAGAAGCCATAGCCCGTTCCATTATGGGCCACGCCAGCGGTGAAGTCAGTGCCATCTACACCCAAATCGACGCCGAGAGCGAAAAGAAATGGGTCGCAAACTTGCCGGTTGTTGTGGGGGAGCAATCTACATCGGTTGTATGATTGCAATGACTTTATCGTCGAAGACTTTCCCTTCGACTCTAATGTTGCGGCTTCCTATGGCTCGACCATCGGAATGAACCCAAATGTTCAAGTTTTCCTCTCCGTACATTTGACTCTTATTCAGAGGGTCAGGCTGATGGTATATCTTATGCAGAACTGACTCCTTCGGGATGGTCATGTTTTGGTGAATATCAAACTCTGTCGCTTGTGCAGATGCATTTTGAATGGCAACTGCTGCCCGAAACTTTTCCTGTGGAATGGTATCTTCAAATAGATGTTGTTGGCCAGATTCGATATCAGATCTTTCTGCTTTCTTAAGAGCCATACGGCCTTCAACATAAACAACAGGTATGTCGGCTCGTTTCGCGCACGCGATCAAGGATGCTTGGAAACTTGCATCCGGACACAGGTTGTTGCGAACATTGTCGACAATCTGGAAAGTGAGGTAACCGACTTTGGCCAATTCATCCTTCAACCCTGGAGTGAAGATCGGGCCATAGAAGGCTACCTCACCAGCGATCTTATCCATGAGGCGTTCACGCGGGTTTTGGCCCCCTATGGTTGATCGATGAAAGGGGAACTCAAGTTGTTCATAGAGTGTAAGCATGTGCGCGATTTCGTGCCATCGAGTAAAAAAACGCCTAGAGGCTTTATTGCCTCTGCAATCAATAACCGCAACATGCCTGTCTTTCGCGGACTTGGTAGCCTTCCGTCGCTCAAAGAGTGCCGCATAAGTATGTAGATCAAAGGTCGTCTTTAACGATGCAAAAACCAATTCGCCTTTCTCAACATACTTGCGGATGATTTCGTCGAGATCCTGATCTGACCAGACCTCTTCGAACACCAACTGCAATTTCTCACAAGCGAGTGCCTCAACTTCAGGGATTGTTCGAACCGCTGATCCGCCGTCAGTCCAATCTGAGATTTTCTTTATGCAGTATGCAACTATTGAGCCAATCGGATCTCGCTGCCATTCTAGACCGAGTTGTTGTGCCATGACCGTGACGTGCTTATCAAGATTGGCTGCCATCACGCCAAGAACTCCTTTACTGACTCATAAAGCTTCTTCCAATCAAAATCATCGTTGCTTCTGCTCATTGAATCACTCCTGTGGGCAAGGATTTGTTGCTTCATTTCGAGTAGCATCATAACCTGAGTAAAGGATAGCCCCTCGGCACTCGCAAACTCTGACAGTTTTCTAGGAATCTGAACCTCTCTTTGCTCGATTTGATCTTCACCAGAACCTGTCATTAAATATTCAACGCCGCACCCGAGTGCCCTCGATAGTTCAAGAATTTTATTTGCACCAATGCCTGACCTATTTCCTCTCTCCAAATCTGACAGAAAGCCCTTACTAATATTTGCCTCTGAGGCCAGCTTATCTTGTGTCCAGCGAAGTTCGAGTCGCCTGGTCTTTATACGGTCGCCTAAAGCTGTCATGATGCCCTCCTTTCATTTCTGCAATAATATAGATCATCCACTCCGCTCCATCAAACAAATAACGCTAAAATAAGACTTGTGTTCGCCATGGCGAACATACTAATATATATCGAACCCTTAAATAATGGGCTATTTACGAAAACCGTGAGCAATTATGAGAAACGAACAACATGTAGTCAA
>MHBM01000023.1 GCA_001804885.1 Lentisphaerae bacterium RIFOXYA12_FULL_48_11
TTTCTCGTAGTTAAGACGTGTTGGCAGATCAGTGAACTTATGAAGCACGTGATTCAGGTTAATGTGAGCGATTTCATGAAGGAGAATCCAGCCCATCATTCCGAGATACATCTCGTTTGTTTTTTCTATTATTTGTGGATAATAAGATTTGCTTGCTGGATTCGGAAGGTGCTTTGGCCAAGCATAATCACGTTTGCGAAGTCGTTCTTCATCTAAAGCCCACAACAACAGACGTTTCATGTCCTCAACAATTGGACCGTAATGCTTCCCAAACTCCAAATATTGACCGGGTCCAGTTGCAAGAAATAACGTCATGATGTGCAAATACGAAAATGAATAAGCCCAGAGACGTTCAAGAGTTGGCAGGCTCAAGTAAATTTTGGAATCAACGGAATTAGATTCAAGAAGGAACGTCACTTCATTAGACTTAATCTCCACGGTAATATTCCGCTGCTCAATGAGTGACCTCAGCTCATTCTGTCGTTCAGGAGCTATCCTAAAAGGTGACGCCATTATGTCGGGGATCAAAATATTAACAGGGGATTCTACATTTGATGCAATTGTGTATTTCATGACAAATTCCATTCTACACCATTAGTCCCAGCAATTCAGATGCATTCATCCTTCAAGTTTTGCTGCGAAACGAATCCCAACCTCTCGGGCAAATTGAAAATCGTTCATCCAGGGAACCTTAAGTGCTTCACATACATCAGGTATTTTGATCCGTTTCGTTGAAGTTCCTGATGGAGATTCCTTGGTAACAACGATAGCACCTTCTGCCATTGCAAAGGCAATGACCCAAGGATCTGCAACGGAACGTTGCTTAATGCTGTCAACCAATCGACCATGGCTGGCCATAATCTTGCGAAGACGTTCCTGTACCGGTGTTGTTATTTCTTTAAAGAAGTGAGAACGGTGTTTGACCCATTCTTTCAACCCGTCATCCGTCTTATCAATCTCGCGCTTAACTTCGACCGGAGAAAACACCTGACCCTTGAGGGCGAGAGTGTTAAGAATGTCCCAATATTCCGGACAGAGATCCATCGAATAGTAACGATTCCAGCCCTCAATGAAAACCCCAGAATCAAGGCAATACTTTTTCATGAAACACCGGCCTTCCCGAACACCGGTAATCCAACTTCCACTGCCAAGCGGCCGATATGATTCACTTTAACATCCAGAAGGCCTGACGCTTCAACGCCAGATACATTACCAGCATCGTATGCGCTGATAACTGTCTGGGTAAACGAGTAGCCATTATTGAATGCCTTCCGTACATAGTAGGATGGACCACTCTCGGCGGCCTTCATTTTTGCGTATGCATGATCTTTAATATCTTTCCAGCGAACCTGATACAGGGAGCGTAATTCAAGATACTTGGCCTGACTTATGATTCCTTTCTCCAATAATCGTCTTGCAATTGCTTCTTCGCTTACTTTGAATTTTAATGATATCGCTTCAATCCGATCTTCCAGAGGCATAGAACGATCCAATCTCGACCAGGCATCATCAAATGAAGACGGGTTCAGTAGAGCATGTGCAGCTACCTTATTGCAAAATACTTCCATTTCTTGCACATCTCTTTTTGTGTTGCTTGTAAACGGTTCAAGATTTGATAACCCATCTACATTTATCCATAAGTGAGCAAGTTCATGCAGGAGCGTGAACATCTGAGCGGCCTTGGCATCTTCCGAGTTAATGAACACAAATGGTGCATAGTCATCGGATAGAACAAAACCGCGGGCCTCCGACAAATCAACATGCCCTTGCCGGAATAAGAACACACCGGCTTCCTCAGTCTTCTGAACCCATAAGCGAAGGGCTTCCTCACGCGTCAGACACTCCTGTTGTTCTTTTGAAGTTATCTGTAGAACTTTCATGATTTTATCGGCAACAGTTGCGGGAGAATCACGAAGTGATGCAGACCCTACAAAGGACAATTTCTCAGCGCCTTCTGAAACTATAAATTCCCTGGTCCACTCTTGGCGATATCTGGCTTGACGGACAACAAGCGCTAGTTCGGGGCTGTACTCGCTTAAAGTTGTATCCGCAAGGCTCCTAAAGTCTCGTAAAGTTTCAAAATCAGTTGGCGGTTCAGGCAGATAGAATACTGCTAATGGTCTTTTGTAAACTTCCGAAGCCTTTCTAGCTTGTGCTATGCTGGGACGAACAATACCATTTTCCCAGTTTTCAATATCTGATACAGGTCGTTTGATCCGCGCAGCAGCATCGTCCAAAGAGAGATGGGCACGTTCTCTTGCCCACTTCATCACCGATGGTGTTACCAATGCTTCCAGCTGAGACATACTGCTCCTTGATTACTTCTGCCACAATCATATCAAAGATACTGAGACGAATATAACACCTGCCAGCAACAGGAACAAGCCCATACCTTGGAGATAAACACGCAGAGTCAAAGCCATCGGTTTACGAGTCACTCTCGAACGAGCTATTGACCTCCTCGTCCGTCATTACCTTCAGGCCACCATCCTTCGTCAAATGAAAGTACGTTCCTTTACCTACATACGACCCTGACACTGAAGTAAATACACGGATTACCTCGTCCACTTTAATGCAATATATTCCGGCTTTCCGTGTCCTGTCAGAGTTGAAGACAATGCGGTCTAGACCATGTTTTGCTTCAAGAATAGGCATAAAGATAAAACTGTGAATGATCTGGTTTGAGACAAATGACAAGGGTTCTCTTGTCTCACTAGGAACGTTTACATCGTAAAGATCATCGAGATTATGCCAGTTTAGCATAGTGACGGGCTTGCCCTTCGCGTGGTAGAAGAAAAGATTCACAGGTTGTTCATATTTTGAGCGTGGAATTTTATGTGCTTCGGCTAGTTTCCGAATAGAGTAGAACCCGAGCATAACCGTTTGCTCAAGGAGGCCAAACGAGATACTTGACCAACGACGCTGTCTCTTTTTGTCGCGCAAAACAAGCGCCCGTCGGTGTAAATCATCACGCCAGTATTGAGATTCCCAAATCACATTATTTATTCCTATGTCCAAACTGATGAGTACTGGCAAACTGGATCAAGACTTCTTGTCTAGCACTGACGCAATCGCAGGATGGAAGCTAGAAGTTGTTTGACCTATTCCATCTACACTTGTTCGAAAATTGTGTTGCGCATCTTCGGCGATAATTTCTATCGCAATTCTCCTGGCAAGGTTGTCATCAATACTTGGCCCGCACATTCCAACCAAACGTTTCATGACATACCAACGGTTATGATATGCACCCAACCCAGCAGTTGATATGGCAGCCCTCGCTTTACATTCGTAAGAACCTATCTTAAAGATCATTTCCAACCGTCCCACCAACACATCACAGTAAGAAAAGTCAAAGCTTTCTTCAGCCCAACCACATAACTCGATCGCAACCGTGTTAAACAGATCGCCATCTATTGCATTCATCTGCGAGAGCTTATCTTCATCGATGGCATGAAATATGGCACTCTTGTCATCAGGCGACGCCCCTCCTGCAACAAGACGGATAAAATCCGTTATCTCATTTACTGTCCATTTGTTAATTTCATCAAGTTTCGCTATCCAAGATGAAGCATCTGCACTCGGTTTAATTGCAGCTGGAACGGACAATGCCGTGAATAATGCCGTCCTAACGTCAGAGATACTTTTGAAGCGTTTGCGAGGATCAACCTCAGTACATTTCTCGACAACGAACCCGATGGCTCCTGGACATGTTTGCTTCTGGTACGGCACCCTCTTACCATCCGTAAAAACATCGTGGAGTATAGCTCCAAAGGCGTAAATATCGGCAGAAGATGTGACATGCTTGAAGTCTAAAGATTGCTCAGGAGCACACCAAGGCGCACTACCCCACGCAGAGCCACTTCTCGTCAAAGTCGAGGTCATCCCAGATGGAGGGAGAACAAGACCGAAATCGGAGATTCTCCATCTTCCATCAAATTCAAGAATGTTCTGTGGTTTTAGATCCCGGTGCGCGAATCCAAGGGAATGTAATTCTTCCAAAGCATTGATTATATCGAATAGAGCCTCCGATGGAACATCACCCGACTTTCTACTGGCGGTTACCACATCAAAAAAGTTCCGATCAGCAAGGGGCATTGTAAACCAAGGTTGCGCTGCAGTCAGATCAGACTCCAATACACTAATAAAATAATCACTCGATAGTGACGACTGCACTTTCACTTCACGGTTAAACCTCTTCCGCAACGAATTAATGTCAGATGCCGCCAGGACATCATGGGTCGGATCAAATGTTTTTCTCGCCACTATCCTGCCACTTGCGTCCTTTACCTTGTCTACCCGACCGAACCCACCACGATTTATTGATTCAAGAACTTGCATATTTAGACCCTCATTAGCCGTCCTTCTCTTTTGTTAGCCAACTCCAATCTAGTTTTGTTTTGACTGGCAATGGGGCCTCCCGAAGAGAAGCAATATCGTCTAGTAAAAGAAATGTCCTGATAAGACATCGTCGCGCTTCATTCTGGAGAATACCACCATGGATTCCCTTGTTTTGAAGCTCTGACAGCTTCTTCAACTGCTCCGAGAGCATATCAGTACTAGCCTGGATAAGATCAATACTCGCGTTAGATTGTCTTTCATTGTCGGCGAATGCCAGAAGACGATTACGGAAGTGCTGTTTGTCAAGGTTCTGCCCTGCCGGGGCATTCTCTACCGGAGGGAACAGCTCGTCAGCAACATATTCTATAATCCTACGACATGAGAGCGCGACATGGGCATAATCTTCATCGGTGTCAGCTGAAGAAAACGCATTAACGGCCGTCCATAGTTTCTTGCCTAGGTCTGGGGCCGCATCCGACAGTTGATAGGTAATTGAATCGACTGCTGACGACAAAAGACCAGATGCATGCTTGCGCCAACGAGACATTGCCAGCCCGTGTTCATAGTTGTGGTGTATATCGAAAAGACTACGTTTCGCGTTGAGTGATTCGAATTCAACTATCTCAAAGCCAAAATCCTTCCAATAGGTAACGGCACTAGAGTCTTTGGAGTCTTCAGATATACCATCCCAAAACACGGACATTTTCTTTCCATCCGAACGGTACTGGCAAAACAACATGTTTGAATAAAGTTCCCAGTGAATGCGAGACTCATCACTTACCTCAAACGCGCCCAGATAAAAATCGTTTACGCTAAGTTGGTCATGAATAGATTCAGCGCAATCCTGATCCATAGTCTCTGCACATATTGTAAAGATGTCGCGACCGGCAAGTGACTCTATCTGATCAAGAGACATATGGAACCAGCCAGAGCAGGCGTCAGAAATCCACATTTTAAGAAGCTTGTTATATTTGTCCGGATTGAATGTCTCAGTCCATCCGCCCCTGTCATTATCGCTATGATCACTTGCAAGTTGATTAAAGAGAAGATCGCCCGAGTACCATTTTGTACGCACTGCAAGTTTCTGGGCTGAAATGATACTGAAAATAAGCGTTTCGGCATCAAGTGTATACAGGCCTGTTTTACCTTTGAAACTGCAAAAGAAATGGAATGCGACCTTCATTTTTATGCATCAAACCTCCCAGCTGATCAATTGAAACTGCGACCTTGGCCAGACCATATTCCTGATTATTGACAATGTCAAAGGCGGATTTAACCACGATGAATGCCTTGCTCAACCACCAGGGAATGTTGTATTGAATGTAGCAGGGAGTAGAGAGTCGAAAGCGAACAGGCTTACGGATCTTGTCATGGCAGTTATGGATACACCAGAGATAGAACAAAAGGTGATGATAAGTACGCCAAATAAATGAATGGACAACTATTTTTCAATCCGAGCGTGGATTGAAGAAAGTATCATTCCTGATATTCGATGAAGAAATATGAGGCGAGAAATGGTTGACATCTCCTTCACATGTCCGCACTGCAAACAGTATTTTAATGCTCCTCCGGAAATGGCTGGAGACCACCTCGTTTGCCCGACATGCCAGAAACAGATCCAGGTTCCCACTACGGCACCGGTTAAGCTCACTGCCCAGCACAGCCCGCTTGGCGGCAGACTTGTTGCGGGATTGGTTGGTGGTTTCATTTTGGCCGTTCTTGCAGCGAATATCTCGTCGGTGCTCTTCGGTGACGTGACCGCAAAGGAGCAAAGTGTAACGGTCACAGCAGTATCCGTGATCATTTTCTTCGGTCTGTGGGCTACTTCAGTTATCTTCGCCATCAAAGCCAACCGCGCGGCCAAGGTGTGGCGACGGTTGTTTATTTCAAATGCGTGCCTTTCGTTCGCGTTGCCATTGGCTGGGTTCATCACAGCGGGCAAGGCCGTACACCACTTTGCGGTAAAGGGACACGAACTAGAAGCGGCGACCATGGCCGGCGCAGGTGGTATCGCTGCGATTCTTCTTGGGATTCTCGGCTTCTTCCTAGGAGCTATTTTTCTGACAGTCGGATTACTGGTCGGGCGTGACAAACAAAAAACGGGATGAACACAGAAATATATGATCGATTCATTGACGCCTGAAAGAATAATAGGGACGATATGTTTTGACTGTTTGGCGTTGAATCATTTGTCAGCATGAAGGAGGACGGAAATGATAAAGAAACTAGATGACAACGCAGAATGCTCCCGCAACTGGATAGGCAATGATCGCGTAAATCAACATTACTACGCTCGAATCAGACTAAACGAATCTCCTCTATCCCTGGGCCTTCAATGGAAAGAGCTTGATGATTCACCTAAACGCCTGGTGGGAAAATATAATCTTGATCTAAAATCCCTGCTGAATAAGAAGTTTATACGAATTGTCGACGGATGCCCTGGAGAAGTAATTCTTCGATTCCAAAGAACAGATGATGGACAAATACAGATTGCCATAAACAGGAAGGCCCCTGCTCTGAGTATAGGTGTATTCAAAGCATAAAGAGTCCGAACCCGAACGAATCCCCTACCCCCATTATAAGGGAAACCCCTACATTGTTTTTAAGGCCCTTCCCCGACTACCGAAGTTTCACCGCCACTGATACCTATTTGTCGCGAAATTACTTGTTCAATTCTTTACAGTGACGACAAAGCCTCTTACCACCTTCCCCTGCTCTCTGATTCTTACTTTCGATATTATTACCTTCTGTGCATTTAGTGTTATTATGATAAACTTCTGATCCTATTGCATGCCACGGTGACTTCTTAGCCATAATGTTACCTTCCTTTCCTTTAGTTAATTTATATCACTGATATTTCGTGATATTTCGGGCACTCCATTAATATGACCTCAATATCATGTTGAGTTTAGCTTAAGCAATTTGCGCAAGCAACTATAGTTTCTTATTTATATGATTAATCGATTCACGCTCCCCAGAAAAGTAGTCCCGGCAATCACACGAATAATACAGCGCATTTCACCCCTCCCCCGTTGAATATGAATGTTTTTATCTGAAACGATGAGTGCTATGCCATAGTCAGAAAACCATGACGAATACCTTGCTCCACCACCCGCAAATTGTGTATTGAATATTGCAAGTACGGGAGTCGGGAAAGTAAGGCAGATGGCATTCAGGATTTGGTCAGGGCGGTAAAGGTCGATGTCATCAGGGAGGTCAATCCGGAATGTAAAGGCTTGTATCCGCTGGGTGGGTAAAGGAGATTATTGACATGTCTCGCGAGGAAGACATTTGTCTGTATATGCAATCTGACAAGGTGTGGCCAGGGCCATTGAACACACCCACACAGAAACGTTTTGATCGCGCTCTGACTGAAGTACTAAGACGCCTCCCTGACGATATCTTTGATACAATCGAAACCGATGTAACTTTCGTTGTTCAAGAACCAACCTATTGGGCGATAAACGTGCCTTATAGTCACACTGTACCTCCACGTAAAACACATTTCACATTTAAAATAGATCAAGTGATTATATTCAGCACTGCATTCGAACTATCTGACATTGCACTGGTTGGGCTTATTGCTCATGAAATAGCTCATTCCATTGAAGAACGACGGGACCATTCAGACAATGAGGTTGCCGCCGATGAACGAGTTAGAGCATGGGGATTTGAAAAAGAATTGGCTGAAATGTTAGCAAGTAAACATAAGGAATAGGCAGGCGATACTGGTTGATGTAATCAGGGAGGTTAATCTGGAGTGTAAGGGGTTGTATCCGGTTGGTGGATAAAATGCTACTAGATTATCGGGTATGAACATATCAGAAGAAACTTTTACTTGGTGGTCACAAGGCCCTGGCAAAACTGAGACTGACAAATGTAAGAATGCAGAGGTTGCCGTTCGAAAAGCAATAGATGCAGACGACCCCCTCTGTACCTTGGACATTTCCGTATTCGCTCAGGGCTCATACAAGGTGCGGACAAATGTTCGTCAAGATAGCGACGTAGATATTTGTATTCGTTACAACACATCCTTCTTCCCGGATTATCCAGACGGAATGACCGATCAGTCCTTCGGAAATTCTAATGGCACAATGGCGTTCTCTGACTTCAAGAACATGATTGAAAAAGCACTGAAGAACTATTTCGGCGAATCTGGTGTTACAAGAGGCAAGAAGGCATTTGATGTACACGCAAATTCATACAGAATCGACGCAGATGTCGTTCCGACTTTTGAGCGTCGAAGATACACTGGCAACAAAAACTCATATGGTACGTGGGAGTTTCATTCTGGTACAGCTTTTATCCCCGACAATGGAGATCTAATAGAAAATTGGCCAGACCATAATTACAATAACGGCATTTCTCGAAATGACACTACTGGTCGATGCTACAAACGTGTAATACGTATCCTTAAACATCTTCGAAACAAAATGCAGGAAGAAAGAATTTCAGAATCTGCGAACATTGCCTCATTTCTGATCGAGTGTTTGGCCTGGAATGCTCCACTTGAAGCATTTACGCACGACAGTTATTCTGATATCCTCAGGCATGTAATCGCAAGCTTATGGAATCGCACGAGAAAAATAGAGGATTGTACTGAATGGGGGGAAGTAAATGAACTGAAATACTTATTCCGGTCATCACAACCTTGGACTTGCGAACAAGCTAATAAATTCTTGGATGCAGCTTGGAAATATATAGGATTTACATGAAGAACCTTCACGGCAAACGTTTCGCCATTGTCATCTTTATAGTCTTCGCCGCCTGCTTCTGCGGGATGGCATACCGTGACGGCAAGAGTGTGTCCGACTTCTGGAGTGCTCTCAAAATCGCATACAAAACAATCCCTCTTGTTTTAGCAGTAATTGGTTTATTCGTGAGTTACGCATGGCGGTGGAAGATATTTCGCGGATGGCTTGTACCGTTTCCCGACCTCAATGGAACCTGGCAGGGAACAATTCAAACAACATGGAAGAATCCCGAAACAGGCGAGGTTCCGACACCAATCCCCGTCATCCTCACAATCAAACAATCTTTCATCCGGATTAGTTGCGTAATGCGTACCGCTGAAATGACTAGCCACAGTTACCTGGCCGATTTTTGGCTGGATGGTGATGAGCAAATCCGAATGCTCGGATATAGCTACCATAGCAAACCATTGCTAACCGTTGTAGAGCGGAGTCAACAGCACGATGGAACTATTATCTTTGAGGTGGTTGGTGATCCGGTCGAAAGACTCAAAGGCACTTATTGGACAGAACGCAAAACAACTGGAGAGGTTGTTTTGACTTTCCGAGAAGCGAGCAGGCTTGAAGAATTTCCGACTGACTTGGGAAAGCATCCAGTGTCTGGTAAATAACGAAAGGATGTGGAGACGACATGGCTATTTTTGATGCTTTTGTACAGGCAATGAGAACGCGTCCAAATCCAAGATGTGGCAAACATTTCACCTTACATGTGGACTCTCGTCTGAACAAGTTAAACGTTATTTCGCTTGTAATGTTTGTTCTGTGTCGGTTTTGGACACAAGAGAATATATAAATACAGAGAATGTAGTGACAAATATCTTTCGCATTAGAAAGGACTACAATGACAAACACCATGCCTGATATACCAGGATTTGAATGTATTGAGATACTTGGTAAAGGCCGTAAAGGTACAGTTTGGAAAGCGCGACAAATTTCACTTGACCGTATCGTTGCAGTCAAATTCTTTCACGGCCCCGAAAATACGGGATTTGCCATCCATAACGACTTCACGTCTCTTGCGAAACACCTTGCCATGCTTAAACACGAAGGGATCATTCAAATCTATGATGCCGAAGCAAACAACCTTACCGCTTATATCGTGATGGAGTACGTTGCGGGCTATACCGTGGGTGATTGGCTGCGGCGCAAAGAAAAGCTAGGTCACGAAGATGCTTTGTTAGTTGCCAAATGTGTAGCAGAAGCTTTGGATTATGCTTGGTCTCATGGTCAGATTCTTCATGGTTCTCTGCAGCCTGACAACATTCTGATCGATAGCGATGGCGTAGTAAAAGTTTCTGATCTCGGAGAGATCTCCTTATTTCAAAGCCTTTCCAGCCGTCACGCCTCAATTTACCATAACACGCTTGCTTACGAAGCGTACATTTCGCCAGAACAAGCTCTCGGGGAGATGAAACTAGATTGCCGCTCTGACATCTATTCGTTGGGTGCCATACTTTATCATCTTCTGTCAGGAGAAACAATGTTCTCAGGGACAAGTAGAGCAGTCGTCCTTGACCGACATGTCTCAGATTGGTGTCATGATCCAGCAGAAAAGATCTCGAATATTCCACTCGCTGTTAGCCTTCTTCTACGGTACTTCCTAGCCAAAGATCCGAACCACAGGCCACAAAACTGGACAGAAGCACAAAAAGCGATTAGGAAAGCTAGTCGGCTACAAGCCCCAATCAATCCCATGGATATCATCGGCGTAAGTTCCGTCACTGTTAAATCGAATGACAGAGATTTATTGCAACAGATCGAAATACCTTCCCAAGACTCTTTAACAAATAAAGTTGCACGATTTCTATTTGGTACTAGACCGATGGATCGTACTACATCTCGCCCTAATATCATTTCCACACGCACATCCACTGTGCCTATAAAATGTTTGCCCAACGATTGGCATTCACTTTTTCGCGCTTCAGATCTACAGGTGCTCTATCTTCCTGAAGAAGGTATTGAAAAACTTCCAAGTCAGATTGGCGAATTCAGAAAGCTTCGTACGCTCTATCTCAACAGAAATCGACTAAAAGAACTACCTCGCGAGATTGGAGAACTGGTAAGTCTAGAAACTCTAGTTCTTGCCGGAAACCAAATAGAGACGATTCCTCACGAAATCGGGAATTTACGCAGTCTCAAGCGACTTTACCTAGCAGGCAACAGACTTACAACGATTCCAGTCTCTCTCGCTAACCTCAAGAATCTGCGCGTACTCGATCTCTCGGGTAACAGGCTCACGGGCTTGCCTGCAGCCATTGGTAGCCTCCAGAATTTAGAGGCTCTGTATCTTACAGAAAACTCTCTCACAGGCCTGCCTGACGAAATTGGCAACCTTTCTAACTTAAAAAGTCTTCAACTCGACAGAAACAGACTGACAGAATTACCGATATCATTTTCAAAGTTCAAGTTCTTGAGCGAATTCAATGTCACTGACAACCTGCTTCCAGTGTTACCCCCTGAGATCGCAGAACGCAGTTCCGACACTTCGGCCATTATCAACTACTATATCCAGCGGCAGGTAGGCGAGAATCGTGTTCTCAACGAAGCGAAAATGGTTCTGGTCGGTGAAGGTGGGGTTGGTAAGACATCGCTGATCAAGGCTCTACTTGGCAAGCGGCTCGATCATGATGAACGCAAGACCGAAGGTATTGATATCACACGATGGGAGGTCACAGACGGTGCAGTTACTGTTGCCCTGAATGTCTGGGATTTTGGCGGCCAGGAAATCATGCATGCGACGCATCAGTTCTTTCTTACAAAGCGCACGTTGTACATTCTCGTACTTGACTCACGACAGGGTGAGCACCAAAGCCGTCTTGAGTACTGGTTAAAGATTATCCAAAGCTTTGGCGGGGACTCGCCAATTATTGTAGTATGCACGAAAGCGGATGAACAACGAATGGATTTGGATTGGTTGGGGTTGCAGAGGAAATACCCGGTTATCGTCGGCTTTGCAAAAGCTGTGTCAAGCCACACAGGGGAAGAAGTTGCAAACCTAAGAGAGATGATCACAAGAGAGGTTACCCACCTAGGACATGTCCATGACGTACTCCCTTCTGCTTGGTTCCATATTAAGGACGAAATGGAACACACGCCAAAAGATTTTATGTCTTATGATGAATACCGTGCTATCTGTGCCAATGCCGGCGTTGAGGATAGTACCAGCCAGAAGACCCTAGTGCAATTCCTCCATGACTTGGGTATTGTTCTAAACTTTCAAGACGACCCACGTCTCGAAGACACGAACATTCTGAACCCTGAATGGGTCACTAATGGGGTCTATCGGATTCTCAACTCCAACCTTCTGTTTCAGTCTAAAGGTGTGCTTCGCGTTGCGGACCTTCATGAGATTCTTCCCTCTACAACTTATCCTAGCTCGAAGCACATGTTCATCATGGATATGATGCGAAAGTTTGAACTCTGTTTCCGATTTGAAGATGAGAAGGAAGAAACATTTCTTATTCCTGATCTTCTCACAAGAGGTGAGCCGGACACCGGAGAATGGGAAGACGCTCTTGCCGTTCAGTACCACTACAACATCCTTCCAGGAAGTGTCGCTTCTCGCTTCATCGTCCGGATGAGTTCATCCATTTCTAAAAAAACTTATTGGCGTTCTGGGGTGGTCCTCACGCGTGAGGGCTGTCGCGCCCTAGTACGTGCGGACGCAGAGGAACGAACTGTGTATATCCGTATTACCGGACCTAAGAATAAGCGCCCTATTTTTCTCGCTCTGATACGGTCGGAATTCGATCGAATCCACAATTCAATCGCACAACTTGATGCCCGACTGCGTATTCCCCTCGCACACCATCCTCATGTAACGGTGGATTATGAACATCTTATACGTCTCTACACGAGAGGCCAAGAGACCATTATCCCGGAAGGAACGGAAGAACTACTTAATATTGGTGACCTCTTAAACACCATTGATCCCGAACTGAAGCTGCCTTCTACGAGCAGAAGAAATAAGGTCACAACCATCCTTCAACCTGAAAGCGCGGATAACCCTCCCCATGCTTCACATTCAAGATCCGGTCTCTTCAATCTCTTCTACGCGGTAGTTCTTGTTTCGCTTACTGCCTTGGTTTGCAAATTTGTAGCTTGGTATCTTGTCCCTCTTGTCATGATTTCTACCATTCTATTGATACCCATCGTGTCGGCTTTTCATGCTTTCAATGATGGCACTCTAACTGAGCGTGGATTAGTTCGTATTATTGTTGAGAGCTATAACCGGCTAGGTTTACTCATAGCGTCAAACTCAAAAAAGAACAATCTTGAAGGAGAGGGCATGCATGTTAAAGGTGACCTAGACTAAAGGGTACGGGAATTGTCCCTCATGTAGCGATAACCACTGATCCCTTTCATGACAGATGTTTTTTTCTAATGCTGTCCAGAATAAAATATCTGATGGTTAAGAAAGAAGTTGTTACGACCTGCACAGCGACGATTGGCATTCATAGTGCTCATTTTCATATTTGTTGAATATGGAGGCTACATTCTTTACCACCACAGCCGAGCATAGGAAGATTATCGCCCCTCCAACACAAGGCAATATTACCATCAACTGTATTGAGTCTTCGACGCCAACCAGCATTCATTATATCATTCATTCGCTGGTCTTTTGGATGTTCATATGAATTTCTATTGCCATAGGATATAGCAAATATCGGTTCATCTCCCATAGATTTCGGAACATTACCTGTTGTGTCTCCGCCATGATGCGTGGCTACAAAAGCATCGAATATCATATTCGAATCACATATATCGTCATAGCCTGCATCTCCCGGCAATAATGTTTTAAAACTGTGTTCATTCTCGCCCTGAGTGGTATATGTTCTGGCGATCAATGCAAGGCCACTGCGATTGAGCATTCCCCCTTTACATTTAACAATGGTTCCGAATGGTACATTCAGGTACGACAAGTCATCGGGCCACATTAGAAGATTCCTGTTACAATGCAAAAAAGCCGCAAACTTGCTCGTTGTTGTACAGACATTATACTGATAAGGCGCAAGCCATTTCATATCTAAGGCAGCATCATCAAGAAGCTTTGCTCCCATATAATGATCCGAATGCCAATGAGAAAGGACAATCGGCGGTTCCTGCGAGAAACAGAACTTCATTTCTCTTGGTCGTGTATGGGCGTTTGCATAACAACCACACCCAAAATCAAAATACAAGAGAGGTGCAGCCGATTTTTCATCACACAGGGCACAACAAAGCCCCTGCCCAACATTATAGACCGAAATAAAGGTTGGTCCGCCGATTCGTTTGCCAATAAGAAGCTTCTTAATCTCTGAACGAGATGTATTGATCCTGGGTAAAGCAACTCGCTTTTTTACCGGTTCCAATTCATTTATTGAAAGCTGTCGCAAGAATGCCCGTGGCTGTTCTTCATCTAGGTTTAAATCTGTATCGGCATTTCGGACCGCAAGGGTATACTTGCCACCCGATGATACATCCATTCTCGACCATGATCCTTCTTCCGGATATCCCATATCATCTTTTAACTCTATGAACTTATCATGAGGTAACCTGATATCAATGTTGTATGTTATCAACTTAGCAAGGGCAGAATAGCGACCATCTCCTTCTTCTGGTACGTCCATTAGCAGGCTGGCAGAAACGGCATCAAACGAAACAGTTACGCCTTTTTGGTCCTTGTTAAATCCATGACAAAAAGCAAAATACGGAGTCTGTTTCGTAAACATTGAACCATCCGATGTCATAGATAGATTCTCCTCCTTAACTATTACAGCACTGGTAACTCAGGACGCCCCAATTCGCATACGCCTTCAACCCATCTCCCATTTCCGCACCGTACCGGAGCCACGTTCCACCTCCAACATAGGTCGGCCACTTGTCGATAACAGTAGAAGTTTTGAGAAGTGCTACGGGTCTTTAATAACCTCCGGCTGACTGGTTTCTTTCGTTTGCTCCACACAGAACTCCTTACGCATTGCTTTTGCAACACGAGGATTTTCTCGTGCACCATAATAGGCAAGCGCCACTAACAAGATTGTCTCAACACTTATTACAGTTATCAAAATCGTTGTCGGCATCGTAGTAAAGATCAGAAAAATGCAGAATATCCAGGCCGCCATCATCAAGCACGCCATAATAATAAAAGCTACTATCATTGGACCGCGCCATGCATACTGCATGGAACCAACATTTTCCCACAGAGCCAGATTTCTTCCAGCGAGTTCATTAATCCTTTGCTCTATTGCAGCCACATAGCCACCCTGGGCACCAGTTAAACTCATTTGTGAGAATATGTAGATTGAAAGATAATATATTATCTGTGTTCCGATGAACATGACAGTGGTGCGCAATAGTTCTTTTCCAAGAATTGCTGGATTGGCATAGAGACCCGCTAAAGTTCCAAAGAAAACTATAAACGCGAGAACTGCATTTTGTTGCGCTTGCAGGTATGCAACTATCTCAGTACGACGTTCTCGCTTTTCTTCAAAAAGAAACCGGATTTCATTTTCACGATCAATAGGTTTCATATCTTTTCTCTCCTGACTGGCATTTGGTGTTATCGTTGTCATATCAATTCTCATTCTACTTCATTCTGTATCCAACTTATTGATAAGAGGCTTACATTTTGTCCAAATCCTCTGGCCAAAGCATTTCCTTGTGATCTACAGCTAACGGATAACCGAAGCTATAGATGTTGTACAACTTGATGGCCAGTCGATCCTGCCGTGCCGTTAAAGATCGCAATGGTAAATAATATAAATTCATTTTGATTGCATTATAACCGGCCTCTTCTGGTGTTAAATCTTCCCAACCTTTCGGCATGTTACCCTTAACAAAAACATGTTTACCAACGTCAGCCATGTAACCATAGGTCATTTCATAGGCGGCCTGCTCCAAAGCCTCGCCTGACCATGCTAATGTGATTTCCCAGATGTTACCGTTTAGCGGTTTTATCTGTGTATCAACGGGAGGATCTGTTGGCTCCGGAAAAATCATTTTTCGTCCCCCGTGATCTCCCTTGCCCCATTTCCATTCCCGATCAACCTTCCATGTTGATGGTCTCACAATGATACGAGCAACTTTCTCCGGATTGCACATTACTGCTTCAGGAGAATACGATTTCCCTGCCAGCCAAATTCCATATTTCAATCTGGCGATATGATGCTCAATTTGTTTTAGAATCTTCTTAGCTCCCAAATTCATTGATTTAACTTCAACTATTCCATAAATATTTATCCGTGATGTTTCCTTATCGAGAAACAATCCATCTGCTCCCTTGTCCCATCGTTCCTTATTCCTGGTCTCAGGAACACATTGCTCCTTAATTTTATCACCCCAGACGAATTGAGTTTTGCGCGATAAGACCTTATTTTCGCAAAGTTGACCAAGAAGAGTAATGCAGGGCTCTAGTGCAAGAAGCTCAGCCAACTCGCCCTTAAATCGATTAATCATATGAGAATGAATAAACTCAACAACTTCACCACATTCAGGGTCGGAAAGAACAGTCCTGCCATCGCTGGTCATTGATTTAGGATCGTCAGGATGATGTGATCCATATCTGATAAAGCGCTTGAATAAATCGCCCTTGGGATCTTCTTCAATATCACGTATAGCGGCATTAAGGGAGTTATTGAATATGCTCCACACGTCATCACCTTTTGCAGCGCTAACATGTGAACAGCTCAAAGCTTTGTTAATTGAATGTCCCAGGGCTTTGGCAAGAGGAACATTGCAAATGACAGAAGAAATCCTACGTGACGAGCAGCTCAGTTGTGTTGGCATTTGGTCTTGCCCTTCTTCCATTAATCATCCTGGTCTTTCCGGCCTGATGATTTCTTTATCTAATTCCTCAAAAAGATAATTCATATTTTCTTTCATTGCGCATATCGCTTTAAACAACATACCAATCGCAACAAAGATCAATATCAACGCACCGACCCAAAGCACCTCAATGTAACCAAGCACAAGCTGAGATAATGCCGCTGCCAAACAAAGATAGACACACTGCATCAACAGTTCATGTAATGCTTTAAGAGTTCCATATCGCGGGACATTCTTGCCGTGTTTGTTGGCAGCAATTTGAAGTTTATTTTTGTAGGAAGTACTATCATACACCCCTTCTTTCATTTTTGTGATCACGAACGAGTGCATCGCAAAAATGAAACCCGAAATGCTTAGAAACCCCGAAAATGCAGGCGATAAGATAAACGACTTATAGGTGTTATGATACTGCTGCAGTTGATTCAATGCTTCCTGAATTATCATAGCCCAAGTCATACAACACCCAGTCTTGTCGCCACTTTGAGGGCGACATCATACACGCGAGTTGTTTCATATTCTTGAGGCTCAATTTCGAAGTCTTGAAGAATGTCATCAAAATCCGACTCATCGTAAGTAACTGGATCCAACTTGAAGGGAATGTCCTTAATTTCTTCGCCAGACGCTCGTCCCCTAACGGAACCATTTTCGATGGTATTACCCTGCAAATATGTTAACAGCTTGTCTTTAATGCTTTGCTGATCCACACGGCCCGCCTTGATTTTCCATTTATGAAATGTGTAATCCAAATCCTCATCATCGAAAGGAACACTTTGTCCTGGCGTTCCAATTCCGGTCTTTGTTGAAACACATACCGCACGTATCTCGCTCAGCTGCCCTATTATATCTTGAATCTCCTCTGTCCGATAAACAGGGAATATTTTCAATTCTTCTCGGCACTCATCGTCAAGTATTCTCTCAATCTCATCCTCATCAAGCCCTTGCTGAAGAAGTACTATTTTTCGGTCTTTTTGAATGGTCTTCCTTTTACAGCGTTTATAGAAGCGATTGAAATAACCATCCAGGGTATCGAGAGACATTCCCCCGTGATAGTGCGTATAAACGCCTTGGGCCATTTTTGGATTAATGATAAAAATATTGAAATCACATAACTGCGAACCATCCTCAATCTCGTTGGCTTTAATCGTCAGCCTTTCTCCTTGTCGCTGAATCGCCAAATAAGTCTTATGGTCCTTAGGTGATACAATCATTCCGGTAAAATAGGCGTCATGTTGCTTCACGTATAACAACCGTGTCAATCCGTTGTATGAATATGATTCTTTATCGTCATCCGCAATAAAGGTAAAGAAGTCGGTTAATGAAATTGGACCTTCGTGCACTTTAAACGAATAGTTCTTAACCTTCATCGCCTATTTGTCTCCTCCCTTGATTGAAGACAACAAGACAGGAATGTTATCGGGATTATCACAGAAATATCTGCATTGAACCGGCTTCTATTCATCGAACCTCCCAGTTGACTAATTGAAGCTACGACCTTGGTCAGAACATATGCCGGATTATTAGAAATGTCAAAGGCTGATTATATTTTCCTTCATCACTGCGTTCAGTTCACAAACGCAATTTATATTCTTTGCCAGCACCAGGTTTCTGCCTAACCTGTGCAGATCCAGGTCTTGGCACCTTGACACCAGTTTCCTTTTCGAATTCATCGCATTTACGAGCCCAGTCATTAATGTCAGTTGCCCTGCCGCATAGTTCTTTCGTTCTTGGATTGAAAACTAAATCACTCATCTGTCGCTCCTTATGTTGTGTTTTACTAACTCTTTATTTCGAGATATATAATTCTGAAAAAAAATTTGAAATTCCTTCATGAAACATGTTTCTGTCTAGATACGTTTTGATCAATATTCGCCCAGCTGGCCCAGATTTAACCTTGACAACCACATCCTGTAGTAGTAAATTAAAAACCAGTATATGAAATGCACCATATATGGTGGTTTTGATATTATTGTTCTTTGACAGCATGGTTTCGAGGGTTAGCGGAAAAGTACTCCTTTCTCTGCTACTGGTTTATTATCAGTAGATTATGTAGAGGCTTTTGCCGATCAGTCTGTCTATCACGCAGGTTGATTTTCTGGCTAACTGGTATCAGGTTATTTATTTCCTGGTTCCTGTTTAGCTCAGCTAAAGGCTTCTCCGTGTATTGGCTAATTGTTTGCCTAGACATGTTCACCTGATGATATGGCATGTATGTTTTGCCTATATCGTTTTCGGTGTCAAATCACAATCGGCATTTCGCCGGTGTGGCTAAAACCAAGAAAGGAGGTGATGACATGAAGATCCGTATATTCCCCCGGAAGCGGTCCCGTTTCGATCAGTGCCAGAGAAAGCTCGGCATCCTGAGAAAAAAGCGTGGCCGTAAAGCTACGGGGGATTCACTGTTGCTGTCGGTAATTGAATCGATCAAGCATCAGGACAGCAAGGCGGCGATGGAAGAGATGGAGAAGTACTTATTACTTGTCCAAAATCTGACATCTGAAGATCGTGCCATTGTAGACAGTCTTTGCAGAGAACTGCGAAAGTTCACTAGCAATGACGTTGCATTGGGACGGTTTAGAAAAGTCGTACTTTGGCCTGTTGCCGTGATAGTTGAAGAAATTATCAGACGCGCAGTGAATCTCCTGATTTACCATGCTCAGAGAAAACCCAAATGGTCGACAATGTCTTGACATGAAGGATTTGCGCGAACTAACTGAAAGTAGTCTGTCGAAAACCCTAAAGATATCAGCGGACAAACTACGTTCCCTTTCACAGAAAGCTCCTCTGCTTTATCGAGAACGTAAGGAAAGCAAGAAGTCTGGCGGCTTGCGTCTAATAGAGGCACCTCATGAAAATCTAAAAAGTACTCAGCGTAATCTGCTACACGGCATTCTCGACCATCTTCCATTAAGCGATTCTTTCTTTGGAAGGGCAGGCAGTTCGGCAATTCAAGCAGCACAGTTGCACGTCAATAAACCTATGGTCGTCACAATGGACATTAAGGATTTCTTCCCATCAGTTTCGTCGAAAATGGTATATGGAATGTTTAGACGTAGAGGCGCTAGTCAGGTTGTAGCGAAAATCCTAACACGATTAGTTACAAGGAAGAGCCATCTCCCCCAAGGTGCGCCGACAAGCTCTTGTGTTGCTGCCCTTGTGTTAAGTCCAGCTATTCATGACATTGAGCGCGCAATCAAGTCTATAGGCGTGTCTTCTTTTTCAGTTTATGTGGATGATGTTGCTTTAAGTGGCCCTGTAGGATTGAAGAGGATCAAGGAAACGGTTGTCAGCATTTTTGAACGACATGGCTTCCGTGTCCATCCCGCCAAAATACGTGTTATGCCGAAAGGGATGAATCAGGAAGTCCTTGGACTTGCCGTAAATCGCGGATTGGAAGTTTCACAATCTTTTCAGGCAGAATACGAACAGAAAGTAAACGAACTCGGCCCATCTCATCCAACAGTTAAAGGCAAGCGAAATTACATTGATTCTGTTGCTAAAACCCATAAATCAGCCTGATGCCTGGGGCGAATCATATCCCAACCCCAGCATTCCCGCTCAATCCCCACAACCCCTTATCCAGACCCCTTTTCCCTGTGTTTAATCAATCCTGGGCCTAACACCACCCTTCCAGACATATCTGAACCGGCAAGGAAGACATGATATTCAGACACCATTCCAGGTCAAATAAGGAGTTTCCCCTGGTTCAAACCCTGGCTTGGAGGGAAATTGCCACCAAACCCCATCTATTTGTTATCGAATATGCCCTTTTATAACCTGTTGATTATGAAGGGTTCGGCATACCATTGGTTAGTTAGATCCTACCCGGTGGACCTATCATAAGAATATTATGACCACCGGCAACAGCGACTTCGATGGCACGTTTAGCCTGTTCCTGCCCTTTAACATCAGCATAATCTTCATCATATTCATTTAGGGACTCACGCACATCGGAGAGAGTGATCCGAAACGGCTTTTGGGCCAACCTGCCCGCCAGGAAATCAGCGGTCTGCCTGAGAGTTCTTACCGGAT
>MHBM01000024.1:0-6174 GCA_001804885.1 Lentisphaerae bacterium RIFOXYA12_FULL_48_11
AGAACAGGATTAACAAATTAATCGCTTTCTTTTTCATACCAGCCTCATTTCTGCTCGACAATGGTCATTTCTTCTACTGAATAAACTTCACTTTACCTATACCACCCCGCGGAGTTGTTTTCGGGTAATCGGGATTAAGTTTCTGGTCAGCAACTTGCACCAGCCTCGAGATCGCATCCGCTAAAGGCATAATCTTACCATCCCCGAAAACACTGACGCCGGCAAGAGAGAATTTCTGCACAAGAATATCACGGTCCGGGGAAAATATTTCGATCCATGTCAAAGAATCGTCCGGCTTTCTTTTATAAGTTGCCGACATTGGCCCGATCTCCACAAGTTTAAACGTATCTTGCGGAACAAAACGAAACTGCACATCATTAATCGCCAGACCATTCACATTGGCGGCCACCTGAAAACGGCCCGGCCTATTGAAGACAAGCTGACTGAAATGAAGGTTACGAACCTCACCTATCGGATCGGCAAAATCCTTGTCACGTCCCAGTTCAAGATTAGGCTGGTCATAGATTTTGAAAGTACGGATGTCTGTCAATTTACGAAAAACACATTCACTGATATCACAAGCCAGCTTTGTCCCATCAGCAAAGTTCTCTGTGCCAGGCAACAGACGGATTTCCGCCGTGCCGTCCGGATAAGGACTTGCGAAATCCAGCGATTTGGATTTACAGCCAATTATATTTTCAACAAGCACGTGATGAATCGGCCCGAACGAAGGAGTACAGTTACGCCAGTCCCAGGCATTCAACGCAACAAAATCATCATGTGTGCTCCCGCTGATATTGCGGATTACGCCAAAACAAGCCGGACCATTGACATGAACTCCATCCCGGCCATGATCTTCGAAAGTGACGCCATCAACCAGGAAATCCGTGCAATTACTAAGATGTACGCCGAACGGACGTGACTGGCGTATGACAACATTCCTGACAACTGTGTTACTGGTATTGTTCAACACTATGACACCATGACAAGGTAGAGCATTATTTCTATCTGGCCGCCCATAGTTGTTACCGTTGCTTTCCCGACGCGCCACGGCCAATGTTGTCCAGACACCACCTTCTACGGCAATGTCGGTATCCGGATTCTGATCTCTCGGCACCGGACCATTTTGTCCGCCGACAATATTCTCGTTGCGAACCATACAGGTATTGACGCCCGGCTTGAGCCGGATTTCAGCATCACGATCGGCTATGATCATTTGCCCCGACCGCAATATTATTGGTCCATCAAGATAGTAAGGCTTTTCGCCCTTCGGTAGTAAAACACAGCCGGTTTCGCGCAGGGTCGCCTGAATGGCATCGTTCCATATCTCGCCTTTAACTTCGCGTTTCCGGATTTCGCCTTTCTCGTCAGGCCAGGATTCACTCCAAGTACCGACGCGTACGAGCGACCGGAACTTGACCACTCCGCATTCCGCTTTTTTGTTTGCCTCCAGTTTCCTTCCGATACGCAAAGAAAACTCCTCAATGCGGCGGCCAATTTCATCCGCCAGACACTGTTCTTCGGAGGCAAATAACCTACCTCCATTTTCTCCAATTATGCAAACCATGACTACCGGCAAAACAATACTTATCAGCTTATTCATTCTCACTGATCACTTTCCTTCCCATTTACCGCCAGCCTGTCAATCTCTTCCATTTTGAACCATATACTGGCAATTGAGAAACCTCCGTCGCTTTTACTGCAACTTGATAGCCGAGACCGTATACGGCTTGTCGATCTTCTTGTTCGCCAGCAGATCGGATTCCCACGGCATGTCCATGTTTATCACGATCAACTCGTTCCCGCGGACGTGCACCTCGCAAGGCTGATCCAGCAAACCATCAGCACCGGTCGTATCCCCGTTCCTGTGGACTGTCGTCACATTCCCTGACATGTCAACAGCTTGGACCGCATTCTGAAGCATGTCGGCGACATAGATCGTGTTGTCAGCCTTGTTCCAGAAAATGCCGTCGCAGCAGGCCATCTTCGCATCAAAGGCGAAAACCCTTGTATCCACCACCTTCCCGGCACTGTCAAAACGGGTCCTGTAGAGAACGCCATCTTCAAATATGCCGCAGTAGAGGTTGCCCTCACCGTCAACGGTAAGCCCATCGGCGCCGAACCCGATCCGGCCGCTCGTGGCGTATGTTGCAATCAGGTGCGGGTCGGGATTGGCCGCAGACCAGGGAGCGAGCTTGACCGGGCCATTCTTGAACTCATCGATATTGAAAGCATACGTGCCACTGTAAAGAGGCACCTTGCCCTTGCCCGCCGTTTCCTTGGGCGGATGAGAAAGAATCGTCTCGCTGACGTACACGGTGTCACCCTTCCAGACAACCGCATTAGCCACGATGAAGCCTTCCACAATGACCTCGCACTTCACCGGCTTGCCGTTCTCGCAGCGGATGCGCAACAGACGCGACTTATTTGCTCCGTTGCTGAACAGCTGGTTGTCCGCAAGATAAAGGTGCCCGTCCGGACCGAAGTCGCAGCCCATGGGCCCGACAATTCCCGTATCCGCCTGCAGGTCTTCCTTCTTGAATTCATACCATGTACTCACTTTGTTGTTCTTGTCGATACAAAGCATCACCGCAGGCGCATCCTTGTCAATCACACCCTGCTGCTTCAACGCCTTGTTGTTGAAATTGGGAACGGAGAGAATCAGGTTCCCGTCATCGGCCAGCGTACAGCCATCAGGCGTATTGCAGGGCTCGGGCAACTCAAAAAGCAAGACCGGTTTCCTGTCAACGGCGGTATCGGCACCATTGACCACGGTCGCAGACACTACGAACATACAGAACACTACCATACCGGCTATTACGCAACAATTCTTCACTTATTCCTCCTATTCTATTTAGCCCACACTGATCCCCGCTCCGGCGGGGTAGATCACGGGCACTGTTAAACGCAGCAACGCATCGAACCTTACGGCATATCCACCACTGTTACAACAACTGTGGAGAATGATTGCGTCCCCAAAAGACTCTCCACCACCGGGAACTCCGCGCCCGTGATTTGTTTCAGGTATCCCGACAGCCTGGCCACCGCATATTCATCCACCGCTGAAGGATTAGCCGGCTTCACGATCCGGAACTCGGTCCTGCCATTCGTGGACAGCGCGAGATCGGCGGCCGCGTAGATCGCAGCCAACGGCGCGAGCAGTAAAGCGGTGGGAAGTGTGCGTGTGTGTTTCATTGACAGAACTCATTGTAAACCTCATGGCCCGGCCGAATCGAGCCATCGGGCTCAATAAAAGCCATGTACATTGTCTCCCACTTGCGGCCGGGAAAGGGGCGGTGCAGGTCGGCAACCGGCGAATGGTGCAGCGCATGCGGCAGGAACCCGATGCCGGCCTGCTTCAGAAGGCCCAAGTCATGCCGAACAAATTCAACGCGCTTTGCATCATCGTTCGAACCCCAACAGCACTCCGTAGCAATGGCAGGTTTGCCGAGTTGTTTGAGAATCTCAACCATTTTGGCAAAATTCTCGGCATGTTGCTCTGCCGGTAGATTTGGAATCCAATAAGGATGCACCGCATGTACATCCACAAACGGATCTATCAATTTCAAATCTTCAGGACCACCGACACCCGGACATCCCTGCGTGCCAACCGAGATTGGCGTCTTCGGATCCATCTCGCGGATCTGCTGAGCCATGGCCTCCAGAAATTTCAATTCGATACTCCCCTTCTCCTTTCCCCCGTTATTAAATGGCTCGTTCGAAATATCATACATCAGAAGGTTGCCGGCAGGCCGGATGGCTTCCACCAGTTCACACAGGTACTGTCGGTGCGACCCGAAACTTGGTGTGTTACGCGAGGAACAATACAACTGTTCCCGCGAGAACCCTCCAAAATCCACCAGCGAATGCCAGCCGTTGAAAAAGACCGGGATCATTTTGATTTTACGCTCAGCCAGAAGCTCAGAAGCCCGTTTTGCCGCCGCGAGGAATTTTCTTGGATCAGCGACGTGAGCATCATAAGAATACCAAACCCGTAAAGTATTCAACTTGGGAAAATGTTTCACGCCCAGGTCCAGTTCCCTGGCGTAGGTCACCTCGCGGAAATCGTTCCAGATACTGATACCGTGGCAGCCCCAACTCGGTTGGTAGTTAAACCCGCGCACCCAGGAATACTCGTTGATACGCGATGTTTTTGTTTCGTTTTGCACAGACATCGCCGACGGCACTATACCCAAACCTGTACCAGCAACAACACCAGCGCCCATTTTCAGTGCCTCGCGGCGACTAATATTCATTGATGCGAATGATTGCTTCATCTCTCGTCTCCCTGTTGACAGACACTTTCCTGCCGTCAGTATTTCACAGCTAACATTAGTCCAAGATATGATTATTTTCCTGTTTCCAGACCATGATCATAAACCTTCCGACCATCAACCAGTGCTTGGCGGCGTTTATTCTCCCGCTCGCGCATAAGTTGGTACTTGTCTTCCCGGGCTTGATGCTCCGCACAATACTTGAATCCCGGCCAGTCTGCTTCGGGGTTCTTACGCAATTCATCCTGGCCGGTTTTGATTATCTCCAACGCTTCCCGGTAGACATCGCCGGTCTTGTCCAGTTTCCGCAGACAGGGACTCAATTCTGGACGATCAAACGACAGCCACAACCGATGCGTCACATATCCGGGATTCCCCCCGCCATCAAAACCAATGCCGGTCAGTTTTTCCAACCGTTTTACCTGTGCTCCTGAAAGTGGCGCGCGCCCTGCCACGTTGGTCGGATACGCGCAGGCATAGTCCGGATAGTAAGGCCCACCGATGTCAATCCATGACACGATTCGGTCCATCTCTTCCTCCGAAAGCTTGACCTTGTTGTGGCCACGTTTCAGAAGTTCGATCAGTCTGCTACGGTGGGATCCGATGGAATATGCCGGGTTGATCGGCGCCAGCCCAAGCCCGACGGTGTTTAGCAAGGCCTTGTCTCTGCCCCAATTTTGAAATAACTCAGTATAGGAGGCATTGAACACCAGCTCTTTGTCTCCCGCCAGAACCAGTTTCTCACCGGCCTTCTTGCCAAAGTCGTGACAACCAACGCAATGTTTGTCCCAGATCGGCTGAATCTCTTTCAAGTAGCCGAAAGAACGAATCGGACCATGCCAGCCCATTAGTTGGCTTGACGGACGCTGAAGTGCCAGCGAGTTTTTAAACGGAGGGCGCATGGTCAGCCGATCCTCGTGACAACCAATGCACCCTTGAGACTCACCCGGCTGAACCTGAGCGCCGGAACGCATGGTGGACACCATCATCCCGTTACGGTCGAGTAATTGAAAATACACAAAACGATCAACAGGCACCTCAAAATGCGCTGAACCATCCGCCTCCACCGGTACCGTTCCCAGAATCCGCTTGACCTCAAACCCAGCCCAGGAAATCGCCGGACGGTTAAGGGTTTCTCCAGATCGTGATCCCGCCACATACTGGGCACACCGCCATAGAGGAGCGGTCCAAACTCTCTTCTCAACCGATTCCACCACCCGCAGGCTCGCAACCTCGCCGCGTTTGACACCCTGCATATGCGTGCCCTGATAAACATCCGAGACATACATCGTCCCCATAGTGCTTTTGTAATCGCGCCGCTCCGGTATCACAGACGGTCGCTGATGCGCCAACAGGGGCATCGGATCAAAACATCCGGGACTTTCCGCATGCAAAAGAATCTCGTTGCCAAAAATATCCACCAGATAGAGCCCCATTTGCAGTTCATTCAAATCGTTTGATCTTTTAATGGGTTTCTCATCTGGTATGGGCTTGATGCTGCGCGAAACCAGGAAATACTTTCCGCCAACCCCGGTTGCAGGATCAACCAGTGGATACGGATCTTCATAGCGTGATCTCACCGGCACGAAGCTATCGCACATGAATACCGCTACATTTTTGACCAGTGATCGAGCAGTCTCGGGCCATATCTGTACAACGGCCTCCTCGCTGTCGATTCCCTTGCTTCGATCAACGATCGCCATCGCACCCCACGGGCGGTCATGGCATGAACCGAATATACATAACACCCTGTCCGTACCGGGAATTGTCCGGCCATCGAACACCGCCGGGGGACTGGCCATGTTGTTGGCCCAGTAGATAGTGTGACTCGTACCGTCGGGGTTCACCGTCCAAAGCCCCTGCGCATCGCCGAAATTACGATCCACATATTCCCACCGGT
>MHBM01000024.1:6221-20740 GCA_001804885.1 Lentisphaerae bacterium RIFOXYA12_FULL_48_11
AACGTGCTCTTGCCGATCTGGTGGATGTTTGCGCCATCCCCGTCGATGCGGTAAAGGTTGGCCATGATGTGCATGTTACAGTGACAGTATTTCGGCTCGCGCGTACTGGAGAAGATGATCTTTCCGTCGGGTAGATAGCATGGATCAATGTCCGTCGCGTCCCGCTCATTCGTCAACCGCCGCAGACTGCCCGGCACAACCGCATAAGCATTTCGCGGATCAACCTCCAATTCGTAGATCGAGTAGTTCTCGTCCCGCGCCTTGCGCATCGAAAAAATCACTTTACGTCCGTCAAAATGAACCTCCGGATCGCGTACCAAGCCTTCCGGACCGGGATCGAGCAGCACAGAAACTTGTCCCGTTCGTGGATCGAGAATTTTCAGCGCCCCGCCAGGACGGTAACTGTGGTTATTTGGTTCGCCGGTATGAAAAATCGTTTCAGTATTGTGATGGTCCGACAGATACTGTTCCCGAACGACAAACAGGATCGGCTGGACCCGTACAAGCGGATTAGCCATTAACACCTCGCGCTGAAGCTGCGCAAACGCCGCTCGCCCCGATTCCGCACCCGTCGCCATCTGTTTCTCAACCACGTCCAAACGCCTGAGAAACTCACTGCCTGACGGATAATGTCCCTCAAAGTTAGCTATCAAATCGCGAATCGCCGCACGAACTGTCATTGGATCGCCGCGATTACCAGAGATTACCGTTTGTGGCAGCGGTTTCGTTTTCTGAGTTGCGGCCTTTTCTACGTCGTCAGATGCCGTGACAACACTAATGGCGGTCAACAAACATAAACTAAATACAAGATGGCTTCGCATATCAGTACTTCTCTTTTGCCGCTGGGCCAACAGATGCCGTGATCGTACCGGGTGGCGGAATACCACGGGCGGAATCAAGTGTCGGGACCGGCCGAAAGTCGGGCAGATCCTTGTAACGAAGATTCCGGCGGCCGAAATACGAACCATAATACGGCGCGTTGGCATCAGCCCATGTAACCAGCCTAACCAGCTCCTCTTTCGAAAGCTTTACACCTTTATGCCCATCGCAGATAACCTTGATTAACGTACTGGCGTGCGAACCAAGCGCCCTGGCCGGCAACGGAACAACGTTAGTGAATTGCTCCTGGCTTCCCTTGGGACCATAAAATTCGGTTACATAGCCCACCAGCTTGTTTCGCATTATCGTTTCATACGACTTGTTAAAAAACGTTGTTAACTCCGCCGAATAATCCATTCCGGCTTTTGCCTTCGGACCGCTGTGACAACCAACGCAGTGGCGATCCAATACCGGTTGCACATCGGTAACATAATGAATGGGACGCGGAACCGCCTCACCCGGCTGGGGACCGGGTCGTAAGACGGGGAATCTCAACGCCAACGGAGAATTACTCGCAGGCGGTGCCAAAGATCTGCCTTCATGACAGCCTATACACGAACGTGTTTCACCTGCCGTGTAATTTACAAAACTGCGCATCCGTTGAATTTCCATGAAATTCTCATCCAGCACCTGGAAAAAAATATTCGCGTTTGCCGGCACGGTAAAATGTGCCGAGCCGTCGTCATGAACAGGCACAACCCCGTGATGCACCTTCACAAAAATGTGGGCATACATGCTTACCGGCGAGTGCTGACCGCCCCAACTGTCGTCAGGCCAGAACCGGTGTGCCGTCCAGGGGCGCGCAACCTGCTCCAGTACACGCAGGTATTTCACTTTTCCGCGCACTGCATCAGGCAACCCGCGATAGACATCTCTCAATACCACCGTCGCATCTTCCGTTGCCTCCGATGACTGTGCCACATAAGGCGGCAGTACCGGCGGAGTCTTTCTGGCCTGCAGCGGCATCGGCTGCCAGCAGGAAATCTGCGGATCACTGTAAATCTGGACACGGTTACCAAACACGTCGATCAGCCACAACCCGTAAGCCGAGGCATGTCCCCACGGCTGATCCGGGTTACAGTTTACGAGAAAGAATTTGCCTGCTCCTGCATTCGCTTCCGGATCAGCCAGCGGATACGGCTCGGAAAATAGCGGTCCGATATTGTCTGCCACCCATTTCCCATCCTTGAAGTGTGCAAATTTTTCACCGTAAGCTCCCGTCTGCTGTTTGACGAGATCGGAACTGGCCAGCGTATCGGGGGTCAAAGAACGAATGGGTTTGAGCGTATTGAGCGGCTGATTGATATCCAGGAGCAGGATCGGCCCGACTGCAAACGGATGATGAAACGTCGACGTACTCACGAACATGTTGGCCTGGCCTGGAATGGCACGTCCGTGGATCAACACCATCGGGTCTTCTATGTCATCACCATAAACTTCACAACTTCCCGTACCGTCAGGCCTCATGGCCCAGAGCGACTGAACTGCAATCACACCCTTGTCCACGTACTCCCAGCGTGTGTATAAAATACGGCCGTCATTCATTACGCTTGGCGTCGACTCGCTTAACGCACCGCGAGAGAGCATTCTCATCCCGCTGCCATCACCATTCATCCGGTAAAGCAGATTCACGGAAAGGTTATCAGGCTGATCACAGAGAACACCGCGTTCACAGCGCGACGAGGCAAAGCAGATCCCGCCATCAGGCAAATAACACGGATGGAAATCATCGCTGTGCTTGCGCCAGTCATGGTAACCGGCATATCTTTTCGCTTCATCAGGCGGATCAAAAGTAAGTTGCCGCAGACCTTTGCCATCCACACCAACCTCGTAGAGACGGAAAGCCTTGCCGGCCCCCGGCTTGTACCCGAACACAACACGCTGTCCGTCATAAGACAGATCGTACCTGTCAAAAATCCCGCCTCGAAGTTCAGGAACAATTTCTCTTACTTTACCATCAGGCAAAGAGAGAGAGAACAATCCACCACCAAACCGGCTGGCCTTCATGAACTCGGCATAGTACCAGCCCGGCGTGTAGGTATAACGTTTGACAAACACCAGCCTACCAGGACTAAGTAACGGATTGGCATCGACCAGCATTTCCTTCTGAAGTCTTTTCAACTCATCCTCAGACAGCTGTGTATATTCATCCAACCGCTTCAGGAATGCAGTCCCCGGATATTTTCCAGCAAAGGATTCATTTAATAATTTTACCGCAACACGCAGGCTTTCAATGTTTCCATTCACACAGGTTCGACCAGCAACCCTGGCTTCCACCTGCGGCAGCTCATATGGTTCTGCCGACAACGACACAATCGCCGATATCAACATCACAAGAAACATTTCTAACCTAGTGCAAAAGAGTCTCATTGAATTTCCGGCATTGGGATGGGTTGGCCCACCAGCTGAAGAGCTTGTCCTTCCTGATCATAAACGCCGTAAAAGATCGCATTAAGATCAATCCATGTTGCCAGGCGACGGATATCATCACCACCAAGCTTTACATTGTTGTGCCCCGGTGGATCCAGGAGCATACGTATCAACTTGCTTCGGCGCGCACTTCGGATGTCATCCGCTGGAGTTATCTGGATCTGGTTGCGTTGAAAGTAACGCGGCACGAGATACTGTGCATCACTCATGTTCTTCTCCTTGTTACCGCACAATGTCCAATATGACCGTGTAAATCCATTAGAAGGCGTGGCGGTCAGATCGCGCTTGCTCTTCGATTTTGGTCCCCCGTGGCAGCTCACGCAATGCTTATCCAGCACCGGCTGTACAACTTCAACAAACGAGAACGGCCTGCCACCGAAAGGACCCGGCTCTATAGTTGAAGCCGGACGTTTCATAGCAAGCGGTACGTTACCCGGGGTTCTACTTATCATCGCTCCGTACTCATGACAACCAGTGCACGAGGTGACTTCGCCGGGCTGGACATAGGTCGATGAACGCATGATCCGCCGGGCAAAGCCGTCCTTGTCTATGGCCTGGAAAAGAACTTTCTTGCCAGCTGGCAGAAGAAATCGCGCTGAACCATCAGACTCGACAGGTACGGTCCCAAGAATGGCACGACCGTTCTCCTCACCGGCCAGCCCAATACGTGGCTGATTTGCAACATAAGTTGTCTTTGGAAAGATCTGAACAATCCGGATCGCAGCGATAGATCCACGCGGAACACCATCCAGTCCTTTATAGACATCATAAATCATCATCTCCCCGTTCTGTGGAGGATTTTCAGGAAGGTGACTGGCCAGGATGGGCGGCATGGGCCGCGCAACAACAGGAATAGGCGTCGTCACTCCAATCTCGGGATCACGATAAATCAGTTCACGGTTGCCACGCCGGTCCAACAGATAAATTCCCAAAGCGTTGTCAGGATTCGGATCCTTTATGTGCGTCCCCTCTGAACGCAGTCCATAAGGACTATACGCTACGAGAAAATAATTCTCCGAGAGAGGCCATGGTGATTCATACCATTCCATGAGGTACTGCCCCGGGAGCTGACCATGTGCCCCTTCCGCTTCAGGATATATCAATGGCGTGACGCGTTCGACAGCTTCGGGCGCATTCAATCCAATAGAGGTATCTAAAAGACAAACCGGCCCGGCCGTGACAGCATGATGTGCCGATGCAATGAATACAAGCTTGTGCGAACCGGGAACAGGTTTAACCTGGAATGTGCAATGCGGGCTTGGCAGGCCGTTTCCCCAGACAGCCATGGGATTCGAACCGTCGGGCCGGCATGACCAGAGGTTCTGGTGCGTAACGGCATCACGATCGATATAATCCCAGCGTGCAAACAGGATCTGCCCGTCGCCTGAAACTGCAGGAAACCATTCACTGACATCGTTCCAGGAAAGAATCCTGATGTTACGCCCATCGGCATCAGCACGGTGCAAAGTGTAGGTATGCCAGCGTTGGCTGAATTGACCGCCAAAACAACGCGAGTATCCTTTGCGTCGTGTAGAGACAAAGACGATGCCCCCATCTGGAAGATACTCTCCCATCATGTCATCATATGTGCCGGACGTTAATTGACGGAACCCCTTGCCATCCACACCAATCTCATAAAGATGCAGGTATCTTTCGTCCTTCCCCTCCTCGTTCACAGGCAAAGATGCAGGAGATGGCGTTTTAGAATCGCACTCGACAAATGCAAAGAGAATCTTCTTCCCATCATAGCTGAGGCGCGGCTCGAGATAGCTGCCAGCCGGGAGCTGGCTTCCAACTATGTTCCGGGTTTCCAGCGAATAACCCGGTTTGCTCAAAACATAAAGCCCGCCACCCCCACGCTGGCGCCAGCCAAAGTACTGCATAACCAGGTGACTGTAAGATGGCATTGCGCGTTTGCAGAACAACAATTCATCAAACTTCAGCAATGGATTCCTGAGAGACATCTCCCTTTTGAACAGCCTGACCTCCAGGTAACGCACACGCCATCCATCCAGCGATTCCGGTTTTGCCTGTTCCATGGATGCCAATTCAACCGGCAATTTAACTCTAAGATCTTCTGCCAGAACACGCGCGCGGGCGAGATGATTTGTAACCGCGCACTCATAAGACTTGGCGGTGTCATCAAGCTTATCCTCTCGCCACCATGCTTCAAGTACCATTGACAGCAATGCCTGTTCTGTTTTCGGGGCAAGTGTTTGAGCAATCTTTGCAAGTGCTGATTGAAGCGCCGGACTGACAGCAACAACCTCGACAGGTTTTGTCGACGTCACAATCGGGGGTTCAATGGGGCCGGTCCCCTCCATTTCATAAAACCAGCACCCGGCACCCTGTTTTCTATCTTCAAAACTCTTCGATGCGCAAAACAGTTTACCATCGGAGTACGTAACAATGGGATCCCAGCCTGTCGTGTCGCAACCAATATTGCCAAGCTTCTCCACAATAAACCGCAGCGAGTCACCTTTCTTCATATCAAGCGTCAGTTTTGGCTCGATGCCTTTTTCATCTTTGCCTTCAATCTCTGTTTTCCATACCTCTTTGTTATTGTGACGAATGAAGGCACGAATACCATCACCACTAAGATGCAGTTTAAACACCCGGCCAGTAACCATGACCTGGCCGTCACATGGTGCTTCGAAACGCCGCACACTCGGCGTATTCTGGCCGGGATGGTGCCAGTCCCTGCCGACACGCGTCCAGTCCGGCCCGGTCCAGAAAGTCGAGCCATACCATTCGGCATCGCGGTATATCAGCGGCGTGTACTTAATTTCCGGGTTAGCCTGTCCGAAAGCAGATTCGTTCAAACAGAATATTGACACAATCACCATGATGAATGCATTTTTCAAAAACATCTTATGGCAGCTTGCTGTCATGTAAGGTTCCTCTTTTCTACGTTTATTAAAACTCCGTTGACATCCGACGAATTGACACCTTGCCGGCGATAAGTTTTGATATTCTGTCACCCGCCTCCATGACTGCAGGAGCCTGCCTGGCAACATCGTTCTCATTTAAACGTGCCGACGGGGCAGTTATCCAGATAGCCGCCATGGGACGGCTTTCCGCATCAAATACCGGCGCTCCAAGGCAGTGATGCCCCAACAGGGTTTCCCCATAATCAGCGGCATAACCGCAATCCCTTACCATTTTCAAATGTTTCACGAAGACTGATCGCGACGTGATTGTGTTAGGCGTAAGCGCATTAAACGGCATCTGTTTAAGAGTTTCTGTTAACTCCTCTTCAGGCAGCCAGGCCAGCATCACCTTTCCGGGCGCACCCGAATGGAGAGGCCCGCGCGTCCCTGCTTCAACATAACACTTGAAAGGATGCGGACCAACCACGCGGTCAAGCACAACACAATCAAAGCCGGAGCGAACCCCAATATGAGCTGATTCCCCTGTCTTATCACGCAGCCATCTCATTGCATCCTGCGACATCTGGACCAGGCTGCGATCTTCCATGCGCGGCTGGGCGAGAGAGAGAAGCTTCCCTGTCAAGATGAAACGCCTGTTCTGCTCGTCACACTCCAGGTAACCGTGTCCGACAAGCGACTTGGTCAGGCGGAATACCAGGTTAGCTGTAAAGCCAAGCGCTTTACGGATTTCAGACTGGGTAACACCTTCCGGATGGGCACTGACCAGTTCAAGCAAAGCAAGAGCCCGGTCAAGCGCCGGAGTACTGCAACCGCTGTCACGAACCCTTTGCTGTTTCACTCTATAAGGAATGATCGGAGAAATGCTCATAATGTTTCCTGCGTCTCCTTGGCTGTTTTGCAAAGGCTCTTATTTCTACTATTGCATCAGTATTGCATTAATAGACAGTGATTATCAATATTATTTTTCTGCAAAGTTTGCGGGCACTACTCGACAACACCGGGCAGACACCCGAATAATCACACTGTTATTTCGACTTTTCAGCAAGCACGCGGCGGGCATAGTTGGAATAGAAACCTCGGGGATCATCAGCATACGCGCTCAGGATCTTCTCAGCTTTCCCGGCCTTGTCATCCAAACGGTACAGCGCCGCGGCCAGGTTGATCTCGCGCGGCACATCGGATTTCTCCTGCTGACTGTAATTACTCCGGCTGTCATATCCCGGCACTGGTGGAATCTCCGCCGACAGCTTGATTACATGACCGCCGACTGTCGGACAGTCCAGCAACATGGCAAGAGCATCAGCCAATGCCGGGTCACCGATCGACTGACACACCTGCGCTATGATCCGACAATGTGCCGCCGCTGGTGATTTTTTTTCGCCGCAAAGTTCGCGGATCCTGGCGTCAATGACAGGTACAGCCTTTTTAGACTTTGCCCGTCCCAGCGCAAGCAGGTATGCATCCATGCGATTCGCACCGGATCCCAGTCCCTCCTGCCACTTATCTGCCCAGCCATGGGACTTAACCCAGGCAATCAGTTCATTCTCACCGACTGCATCACCGAGCACCGCGAGGATATGTGCATAGATCAGGCTGATCTCGGGATCACGCCCGCTACTGTGAGTCGACAGCTCATTGTATCTCTGCCTAAGGTATGGCTTGGCCCGTTCCGGATCGGCAAAAATGAAAGGCAAACCGCCATACCCGAACATCACATCATGCGAGGCAACTTTCAGCATTTCTTCTGAAAGCGGATAGGAGTCATTATCAGTCAACACCTTTGATGGAACAATCCCCCTCTCGACCAGGTGTTGCTGCAATGTCTTCACCTGAATGTTGCGCAGCTCGCAATTCGCGTTGAGCGCCAGATATACCGCATACGCCGCCGCATATCCCTGGTTCTGAAGATCAGGCTGCATGCGCAGAATAGACATCGCATCGCGGTCTGCACTCATACCGACACCAACAACCAGTAGTCCGTCCGTTTTCTTAGGCAACAGCGCACGATAAGGCGCATTGGCCTCCATGGTAACATGGTTGGCCGTGCGAATGTTCTTGGTCCAGAAGAAATCGCCACTCGCCCACCCGTGCAGATCGAACCGGCTGCGATGCTGGATGATTGTGTCCGGAAAAGTGCGCCCAGTCATGTAATCCAGCGCCGTCAAACGAATCACACCAATCAAACGGCGGCGCTCGCGCGAATTAACGAGCTGAGAAACATCCCAGCCTGCCTCAGTCATCTGGCGCGTCCGCAAACCGAAAAAGCTCAGATCAGACGCATCAGTGTCGTCCACGAACGAGAAATCATTGTTATGGCCTGTCGACCCCAGCCGTATTACCGCCATTCCAACACCCTGACCGATAAGCTCATCCGCACTGTAAAATTCCGTTGGCTCTCCCGCAGCTGCTGCAACATCAGCATTACCTGAAGCATCGATGACAGCTTTGGCCAGGACCACGCCTCGCTGGCCATCAGGCGTGACCACAATAAGCCCGCGCAGTTTTGCCCCTTCCATGACAGCGCCAACCGCCATGCTGCCCAACCAGATTTCTCCGCCGCCTTTCCGTATTGATGCACGGTACCACTCCGCCTTGGCCTGCGACTTGAAGCGGCCGGTTTCTTTCACTCCCTCATCAATCTCTTTTGTAAAACCGCGCTGGTTACCATAATAATAGCCACAGATCATGCCAACCGTTTGTACACCACCAAGCTTGTAGAGCTGTTCCACAAGCAGGGTCTTCACCCCATGCCTTGCTGCACCAATCGCCGCGGGACCACCGGTCGTACCACCACCAACCACAACCAGATCAGTTTCCGCCAATACTGGCAGAGCACGAGCCTCACACTTCACCATCCCTGAAGCCGAAACGTATGGCTTTGTCAGAGTTCCCACGACTTCGCGCACGTCTGCCGCTGTCGACGAAACTGCCACATCGCTCAACCGGACATTATCCAGGGCTTCACGCTTTTTCGCCTCTTCGGCCACCTGTCTTCCCAACCGTGCTCCGACCTGTATTAACACAGCGGGTTTTACCAGCTCTGTTGCAGCATTCCGCGACACATCCGCAATAGCACTGAGAACATAACAATAAGCAATCTTCTCTGGCCGCAGCGCCTCAAGGTCAAACGCGCTCGCATCACTCCACACCCCTGTGAACGCCTTCCTGGCCTTGATATGATCTGGCGCAACGAAAAAGAAACGGTCTGCCGCATCCAGTTGCAAGGCATCAAACGTCTGATCGCCAACCTTTTGTCCGGCCTCGGAAAAGGCGCGAGCCGAGCCATCGGCCATCCTGACCGTCACAAAGCACTCGTAGAAAGCTGGAGCAATTTTTGTTTTGCCCGACAACTGGAATACTTCCTGGTCCGGCTTCCAGTCATCATGTTTCACCGCCTTGCCTGCTAACTTCGGGGCATTACCACCAATCACCACCCTGGAAAGCATGTACTCACCAGCCGGAAATGGCGTGACCTCCGTGCCGGCGGAACGCGCAATCACGCCGCGTTCGGTAGCATCGATAACAACCTTTGCCCTGACAGCCTGGCGACCACTGCGATTCACCATCACAACACCAGCAACCTGCCCCTTGTTGTCCGTGAGCACATCCGTTGCGTAAGAGCCGGTCAGGAATGTAACACCGGCATTCAAAAGAGCCTTGTCCAATGCCTTCTTCACCTGAAGCGGCGTCGTGTAAATTCTTGCCGACTGCAAACCGGGCGCCCCGAACATGGCCTTCATCAGTTCGGATGATCTGATCTCTTCCGCACCAGCCCATATGCGTAACGTACTCGCAATATCCTCACCCAGGGCACCATATGAAGTAACAAGAAACACTTTAGCACCTGACTTGGCTGCCGATTCAGCCACCGCAACAGCCCCACAGGATCCGCCCACCACCACTACATCGACATCCTGTACGAGCGGGATTGTTTTCGCTGGTTCAATCAGGTTTGCAGCAAACAAGGGAGACGCTAATAATCCCAACATAAGAAAGACATACCCATTCCTCATCTCAATACAGATCCTTTCATTGTGTAAGACTATCGTATCGCTAAGGGTATTGTTATGCTTCCCTGCTCTCTCTGACGAAGGAAAGAATATCTTTTGTCGTGATTGCGGTATTGATCCCCTTGATGTCAAGGGGAGACCTGAGCTGCAGCTCTGGCACGAGAGAGAATGTTGATCCATCTTGCCTTTTAATCAGGACTTTGCCGGACCGCTTCGCGGAGTCCAGAACTGTTGACAGTTGCTGTCTTGCTTCAGAATACGTATAGATATTCATTTTCTTATCTCCGTAATTTTGATTCCAATATTCTTAGCCTTTATAATCATTTTGCCGTCCAGCGAAAGGAGCGGAGCCTTGTGCCGCAAGGCACAATCCAGGAAATACGCATCATATGCATAGATGTCGTTGTCATGGGCCAGCTTGAGTGAATGCTTGAAGTCAACATCCAGATATCTGATGGGGATGACTTCAAATATGGCCAATGCCTGTTGAGCCAGGCGAAGACTAATGCGCTTATTCTTGAACATGGCGGAAAAAGCATTTCCGATTTCCCAGCGAATAGACTCCGGGCCCACCAAAGTATGTCCTGCTGTTGCTTTGACAATCTCCGATTTCTCCGGTTCATTCAGTATCACGGCTATCAATACTGATGTGTCTGTTACAATATCCATAATTATCCTCCATGATGTGGACAATTGTACAAGTGTCCGCTGTCTGAGTCAATCGTAAAGCATAACCAATCATTAAGAGGCACTCACCCATTCTTTTCTTCTTCGTTGGCTCTACACCAGAACCACAGCCTCATTACTCCATGTAATCATGCTTGTTTCCACTTGGTAAAGTTTCGGACTTGTTCATCAAGGTATTTTCAATCTTCCTGAACAAGGCGTAAACGTGGCTCAACTTTATGGAGCAAAGCCCGGAGTTCGCGGATACCCTCCTTACCCTGCAAACGGACGTCAGCATTGACAGTATAGGGATGTACAGTCAGTTCATCAACCAGTTCCAGTCCACCCTTTTCACCCAGGAAAGAAAGAACAGCAGTTACATATTCAACATCAATCCCGGCTATGGCGCCAAACCGGATACAGGCCTGCGGATCTGCCAAACGCAGGATCTTTGCCGTATGCATGACAAACGTGGCATATGCCTCAGGATCGATACGGTGTTTTGGATGATTGGGTTCATTCCATATTTCCCAGGCTTTTACTCGAGTTTTCAGTTTCTCGACAACCATCTGAACATAAGCATCCCATCCGGACAAGGCCTGGAACCCTGGAAGAGGACTATCCTCCCTGGCTGTACCTCCCTCAGGCCAGACTGGATTACCGTAGCCAAGCCTGATCCAGGGCACGGCTCTCCTGCTCTCAAGGTCTCCTACCAACTCTTCAAGCCACTCGATGTCGAGCTCGCCTGGGCTTTGTTCACACCTGGCCCAATCAGACTGGATGCATATAGGAACTGTCAAGCGCCCAAGAGTTCGCCTGAGCTTCCAGCAGAAGAACCCGTCCGGTATCTTAAACCATGAAAACATGGGACCATAGATCATCTGCCACCATATAAGCGGCACTGCAATCATTATGCCAAGCAATGTCTGCCGGTATTTATCCACGGCAATCTGTTTGAGCCGACCTATCTGTACCTGGTACTCACATTCGCGCCTCTCTCCTTTACTGATGATCTCTGCAAAAGCAGCCGAATGGACTGTCTCTGCTTCAAAATGCTCCTCTCTTGCAGTTCGGCACAGCAACTGATGCAGACTGAACACCTCGGCAGCTGTTTTCTTCCAAGGCACACGGGCCTGCATTGAACCAGGCGGATGGGCATAGATGCTGGGAAGAGAACCATTACTGGTCACAATGTTGCCGTAAGGATGGAGCCTTGTTCCAAACTGGAGGACGGTGGTCGTCTGCTTATCCATTGTCATATCCAGAAGCACAGCAGCTGTGTGGCGATCAGCGTCGCAGTAGGCACGGATCCGGCTCGGAAGACTTGATATCGAAGTTACATTATAATCACCAAGATAATGAAAACCCATTGTCTGCAATTGCCGCTCCAGAACATCCCTTGGTTCCGGAGCCGGCACAGATGTCCCCTGATCGCTTATCGGTGTTACAGCTGGCACTACGCTGATTTTACGGGAAAAATAGACTGCCGTAATCCCTGCCAGCACCAGCAGGACCTTCCACAGTACACCGATCACCACATTCACCCATCCTCCGGTAAATACTCCCAACAGCATCTGCAAAAGACCTGGTTCACTGTCTCCCTGGCCATCAGAACGTCCAAGGCCCAGCCACCAGCACATTACGCCTATAACGAGTATCCACAACATCCCGGACAAACTTCCTGCCTCAGGTTGTGTTCCCGAACCGATTGAATTTTCATCGGAAGGTTTCTGTTTTTCAGGTTGTGGATCGCCCCTCCCATGTTTCTGCCCGGCAAGTGCTTTATCCGATTCTGACTTCTGTTTAACCATGATGACTGTACCTGGACCAACAATATGTTTTCTATTTTCCCATCCCATTCATTCAGCACTTCGGCGACATAGTGCATCATAATCAAGGTCATATCACCCGTTATCCCGGTGATTTTTCCCAGCCATTCAACTGCAAGCCAACCTCTAAAAACAGACGATTTTCACTCGCTGAAGATCATCCGCAATTTCAGAAAGCGCCTGTCGGACGTAATCGCAGCCGACTCGCGAAGGGTCAAGGCTTCCCGAGCACTGTCCAACGATGTAGACTGGTATACGACAGATCCGACAGGCGACCACAGGCCCGATATCAGGTCATCTGTAGCCAGTATATCATATTGCACATCCAGAGCGTTGGACGCACGATTGAACACTAATGCGCTATATTCATTCTCCAAAACGGTCACAAACGTCAAACCTATCGAATCCACATCGTCAACCCAGGGATCGGTACCAAGAGCATACTCCGCCCAGTTGATCCGGCCATCACTATCCGGATCGGCATACGGTCCGCCGGTCATCGGATCATCCCGCTCCAGGCTGGTAAAATGGAAATTATCCCAGCCGTAATATGCCTGCGCATACAGGGAATCATTCGATCCGGGCGTTCCCTGCTCTCCAATGCTGATTCCCCATCTTTCGGCCTCGCCCATGGCAACTTGCGACAAAGTAGCGTCTCGCACCACAAGAGAACGTCCTGTACCATCAGTGAACGGATACCATCCGTCTTTGTACTCGAAATCAAAGATCGTTTCGCCACAGGCATCCTTCAGTTCCAGACGTTCACCCGCGTTATCAAGCGATCCCTGGTAAGGTCCCAGCACGGTGGTTGAGACAGATGGATACCGCAGGACAAAAGCGGTTGGGTTCTTGGCGAGGATCACCCGTTGGGTGGCGTTAAAACTCATATCTGGAAATGTAAAACCTATACCTTGTGAGAACCAGGCGTTTGTCATGGGCAGAGGAACAGCACCCCAATTCAGAAACTCAATGTATTCAAAATCATCCTCCGTTACACCGATCAAAGCCGCAGCCTCCGCCGCTGTTGGGTCAACCGGATGGTACTGCAGTTCCGTGATACGCAGCTGTTGCTGGGCCAGGGTTGGATCGCCAACATAGGTATGAGTCGCGATCAGCAGGTTGGTCTGATCACGTAAATTCAGCGTGCCGCCGCGGGCCGAGAGTTGTCCCTCGTAGTTTCCCTGTATGAAACGCCGCTGTCCACCGGCAGGACCATTGGTACGTGAACGAAAGGCATAAGCGTCTTTTACCAGATGCAGCAACCCTATGTAGTTTGTCTCCGCCGTCCCTGCTCCCGCGGGAATTACCGTGCCGCCCTTGAACGTGAAGCTTATTTCTCCGTCCACGGTCCAGCCGGAGATATCCACAGCCTGGGAAGTCGTATTGCGCAGGATAACATACTCGTGCCCCTGTGTTCCGCTGGACGGACGGAAATCGATCGAGTCGATAACCACCATACCAACCACGTTGGTCTGCGACACATCCGGAATATTAAGACCATTGTAGGTGGGCCGGCCTGCACCAGTGTTGAAAAGAAAGGTGCGGCGCGGCGCAAAGTAATTGGTGCTCAGGCGCTCGATCTCCTCCCGCGGGCGGTTCTGGCTAAACCGGGCGTCGATGCCCCACCTGGCCGCATCGAGATCACCGTCCGTCCACGGCGATGGGTCTGCCGGATCTGGATCGATGGCGACCGCGATTTCCCTCATTCGCGTTTCAAAAATTCCATTGGTAGTACCCGGAGGCTGCAAGAGTGTGTCCATCAGCGTTTTCATGCGGCGCACAAACATCTCTTTCATTTCAGGGGCGGAATAGAT
>MHBM01000025.1 GCA_001804885.1 Lentisphaerae bacterium RIFOXYA12_FULL_48_11
TGTTTTTCTAGTGCACCAAAAACAAAAGGCTCTTCATCAAGAAAGGAGGCATCTCAACACTTCGTGTATATCGGGTGCTCATCACCAACCACGCAGTTGGGCGCGCTCCAGATAACTGAGGAAAACCTCGGCAAGCAGATCATGGTCGAAGGGTGGGCTGTCAATCGTGCCAAAGTGTCTGCTCAAGTGATAGATCCAGACTTCGCGCTCTGGATTGACGAGAACGAACTCCATTCATGGCCAAATGGATACTATTCGGGTGGAGAAAAGGGCAGAAAGATTAGGGTTACTGGGATATTGACCGAAGATCATGCTTTGCCCGTCTTCATTAAGAAGCCGGGAGACAGGCCGATCCAAGGCGTGCCAATGCCAGAAGGCACCGATCTTGAAAAGGCAAGCCACCGATGGGTTCTGAAAAAGGTCCAATGGGAACTTATCAAGGAGTGAGCTGTCAACGCACTGCAGGTTATAGTATGACCCTGGGTTGAAAAAACTCTGAGTGCACACGTTGAGACATGAAAAATAAATGAAGAGACTGATTACAGATCCCAGTGTAGTACGGTGTGATGTACTAAGGATGCTATTGGAATCATCAGGAATTAACTGCACCATCAGAAATGAATTTTCATGCATGACTGCAGGCTTTGGCATCACTGGGCCGCTGGATTTCGCAACTCCCGAACTGTGAGTACTTGATGACGATCGCTTTGAAGACGCACAAAGAATTCTCTCGGAGATGAAAACAGTCGAAGATTCAAAGAAAGAAGACGAGCCCCCATCTTCTGGAGGCAACGCTGAAACAGCGCCGCCTCAAAAGTGACGTCTGGCGTCTACAGCCAGTCATGCTTATTCGGCTGCCAGGTTGTATTCCATTGTTATCGTTTGACATGAACGTCAACATGCGCATAATCCAGCGCTTTTGTTTAAGGTTATGTGTGTTCGAGATGCTGTGAGTCCGGCAGAACCAAGCACAGCTTGAGATTCAATGGCAGGCGTTTAGGGGTTAGTGTTATGGGAAAGATTAAAATATCTGCAATATCGGAGAAGTGCCATGTCCAGAAAGGTTTCGGCCAGGATGGATGCCTTGGCTCGAACTGCGGAGATGCTTGCTGCAGGTATGGCGCTGACTTTGACAGGACGGCCTTCAATCTGGTCTTCAAGCACCGGGAGCTGACCGAATCGCTTACAGGGATAAAACTTGAGCATTGTTTTGAGGGCGAGTGGAGCGGAGACAGAGATTTTCTCGGTGGGGATTCGATAAGGAGCAATGTAGGCCCTTCCGGTTACTGTGTTTTCCATATGCCCGAAGGTAAGGGATGCGTCCTGTATAAGCTTGTTTTTAATGCAGGTGTAAGCCGCAGGATACTCCCGTCAGTCTGCCGGCTTTACCCACTTACCTGGGATAGAGGAAAGCTTTCTGTGTATGACGAGAGGGATGACGGTGATATCATAGAGCCGGACTGTGTATGCCTTGATCCGGATAAGTCCTCGGTCTTTAATCTGCTGGTAACTCAGAAGCACGAGATTGATGACATATTCGATGTTTGAGCATCAGCCTGAGCCTGTGAGTAACGTTCGACCAGGCGTTACTCTACGGGGCAGGGATGGACGCATCTCCGCCCCAACCTTTATCTATGATGCCTGTGGCGCATCGTAGACCCAGCGCAATTGAACTAATAACCACCAAGCACATGGTTTTCCCGCACAAGTCCCCTGACCCTTGTCTTGATATCTTTTCAAGGTTTTGATCGATTCCAGATAAGGATTGATTAATCCTGCGAAAAGGCATCAGAGTGATTTTGACGCAAAATACCCTGTATTTGGCGTTATTCGCGATAAATGAAGATTGTGGCCATATGCAGTACCCGTATTACGGTAGAACCATCTGGATTGTTGAGACTTTGAGATTGTTTCTTTTTTCGCAACCAGACAGAACTTAAGACAATTTTCCATCTGATCATGTTCAAATATTTCAACCTTTCAATAGTTGGACATTTTATCACCCTCAGGTTGATATTATTTGTGTGTGTGTTTTGATTCTTCCGCTTTCATGTTTTTTGCGGTTGGATACAGAAAACCCAAAAAAGCAAAAACCCATCAATTTCCTTAAGAAACTAATGGGCTTTTTGCTAATAAATTGGTAGCGGGGGTTGGATTTGAACCAACGACCTTCAGGTTATGAGCCTGACGAGCTACCGGGCTGCTCCACCCCGCAATTAAAAAATCATCCTGAAATTCAATGACAGGTTAAACCCTATCTCCCGCGCATTCAAGGTAAAACACCATCTATTACCATCGACAGCAATACAGCATGTTAGCTTGGACAAACTCTGCTATATGGCGTACCTGGCTGGAGTTGAACCAGCAACCTTCTGATCCGTAGTTACAAAAAGGCCTTATCAGTAAGGCTTTTTCAACGGTTTACATCAAAAAGAACTCTTTAATACCAACATCAACGTAGAAACAACCGTAGAAACGACTCATCATGCAATACTGACTTCAACCAAGCACAAACACGGCAGTGGAACGTAACAGGTTCGTAAAAGAAGAAAAGAAAATAATCGAAGAATTCGAAATCTTCCAACAATTACTAAAGTGACCCGTTGATGATTGTCTCCAGCTCTGCTCTTCGATAGCGCCAACTTTCGTGTATACGGACTGGATGGAGGTCACCTTTTATTGTCATTTTTCGAATGGTAAAACGTGATACGCCCAGGAGATCTGCGGCTGCTTTTTGTGTTAGCACTAGAGGTAATGCGGCGTTTTTCGGCACTCGATCATTCAGTATAGCCAACACAGCATTCCGCTGTTCCGGGACAATTGTCTCATCAGAGGTCAATGCCACCTTGAGCATTTTGTATGTAGCGCTATTCATCAACAATAACTCCTCAGCCTCCTTAACACCATGCATCTCACCACAAACCATTCTTTATGAAAACGGAAACATACGGGAACAGCCATGAGATTTCATCGACATTCCATTCCCGTGCCCTTCTTCAGGATACATTTTTCGTCGCAATACCGCCGCATTGCTTCGTCGTCACATCCACAGCTTGCATATTGCCGGGCATACGCTGCTTTCGTCTGCTCATTGATCTCTTCCTGGGTAATAATTTGTCTGCCGTCGGCAGGTCTGTTTCGTTTCCGCCACTCCATTAAAACAGAAATAGCGGAGGACATAGGAAGCCCTGCTTTTTTAAGATTCACAGCCAATCTGAAAGCAGATTTTCTCTGCATTTCCGTTACACCTTCGCTGAGCATTCTTATGGCGCACGGAAGAAGCCCAAATGTTTTGCGAGTCTCTCCATTATGATCAACCATTGACTGAAAAGAATTCACAGGTCTTACAGAAGAACAATCCTCATGATTTCTGGTTAACCGAATAATTATCGAGTCCAGGATAGATTCTGGCACACGTTTTATCTGTTCCAGAAATTGCCATTGATCGGGAATTGATGATAAATCCTCATCCAGGAATACCGTCCTGCCTTGAGAGATATAAACATTCGCTAAAGGAAGATTGATAAAATTACCGTAGAAGGTTGTACTATTGATAGAATCATGTTTAGGGAACACTTCCACAATTTTATCGAGTTCCATTCCCGTTAAAATATGCCTGACAATCCTCCTCGGTTTTGCGGCTTGAACATCCGATTGGAAAAATATCCAGATATGCCAGCCTTTCGACTTAGAGATTTCAGGATAAACAAATAAATCAAGCTCATGAGCACGCCTCATAAACTCAATTATCGGTGCTGTTTCCGGCTTATCAAAATCAGCAACGACAGCCGAACACATGTTGCTGGTTTTCAGCAAATAGACACCACATGGCTGTTTTCCGAACAAATGCATTGAAAACACTTTATCGGTCAGAGGTGCCTTTTCCTGCCATGACTTCTTGACTTCAGGATCATGCCGTCCATAAACATCTGTTCTACCTAAGAACAGATGTTTAAAGGTGTCTACTTTGGCCTGTTTGTCTATCCCTGTCATGATTCTTTTTCATCCTTATCTTAAAAATTGCTTAAAGCCAGCGACCACTCTTCGAAAACTTTCCGGCATTCCTTTAAGAACATCCAGAACAGTAATGATTTCCTCCCTGGCTGCAGCAATATCCACATGGCTTACTGCAAGAAGCAGCGCCACCGGGAAATTTAAAAGTAATGTCATAGGTCTTAAACCGATTGATGTGGCAAGCAGAAAAATCCACCATATCTTGCACAAGACAACTTTCCGAAAGCTTGTTGGCAAATGCGGTTTAAGCATCCTGTAGCAGGCCTCAAAAAAGATAATGGCAAATATCCATGATGTTAACGCAAGAACCATTAATATTGCGGACATAAACACCTCCATTTTATCATTCGATTTTCACTTCAACATCAGCAAGCCTCAGTACATCACCTGTCTCGACCAGCAGCGGTTCCCTATCCTTCACATGAGTCCATATGCCATTCTTTTCACGTTTATATGTGCCGTTCACACCAACATTTTCTACATAAACAAAAGGACCGACTTGCCTGAATACGGCATGAAGCGCTGAGACAGTCCTTGCGCCTTCAAGCTCAGTACGGCCAATACGAATACAGCCATTATCAAGACAGATTACTTTGCCGGACGAAGTAACAAGGTTGAGATTTGGATAGTTTTTCAGACAAACAGGGCAGCTTTTCTTGGATACATCGACAAAACAGGGGGAACCGCAAAGTGGACAAATAAAAATTCTATCAAGGGCTTTCTGGAGAACAGCCCGCCATTCAGAGGCAGACGGCCTTGCTTCTGGATCTTTTCCCAAACCACGTCTGAAAAGCGAAGCCAGTTCATAATCAAGAATGAATGAGGGTAACCCGTTAGGTACATCTACTTTTGAAGAAATAAACGGATCATGTAACCAGACTCCCAGAGACATGGCATGATTCATTTCAGCAGAAGTACGGTCATATCCACTGGCAGGATGTTTTGAAAGCAGTATCTCGTGCATAAGGACCGTAACAGCATATCGTTCTGTGTATTCGTCTGGAACAGCCGGCTTGCATGCTGCAAGCGCCTTGCGGAGTTCAGGAGCCAGATACAATATATGTCCGACTGCCGAAGGAAGCGGCAACCCTTTTGCGCGAAAATTATCAAAATCGATTATCTCAACATAGAGGACCGAGCCTACCCTGCTGATATAGAGATTGCCGGGATGGATATCGCCGTGAATAATTCCCAGGGAATGCAGGTATTCAAGCGCACCAACAATGGCCAAAGCAAGCTCTACGCTTTGAATATAGGGATATGTTTCATTTTCATCATAGAGAAAGTCGTCAGCTTTAACGCCTTTGGCCAGACGTGAGAAATGTCCTATCCTTGGTTTTTGAATAATGACTTCAGAGGGAGCTGCAAAACAAATATGTTTCTTATGGAGTTGCTGGACAACCAGGAACTCAGCACGTTTAGCCGAATCTGCATTTACATATTCATCCTTGAATATTTTGAGAATTCCAAGCTCACCTGTATCCAGATATCTGGCCTTGTAAACGAATCCCTGACCCCCTGAAGATAGAAAAGACACCACCTCAATTCCTGATTTCAAGGTAGTTCTCACTGTTGTTCCTTGCGGCAGTTGCACTTTAAAACTCCTTGGTGTCTGGCTTTTTTCCTGCGGAAACTGTCGTTTCACAGACTTTATTTAATTCAGAAAACATCAACGGCAAAACAGGCGCATTAGCCATAAGACCGAGGGTAAGATTGTCGGAACAAAGGAAGCCTTTTTCATCTTTTTCATCGGCAAGTATTTCAACAATATTTTCCGCTGCTTCCTGTAGATTGCCGTTTAATTCAAATACCTTCTTTGCAACTTCCAACGAAAACTCAGGAACAATATAATCAAATACCCCATCTGATCCGGCAATGAGCAGGTCACCGGGAAAACGGTCAGAAGTTCCAGAACGCGGTTTGCCTTCAATGTAAGGGCCAAGACTGGCGGCAAGGATATTGGCGAACCGTTCATCAGCTTTCTGGGGATTGAGGAATTGCTCACTACTGCCGTCAGAACGAAGAATAAGCCCACCGCCATCGCCTATATAGACATATGCATAATAATCTAATCCCCCAGCAATGATTATCAAAGTAGTTCTTAATCCCTCCTGCGGATGTGAAAGATGCAGTTTTGCAGCCTCCTCTGATAAACGGATGGCTGCCCGATACATGGCTTTTTCTATTATGGCCAGCACATCTGCCCTGTGCCAGGTCCCGAAATGCGTTATATCGGAAACTATCGAACGGATTACTTCGCAAACAGCGCTGTTTGATGCAATCTGGCCATGTTTCATACCACCTAACCCATCAGCGATGACCAGGAACTGAATTCCAAAGCATAAGAACGCTATGCCTGAATCTTCGTTCCGAGTTCGGACATTGCCCTTATTGCTTGCAACAGCCACATCCCATAAACGTGATGGCAGGCTGACTACAGGAGGGAAAAAAGGCTCTTTGTGCTCAATAATATCCTTAAGAATCTTTTCCGGATTTTCGTATTTTACGTCAGACTTATCTAGGATAGGAACGGTTGTTTCTTCTGATTTCTCGGGAATAGATATTTGATCAACGTCTCCCGGAATTGACCCTGCGATTCTTTCCCCTGCCTTTTTTCCTGAAATTGTTTTTCTTTTCCATATATAAAGACGCCTTAATAGCCAGGGACTAATAACGAGTCCGATAATCACTGTTATCGCGAATAAGCCCCATAAAGACATAGCTTCGCCAGAAATAGTTTCATATTCCCCTGAAAATTCTGATTCTCGAACTTTCTTGTCGACATTAGAGATTCCTGCCGGACAGTTGGGCAAGAAAGAAATGGTTGTGGTGGAAATCAGGTTATTTGACACTACATGGAGAGCACTCTTTCCCATGGACAATGTTGCCCTTTTACGATGGGGAAATATATTCGTTGACGAAACATTTCCAGTTTTGGACAGAGGAGGGTTTACAGCCGGAAAGGGCTTTGTCGTGGTGTTACTATTGTTAAGGACAACCGGAAGAACATTCGTGGCTGTGTATAGCAACTTATCTTCTGCCCCATGTACTCCACGAATTAAAGCCATAAGCAGGGCAATTACTATCAGGATTATAATGACCGGCGCCGGAAATTCACTGCTTCTTACCAGCAAGGAGCGTGGTGTCCCTATTTTTTTTGAAGACGCCCTGGCCTTTTTCTTACTCAATCCTGCGGCTGGGATTATCGGATCTTCATCAGGCGGCCTGGGCAGATTTTCTTCAGGAGTATCCAGCACAATCGACAGGTATTTGTTCTGTTCTCTTGTAGGTCTTGCTTTCATCGTATTACTTCCCGAAAATATAAGGGACAGGGAACGTTTTTTGTTCCCTGCCCCACGTATTTCAGCGTTGCACCTGTGTCAATGCCACTGTGGCATTCATTCCCTGGGCCATTGTTGAAGTCAATGTCTGGCCGACAGCGGCAAGAAACATTCTGAGTTCTTTGCCGCTCTCACGTATCTTGTAGAAATGCTGTGGACTCGTGGCCAGGGTCTTGAGCATCTTGTCATCACTGTCGTCACCAAATCCCACTGTCACATGGTCTGCAATGGCTTTTACAGATCCGGCAATGTCTATTAATTCAGATGCCGGTCCGATATTGTGCCCACCATCGGACGTCGTGATAACTACCGGTTTCAGCCGCTTGACATTTGCCTCAACGATATTCCCCTGGCTTTTCAGGGTCGAAAGCGCAATTTCCAATCCTGAAGTAACGTTCGTTCCACCGCCGATCCTCATCGGCTTTATGTGGCCGGCGAGCTGATTTGCCGGTGTAGGATCGTGGACCAATCGGGCACTATCACTAAAATCCACAATACTCACCAGAAACATGCCGTTATTCTGTTGAGAAGAGATTTCAGCAACAAGAGCCTCTGTCGCCTCCTCTGCTTCTTTGCCTTTTGAGCCTCTCATCGAGGTCGAAACGTCCCTTACAAAGATCACCAGCTGAATAATTTTGGAAACAAACCAATCAGGCCGTTTCAGGGTGAATTGTTTCCTCAATATAGTTGTTTGCTGAACTGTTGAAGTCTGCATAATACTCCTTTCAGTTAATCGCGGCTGATTGACTCCGGGTTGCCGACATGCTGATTGTAGCGCCCTGGTTGACTGTTGACATAATGCTGGCTGTCAGGCTTGAAACCACCTGCTGGATTTCCTTCTCGTCAGGCTCAGTGCTGATCGGAATAATAAATCCGCCTGCAGCATCAACAATTTCACGCAGATTTTTCGTCTCCTGGCAGACAAGAAACAGGAATATCCCGCGGTCTTTGATTTCCTTGCCCAGCTGCTTCATGGATTTACCTGAACGAAGCGGCTTGGTATCGTCTGTCGCGAACATCACAAGTATGTTGCGTGAACAAAGCGGATCAGCGCCCCATTGTGTTACATTGACCAGATTTTCCAACTGATCTGCGTGATTTTCGGCAGGATCACCACCGCCATCAAATCGTATTGTTTGAATGGCTTTTATTGCCTGCGCCAGATCAACACCCTGCACGAGTTGAATCGGCTGTTCTTCACAGTCAAGATCACCATGACTCCATACGTAGTATTTAATTTCACTGATGCGTTCCGCAAGTCCCTTTGCTGTTCTTTCGAATATCTTAGGTATCCCTGCAGCAAACGGTTCAGATGAACCAGTTCGGTCAACATCCACAACAACAGCGGCAACCGCAGGGACTTTTACCCTGCGCTTGGCAAGCTTTGGCCCCTGCGCAGTCCCGCTTTTCGGCTGCGTTCCGCATTTGGGACAATTAAGCTTGTCATCGAGTTGTGATTGGCATACTTGGCAATAGTTCATGCTCATTCCTCCTGGCTGTTTTGTTTCTTTTTTTGATTGCACATTTAACAGGCCCATTATTCTCACTGTTCTTTTACCTCCCGCCTTTACTTTTCTTTGATGTTTTATCCCATTTGTTGTCATAGACAAGACTGGGACACTCAAAAACATGCTGCAGGGACGGCGCTTCCTTTATATGGCACGGCAGGGCAAGAGTAATTCGCTTATCAATGTTCTTACCGAGTTTTGAAACAAATGATCGCTCAAGCTTTGCAATATCATCCCGCGTTGCGCACACGACAATAACCGCATCCGCACCTTCTGAAATGTCGCGAATGGCCTGGTCTGGCTCTGTGTCAAACGTTGAATGGCAGATTTGCAGCGAGATACGTTTTCCTGTATCAGGGCACACAGCAAGTATGTCTGTTTTTTTCATATTGTGGCTTCCATGGTGGCTGAGATTCCGCGGTCCTTCAGGAGCTTGTGAACAATGTGCTGGACAAGGTTATGGGCAGAACCACCCCCACCCCTTAAAATTTTCGATGAACCGAATAAGCGCACCCTGGTGTCTGGCGTAAGAAACGAATATTCGCCTGCCCCGCCAACAACGCTCATCTGAATTTCAATATAATCAACCCATTTCCTGTTCTTGAGTTCATCAAGAAGAGCGCGAAGCTGGGCGTAATTAAGCATTGTACCGGAAGGTAGTTTAAGCGCCTTTGCCCGTTCAGTCAGATTAAGATAAGGCATGCTCTCAATATGACGCAGGAGATGAAAAATATCCTTTTCAGAACCGCCAAGAAGCGGAAGTGATGGCACCTTAAAGAAAGAATCTATCTTATGAGGATCCATGGTTATAGCTGGAAGCTTTTTCAGTACAGGCGCGTTGAATGCATCAATTTCTGCCTGAGTGAGTGTCGGCATTTTGGGCATGTCAGGCCATTTAACTATAAATGGTCTTGGGCAGCGGCCGGCAAGCAGCATGATTCCGTGGCCTACGGGTAATTGGGGTATTGCCTTGGCCTGTTCTTCGTCAAGAAACATGGCTTTCATGACTGCCTGTATGTCAGGACCTGCGACAAGACTCGCTGTAATGGTGCAATGTGCCGACAAAAGAAGCTCCGGAATGCACGATGGACTGTGATAAGCCATTACAACTGACACACCAGAGCCGCGGCAAAGGGTTACAAGGAAAAGAAAGGGATGAATTCCCCGCGTATAAGCTTTTGCGGAGGCTGCAATGCTTGTCGATTCATCAATTGCGAATAATATGTGATGCCCTGATTTCCTGCTCAGGACAGGATCGTGTCGTATATCCTCATATGTAGTAAGAAGAAGCGCTGTAAGAAAAAACTCTTCATGGATAGTACCTGCAATTTCAGAGGTGTCCATTATCAAGGAAATGCCGGATTTAATGAGTTGAGCGATATCAAGCCCCTGTTCTGCATTTATTGAGACAAAAAGAGGGCTGTTTATAATATCCAGAAAAACAGCCATAAGGCTCTGCCGGAGTTCATCCTTTATGTCCGGAAATGTTTTCGGTGAATGAACAAGAGGTATCTGCGAAAAGAGTTTTGCAAATGTAACAGCAGGACCTTTGCCTCCAGTTGATACGCTCTTGAGGGAAGCTGTTCCAAGCGTAAGGATGACCTCACTGTCATGCCTGCTGTGTTCCTTAGCCAGGACGGAATTTATCTTCTCAGAGTATTTCCAGCAGTTCAGGACCAGATCACGCCCTATTTTCAGCTTAATAACTTTCCCAGGGTGTCGTATCAGGAGTGAGTCAAATTGAAATCCTTTGCTGTCAATAATAATACAACTTAGATTGTTCTCAATATTCTCGTCTGCTATCGAATATAAAGCGCTGGTCTTACCTGAACCAAATTTTCCGGCCAGTCTTATTTGAAGCGTTTGCTCGTCCGGTTCGTGATTTACTTCCTCGTCTTTCACTGTTTGAAAACACTTTAACCGCCCCTTCCCAACTTCGTCAGGCGTGGGATCAGGCAAGAACGGCTTGTGAAAATCATCTATGGGTGCAATAGCATCCTCAAGACGGAACAATTCTGCCAGACAGAAAACAGCGCGTCCATCAACCGTGCCTGTATCCAAAGACATTTTCAGGTCACGGTAATGAACAAACTCGGCCTTCCCGACATGCCTGTCATATCCGCGTTTTGCCGCTTCATCGAGTACCCCTCGCGCAACCGCTGGGTCAATCCTTTCCTTATTTTCTGTTGTCATTGTTAAAAATACCCCCTCTATGGAATTAATGTTCTCGGCAAAATACCCGGCTGCCTGGTGAGCAAAAAACATGGAAGCTGCAAGAACGAGCATGAGGACCTTGGTTCCGGGCTGCTGAGGAGAAGGTCCACTGTTGTTTGTGAACGAGGAAAGCAGCGGCCTTAAGATTAGGGTAAATGGCCACAAAAGAAGATTCCGCCAGAATGCTTTCTTCTTGCATGGCTGACATATCCCTTTCGGCACGATTTTTGGCAGTTGAACAGGTTTCTCAACCTGTGATTGATCGCCCGCGGGCTGATTGTCTGCAGCTTTATCTGAAACAGGCGGAGGTGGTGGCATTTCTTCCAGAATCGCAGCATGGGTTCTGCACAACATCCGCTGACAGTCTATACAGAGGAAAGTATCATCTATGTGTGCAACGCTTTGGCAGATCAAACAGAAATGAAGGGTGCTGTCTGGAGTAATAAATCTGCCATTTACGTCGAAAAACCGTTGTGTCATACGACGCTCATCAGTGGCATTACTGGGTAAAAGATCACGGCTTGTCACCTTGCAAAAAGTTGTCTTGTTGGCCGGATCAAACTTTTGGCAGGTTTGTTCTTCAATTGTTCTTGATATCGGTATGTTCATTTGAAGCTCCCTGGGATTCAGGCTGACTGATAAATGCAGTTATAGCGCAGCAAAACACTATGAAGACAATGAATACAAAGGTCTCAAATCCCTTGTCATATATATGAAACTGCCGGATGAGGATATGGGTCATGCATGCCGAGAAAGGCACACTTGCGGCAATACCGGTAAAACGCCGGATTGCTGTACCTGCATTAGTGCGACCATTCAGGTAGAATGTGGCGATAACAAGGATCAGCATATATATAAGGAATAGGCCGCCCACTTTTGCCACAACAGACACAATATCTCCGACTACAGGATCGCCCGGTATCTGGAACCATGATTCATTCATGAGCTTTTCCTTTCATTACTTATGCTGATAATTCTGCCTGATTTCTATCGACAGGTCACCGGGTTGGTATGGGAGAAACCATTTCATTCATGGAATTTTTCGGGATTTGACCAAAATCAGCACTTGGAGAAGTAACCATTGGACCTTTTGATGCCACATAAGCTGTCAAGAATGACGGCTTCCACACTTCAACGCAACAGATCCTGGGCAGGCAAAACACTTCGTCATTCACTTTATTACCGGAACACACCATAAGTTGTGCCGGGATTGTTAGTCTGCCACGGGTTTCATAGAGAACGTTGACAGGCGCGTCACCTGATGGAAAAGTATGCTCAGTTGCTCTTTCAAACTGTTCTTTCTCATTCCAGAACACCTGTTCTGCATCTTCAGGAACAAATCTGCAACACAGTTCTGAAGAAACCCAACCAAGCCATTGCACATCCTCGAATTTCTGTAAGAGCCGGCGGTGTTTCAACTTCACATGCAGCCTGTCACCATCGAGGGTCGCATAAAATCCGCCAAGCCTGCAAAGTTCCAGGCAGATTTCAGACCATAATGATATCCGATCATTTTTATTTCCTCCTCTATTTGAACTCATTCTGTTCTTCATGGCATATCCTCCCCATTCTCCAATAATTATTATTGCCACATCTGCACATGACCACCGACTCAGACGATCGGTGCCAAAAACGATGCATCCACACGCCATCGGTTCCCGTACTGCCCGAAATCTACGCATACACTCCGCTGATTGATTTTCAGAATTGTTCCCTCCGCCGCATGCGGCAACCGTGAAGAACCCCTGCCAATAAATCTGGCCTTGCGCGCTTTGGTTAAAAGCATGGCACTATTTCTGGATCGTTCGAATCTTCTCTTTTTATGTTCGGCAATTGCCTGCTCGATGATTTCTCGCAGCTCGTTGTCTGTGAGTTTCAGGATTTCCATCCTCAATGTTTCCAAGTGTGTCATTTTGATTTTTCCTTTCCTGACGCGTTCTTTACCCAAATTACGATTGCAGGCTGGTGTTTTTTCACCAGTTGAGGTATTATTTGCGAATAAAGATTTCCATCGGGGAGGAATTACGATGACAGCCGACAATAACAGTATAAACTCAGCCTCTGGTAATCGGATAAATAATGACGAGTTCAACAAACTCTTTAATGATTACTTCTCGAAATTGGCAGCCTACTGTGGTTCCATCTTGCATGATTATGCTTTTGGAGAAGATATTGCTTTAGAAAGCTTTATCCGGCTTACAGAAATATCCATCGATCGTAATAAATCAATTCAGGGATGGTTACGAAAAACAGCCTACCATCTATGTATAGAAGCATTACGACGCCGGGACCGTATCCATACTCAAAGAGAAAATTGGATTAAGGACCAAAAAAGCCATTACGGCCCGGCACTTGACCCTAAAGATGACCGGCACATTGCATTGCAGGGATGTCTTAAGGAATTAAAGCAACAATATCTTGCTGCTCTTTTGAAATGTCGCCTTTTTGAGCTTACCCTGAAACAAATCGCCGAAGAAGAAGGAATCTCTATTGCAATGATATCGAAACGACGTAATCTCGCGGAAACGCAGATGCGTGAATGCCTTAAAAAGAAAGGTGTTTTCCCCATGAAAGGTTCAAAACCAACATCCAGCCTGGACAATCTGATAAAGGACTACGCAAAGAGTATTGAACAACACATTGCTTCCGAGTTCAAACGCACAGAATCATGCTTAAAGCTAGAAGCTCTTCGGCATGTGGCCGCCGGGGCTTCCATATCCGAAGACAGCATGGCTCATATCGCAAAATGCAAATATTGCGGAAGCCTGGTAAGGAACTGGAAGAAAGTGCTTTCAGAAAAACAAAATGCGGCTGACCTAAAGATTACATTAGCGGATTTCCTCAAGCAACTATCCGACGAAATAAGGACCCCGACTGAACCAACCGAGATTCAAGCTACTGGCACTGAAGGTTATTTTTGCGAGCAGACAGAGCTTTCCGAGGAAGAACAGGCTGCCGAGAATGGCTTGTGCGAGGAACTCCTGGGTCTGCTGGATATTGTCATGAATGACGATATCCCAATAAAAGAGCGTGCGAATCTTGTTGCTGAACTGCATGATCTTGCCACAGAGAAACTGCGTCCGAAGCGAAAACGGCATGCATGATGTAAATGGCGATAGAGATATTCGCGGCTACCTGGTATCGGGCCGGAAACGGGCTTTCGTTGCTGTTTACGTTCCAGAGTTTCATCACATTTGGACCAATCCGGCCTGTTCCAAACACGAAGTTAAACAGGCATTACAGGAAGAATTCGTTCATGCAACAGAGACATTTCTTCATCCTTCGGAAATTCTTCCTTTATTGAATTATCTTTCGGGCAACGACAATCTCCCCAGGCATAACGAATTCCGCGACCTTATCGAGGCGCTCTATTTTGCGGCATATCCTCTTACTCATAAAGAACCAATAGACTTGAACCATCCGCCCCCTGTTCATTCGCCTTTCAAGGCGCTTGGTATGCGCATTCTCGAAACTGCACTACAATTCGCATCACATGGAAATATCGGCTCCAGCCAGGAACGCGCTGATCACCAGGCGCTATGGGTGCTCAAAGCGGTTTTGTTAAATATTGTTCCCCTGAAACCAGACCATGGCAACAGTATTGTTGATTGTATCCAGAAGTATTCGCCCGAAAAGAACTGGCAGACAAGTCATGAGCTTTATGAGGGGCTCATAGCCTATCTTGCTCAACAGATAAAGACACAGCATTCTGAAACACTGGGTTTCACGCTCCGTAGACCAAACGACCCTCATGAATTATTGGTAAAAGCAATTGAAGTAGTAAACGAGTTCCTGATAACTCCTGTCGAGATATTGACGGCAACTTCACCGGTATTACTGAGCCTTCTTACTCTGGGGATTTACCGAAAAGTCAGGCTGGTATGGCTGAAGAAGAAACATGAACTAATCAGTGCAGACATCGACACCTGGGATTTTACAGAGAGTAACATGCGGTCCTCAACCACGGCATTTGCCAGGCACGGAATAAATCTAAATCAGCCGGAACCGCATAACAAGGAATGTTCAGCCTTGTATTATTATTTGAATTGTTTCGCCTTCATCAAGGAGTTACTCCAACGCAAGGGACAATTCTCAGAGCCATATCTACTACATGAAATGCTGGAACTTACGCCCTACATGCTGAAAAGGATTATCGATCCAGGCGAAGGCATACATCGATGTGCGCTTTGCAGGTCTGCCCTGTCCGACGAGAAGTTTCTCCAGGGAGCAGCAAAACTAAGAGATCTCACCACGCCAGACAAAATGAGACTTTTGAAAAGCGCTGCAAATTACGACGTATGGTTAAAACAGGGATGTTTGAAGGAGATTTCTGAAAGGATTATATCTGTTCAGAATAGCACTCATATTCAACCCGCTATAAACGAACGGCCCAACATCAAACCACGCACTCCTATATCCTCAAGTTATAATTATCCCCTTGGAAAAAAGAAGTTTCTTGCAAAATTTGTTCCTGCGCTGGGGCAGATATGGATTATGCCGGAATGTCCTGACTCCATGCTTGTTCAAATTCAGAGTCACGAACTCTATCATCGTGACACCACATCCTTGCAGCCTTCACAGCTAATGCATTTGCGGTTTACATTGCTGGACCGGCGTATGCCCGAAGCTCTCAGGTTCAACGATGTTATGGAGGCAAGCTATCTTCTTGGTCTTACATTGCAGGCAGGATTTCCACCTGATCCAAAATATTTTCCACCGGCAAAACATAACATCCAGCAACTCGCGGAAAGCCTTGCTTTTAAGGCCAGAACTTTAAGTGTTTCTGCAAATGGATTCAACGATGATAAGGAAGCAGAGCGGGAAGCAGCAAGGGCTGTTTTATTCCTCCTGCATCATGTCATACCCGCGCGAGCAGGACTTGGGGAACAAATAGTGGCAGAGATAGGGAACCTAACGGGGCCAAGGAAATGGCGAACATGCTGGGACTTATGGCCGCATCTTCAGTATGATCTGGAGAAAAAAATCAAGAAAGAACACTTGGAATCTCTTTTCACCCTAGGTCTGCCGCCTGATGCGCACAGACTGGTCGGTGAAGCTCTCATTTTCCTGAACCAAGTCATGCTGCCAATACCGGAGAGGAAATCTGCCTTCATTTCGACATTGCCGTCTTTGATTCATATTTTCAGCTTTGGGGGAGTAATAGTTGTACCTGTTATTCGCCTTAAAGACAAAGACAGGCATTACAACGGCGAAATCAATATTATCGGTCCGGATGATGGATCAATGACAATTATGACCAATGCCATAAAGACACAGTCAGCAATTCTTGATGATTTAGCGTCAAAGAACATTCACTGCGAATGTACGCAATGCTTCATTGATATGGTCAAGGCGACAGAACCCCACTGGCGTGAACACAAACGCCTAGGACTGGCTGACTATCTCAGGAATACTATTCCCCTTCTCAATCCTAACCGGTTTATCAGCAATGAATATACATGCATGCTCTGCCGAGACACCTTGAAGGATAATACCGTTCGAAATGCCCTGGAATCGCTCAAATACATATTTCAAGACCAACAAGAACGCCTTCTGGAAGCGGCACAGCAGTATGAAGATTGGTTATTGTCAGATTGCATGGAACTTGTCCGTGAAATTACCAGACTGGACAAACCAATCCACCCTATCAAAAGATACAAAGATATTTGAGACGCATCATGGATTCCATATTTAGTGAGAAGTCAGTAATTCGACACGGCTGGACATGTCTGCAAAGCCTAAGCGTCTGGAACACACGATATTCTTACTACGAATACTATCGCTTGATTGAGCGTCTCGGATATGCCGTAATGCCTCCTCCGGCAAGGGGGTGCGATGGCGGATGCTTACCTTGCCGCAGTCATTTTGTCCCAGGAAAGAACTTTCAATAAATACTATTTCTACTTGCTTCATCTTTTCCACTAAATCCATTACGGCGATTATCCCATGGGAAATAGTAACAACATCCATATTCGGCGGATAGGTATCCAAAAATAATATTCTACATTAGCCATCTTTATGCCTCACCTCTGAATCGCTACCGCTACCATCGACAAGATCGGTAATAATTCCTACCCCTCGCTTCTCAACGGGAAAATATAATGACTGGGCGATAACAGGCCCTAATTTATTACCCATGTACTTATCGACATCAGGGCATTCCGGACAAGATTCACTGAGAGAAATGATTCGAGAATACATGTTTATAGACCAATTATTATCAGGACTCATCCCTATGCCAGGCGTCTCGCTTGCAGCCAAACCTATAATAACAAATTTCGCTCCCGCTGCTTTTACTCTGAGAAATGTCTCGTAAATGTTCTTCTCGCTATCATTCTCATTCGGAATAATAGGAGCCATGAAAACAGCCACATCTATTCCGTTATTCGATAGTCTTTCTATACAATCTATACGACTCTCTACAGATGGAGCAAAAGGCTCAAACACACAACACCATTCAGAAAATGTCGATGGCAAGGAGATAAACACCAGTGTATCATGGCATGATTTCAAAATCGAAATATCTCGCAGAATCATTGGAGATTTAGTCGCTATAACAACCTTCCTGAAATAGCTGGCACATGTTTTCAAAATATACATAGTAACACCCAATTGTTCCTCCCAGAGAGAATAAGGATCAACAGCTGTTCCGATGAAAGTATGCGTGTGTTTAGGATTGTCTTTGAGCAATTCAGCTATATTAGACCAGCGCTCTATATCTACATCCCTGACATCATATCCAAGTTTATTGCGCAGTTTTCGCCGAATGTGGCGGCAATAGCAATAAGTGCATCCATAGCTACACTGTACATACGGATTGATTATCTCAGACACACTATGCTTATGACGGACGATACGATATTCAAAGCATGATAAATTCTGATTATATTTTATTTTCGCCCTATTAATCATAGATTGACAAAGCCAATCTTATTATGCCTCGCACTAGTTCACATCGAATAGTCTTTTCTTTCGTTTTGTATTTCCACTGGATAAGCCAACATTCTCCGCCACAAATTCTATAAGCCCAACAATTCGCACAATATGACCTATTTATTTTTGAGGCTTGATATGATTTTAATTCTTCTGATACGGGTCTTTTTTGTAAATCCAATTCAAATATAGGGTTTCCCGCACAACTATGGCAAAAATATCTTCTTCCTTCTGGTGTAATCGCATAGGAATTCTTACCTGAAGAACAAGGCGACATTCTTATTTCTCGTTTAGCAATAAGATCATGAATCTGCTTTAAATTACCTATTCGTTTTTTGTTTACATAAAACCAGTTCTCCCATCTTTCTAATTCAAATAAATACTTTTCAATATCACCTGCCTGACATCGCAAATCAGGATCTCGCGTATGTACTAAATTAAATGACACCTCTCTAAACCCGACTTCCAGCAAAGGTGCTAATGATTCCATAACAGAAGGGGTTTTATGGGTTATGGTAGTGACAGCAATAACATCTTTCTCATAACCTCTGATTCGTGCCATTATTTCTTTGTACGACGCCTTGGGATTCCCTCTAGCCCGATATTTATCATGAAGTTCTCGAGGTGAATCTATAGACACCATAATTCGGATATTGTTTCGGTTTGCCCAATCAAGAAAAGATGAATTCAGGCGCGTACCATTAGTAGTCAACCCTATTTCTAACGTGACATTATGTTCCTGCGCAATAGCGTGACTGTATTCTGCTATTTCGATTACACTATTTTTATGAAGCATAGGTTCGCCTCCGAAGAAATTAATAGTTAACTTCACAGGATGTGTCTTTATTAGATCAAAGATCTCAGAACACATTACTTTTGTAGATAAAGTATCCTTCTGGGTATTAACGTTCACGGTCCAATCAGGATAATCACCTTTTAAATAACAGTATTGACAAGATAGATTACAATTTTGGGTTAAACACAGAGTGACACAAATACCTTTATCATTATCAGCGGGAGATAACTCATTGTAAGACCATTCTTGGCTCACTCGAACTGCACAATCGTAAGCTTCTTCCCAAGTAGAAACAGGACAATTAAAAAGTATTGAAGTAGAAGCACAAAAAAGACGGTATCCTTTTAACGACTCAATGAGAACAAGAGAGGAATTCGGTATAACCACAAATCGCTTACGCGTATTAGGCACAATAACATCATTCAAATCATTGCCCAGTATCAGCCAGAGCCAAGTACTATTTTACAGAGGCCACAAGAGCGTTCAGAACTCTTTATATTGCATATTACCTTGTCTCGGCTCTCCTTGGGAACATCTATCAAAGAAACATTAAGAGGCTGCAATTGATTTAGCAAACTATCCCGAGAATTACGTTCTGGTTTTAGTTTCTTCATTGGAAACCCTCCCCTATATTGATCAATTAATTTTTATATTAAGATACATAGTAAATCAACACAAAATTCTAATATTCGAAAATTTGAACATCGAATTAGTATACGAAATCACGCCTAATACCTAGTTACAGAACTTTTACCCTTATTCCTTTCCATACCCGCTTGATTGTGGATATTATTTCCGGGCACATCTTCCCGCAGGACAGTTTCAATATAGGGCTCGTAACCTGTATCGCGCCCTCACCCGTGGTTTTTGCGTGTTCGGGCTCGGGCCTGGCGGGGCAGCAAGGGACAACCCATCTCCATCCATGAATACTATGAGAAATAGCTGTCGTCTGCCTCGCCGTGTATGTTCTTCTCGTTAAGTGAATCACTATCTTATGTTTTATATTCCCTCAAAGTCCCCGCAGGGTCCTGTCGCTCGTCTTCCTGCGTCGGTATATTAAACGTGCCGCTCACGCGGGGCGAAATAGCCGACGCCTCCTGACTTCGACGACATCCGGCGGCCACTGCCGCGGCGTGTTCGCTGGAATGGCATCCCCTCCGCCCTACACTCCACCAAAATCTGATTTTGAGATAGGTTCTAGCATCAAACCTTGATTCGTTGGACTGAATTACGGCCCGTAGCTGTTGGTCCACGTAAAACCTGATCCTTTATGGAAATAATAGAAACCTTGGCCGGCGCTCATTGTAAGATCAGCATAGCCACCTCTTGTATAGTCCCACCATCTGCCGTTAACTGCAATGTTGGTAAAGCCATTCAGCAGGTAATAACGTCTCCAACTATTACCTTCTACCAGCATTGTCGTATCTGCCAACACAGAATCACCATTTCCAACACCCCCACATTTCAGAAACCCCCAACCAACATCCAGAGAACCAAGCCCATTGCTTTCCGTCCTATCAATCTTAAACGGCCAGGAAAGAAGATTCCATCCATTGGAAACAGCAACGGTATATGTCAAATTCGTTCTAACCCTTCCCGCAAATACTGCGTTCGTGTTAAAAGTTCCTTTCCTCTGTACCCAGAAACCAGTCATTGACCCAATTGCCGTATTCGTGGCCTCTGGTCCATTTGGACCGAGAGCCCACCATTCCGAGTTCGTTACCCAGTGCCGTGTAAAATTCTTGTTGGTATCCGCCAACACGTATAACTGATCTCCATTTGTATCTAAACCTGACACCGGCATAAATCCTCTCATCAGCTGACGGCCAAATGTATTGGTGAGCGTGTTCTCGCTGGAAGATTCAAAATCAACCGGTATTCCTGCCATCTGCCAGCGACCCGCCACCCGTGGCTGCACATACATTGCCCATTCTTCGTTGTTGGTATATGTGATTCCGCCCATTTCAGCTGCAACCTGGTAAAAACGATGGAGGGTTGAACAGCTGTTCACGGCCCCTGAATCCATCCAATCAACAGATTTCTGGGTCGACATGGTTGATCCAACTGCTCGCATAACCTTGCTGTTAGTTGCGCTTTCCGCTGCAAGAACCTGATAATTACGGTTCGACCCCATAAGAAAACTTAACTGAATATCCACCGAATTCGTCAGATCCATAAAAGTCACTCTCATGTAATCGTTCGAACTGTTTGGATCCGTACCACTGATGAACTCATTGAGATTATTTACCCCATCCCCGTCGGGATCGGCAGTAGCGTTGATTATCCCGTATAAATCAGACCA